>CAZZIS010000077.1:0-13960 GCA_964654445.1 uncultured Thioalkalispiraceae bacterium
GTTTAGCGAAAATGCTAAGCTGGGGGGAGAAGGCTCAATGAGTATCAAAGCACTCCAGTTGACCACCAAAAGTAAAACAGGATCATAGCGAGCGTTTGTCTGAGCACCGTGCGAGTTACCCAGACCTGAGGGTGGGGTATCCATAATGAAACCTGTAAGGGTTCTTTGGGCAGAGCGCCTGTTTTTCTTTTTGGTTACTTTTGCTTGGACAAGCAAGAAAAAGTAACTTGCTGTCGGGCAGCCCCGACGCAGTCGTCCGGCGTGGCCAGAACGTATAGCATACGTTAAGGTTATACTCGATGAAACACCAGAGGTGGTTCCTAAGTGAAACCGGACATAATATTCCAGCCACGCAGTGACATTAAACATGTCGGCCTGAAGAGCCGACCTACAAAAAATTAAACAATCAGGTTTGCATATTCCATCACTAACCACTTACTGCCTAAATCATCAAAGTTAATCTGCACACGGGCATGACGACCTTCGCCTTCATAATCTAATACCACACCTTCGCCAAATTTTTCATGGCAAACACGCTGCCCTAATTGAACTGGTGCGGCTTCTCTTACGGCTTTTTCTTTTTGTACTGGATATGATCCAGCATAACCAGTAACGGGTGTTGCGCTGCCTTGTAGTCGAACGTGCTGGGTAAATTCATCGGGAATTTCTGTTATAAAACGTGAGGGCGGTGCGTATTTTTCTTCGCCGTATAAACGCCTTTTTTCTGCATAACTAATTGTGAGTTTTTCCATTGCCCGTGTCATGCCGACATAACAAAGACGACGTTCTTCTTCCAGGCGTCCGCTTTCTTCTGATGATCTGCTATGTGGAAATAAACCTTCTTCCATTCCCGCTAAAAAAACCTGTTTGAACTCTAATCCCTTTGCAGAGTGTAGTGTCATCAATTGTACACTGTCTTCTCCTTCGTTCGCCTGACCTTCACCGGCTTCTAATGAAGCATGTGATAAAAAAGCTGACATTTTATCGAGTTCAGTTTCTTCCCAGTCATCCTGTTCAAAGCTGCGACCTGCATTCACCAGTTCATCCAGGTTTTCTATTCGGTTGCGGCCTTTTTCACCCTTCTCTTTTTCATAGTGAGCAATGAGTGTGCTTTGATGGATGACGTGTTCTATTTGTTCAAACAATTCCATTTTGTCCAGATCAACTTCCATCTCGGATATTAAATCAACAAATTGTTGTAACGCGCTTAAGGCGCGTGAAGTTATTTCACCTTGCTCAATTAATTGTAACGTTGCTTGCCACATTGATATGTTATTTGTCCGCGCACAACTTCGAACCAGGTCAACGGTTTTATTACCTATGCCTCGTGTTGGTACATTTACAATTCGTTCATACGACGCATCGTCAGTTTTAATTGTTAACAAGCGTAAATAGGCCAGCGCATCTTTAATTTCCTGGCGTTCAAAGAATTTTAATCCACCATAAATACGATAAGGTGTACCGGCCAGCATTAACGCTTCTTCCAGTACACGCGATTGAGCATTGGAGCGATATAAAATAGCATTTTCACTGCGCAAGCCGGCTTGATCGGTCCATGCGGTAATTTTATCGACGATATAACGCGCTTCTTCAACTTCATTAAAGGCTCTATAAATTTCAATCAACTCACCATCGCTGCCATCAGTCCACAGCTCTTTACCCATGCGATCTGTGTTGTTAGCAATTAATGCATTCGCTGCGCCGAGGATATTCCCTGTTGAACGGTAATTTTGTTCCAGGCGAAAATTAGAAGTATTTTTATAATCTTTTGAAAATTTATAAATATTTTCAATTTGTGCACCACGCCAGCCATAAATTGATTGATCATCATCACCGACAACAAAAACATTTGCGCTATTACCTGCAAGAATTTTAATCCAGGCATATTGAATGGTGTTGGTATCCTGGAACTCATCCACCAGGATATTTTGAAAACGTTGTTGATAGTGCTGCAGTATATCAGGGCGTTTTACCCACAATTCATAAGCACGAAGTAGCAGTTCTGCAAAATCCAGCGAACCATTTCGCTGACACATGGCTTCATATTCGCGGTATATCTCGACCATGTGTTTTAAAAAAGTATCATTTTTATATTCAATATTATTTGGGCGCAGACCTTCATCTTTACGTGCATTGATCCACCACTGTGCTTCACGTGGCACCCAGCGTTTTTCATCAAGGCCCATCTCACGCACGACACGTTTGAGTGCCCGATGCTGATCTTCACTGTCTATGATTTGAAAAGTTTGTGGCAATTCAGCCTCTTTCCAGTGCGCACGCAACAGGCGATGCGCAATACCATGAAAAGTTCCCACCCACAGACCACTTGAGGGTATACCAAGTAGATTTTCAATCCGGCCACGCATTTCTGCGGCGGCTTTATTGGTAAAAGTCACCGCTAAAATACCATAGGGTGAAATATTTTCAGCTTGCATTAACCAGGCTATGCGATGCACCAGTACACGTGTTTTACCACTACCCGCTCCGGCTAAAACCAGAATATTAGATGCAGGTGCACACACGGCCTGCCGTTGTGCATCATTTAAAGGGTCAATTATATAAGAAACATCCATCAGCTTATTCTAACAAAATGTAATGCCTGATAGTAAAAAAGCATGAAAATTGCAGCTTTATATCAAAAGCAGACTAATTTTCATTTAAGATTTTAATTTCTGTGTTAATCTTAACGTATACTTACAGGATTCGTTATCTATCGCGCTCAATAACTATTATAAATAATATGACCGACGAAAAAAAACGTAAATTTCAGGAACGAATGGAAGCATTACATGAAAAGTATTGTCGCCAGCTGCCTGATAAATACCTGGAAATTGAAAATAGCTGGAAAGAATTTCAGACAGATTTAAACAATCCTGATTTTATTGAAACATTTTATCGACTCATCCACACTCTTAAAGGAACTGCCTCAACATTTGGTTTTGTTACCCAGGCTGATATTTGTTTTGAAATTCAAAAATCATTATTAGTCGTTAAAGAGGAACATACTTCTTTATCAGAAAGTTCCGTCAGTCAAATCCAGAAACATCTTACTGAGCTAAAAACAAACATCAATACACCGGCTGAAAATTTTCCGGAATAAATTTCTGTTGCTGTCTTTGCGAGGAAATACTAAAAATTCTTTTTTAGTATTGACGCGGCATAAAATCGTAAGGAACGATTTTAAACAGGTTTTACCTGGCCCGTAGGGCGAAGGGCACGATGCTCGTAGCAATCTCATAACAGATGCCGCTTTTCTGAAGATTGCTTCGTCGCTGCGCTTCTCGTAATGACAATTTATTTTAAGACTGCAGGGAGTTCTTTTGTCAGCCGTTGTTTATCTTCTACCGCTTTACCCACTAGAGCAAAACCGTGCAGCGAACCTTGCTGGTCAAAATAACGGGCATGCACACCGTCGTTATCTTGCTTAACTTGCCACTCCCCTTTTATGCCACGAGCAGGAGGTGCAACCACAACAGAACATGAAGGTGTTTTTAGCATGATGGGCATAGCAGGAAAACTTACCGCGGTCGTTTCACCATTCAAATTTTTTGCCAGCGCACGTGCAGAACTCATCAGTGGCATGACAAAAGGTAATAATAAATTTTCAACCTCAGCACAATCACCTAATGCAAAAATACCTTTATGATTTGTCTCCAGCTGTTGATTAACAACAATGCCTTGATTCACGGAAATTCCCGCATCTTCTGCTATTTTAATGTTGGGTTTTAAACCCACCGCAGATAAAACAATATCAACTTCTAAACATGTCCCATTATCCAGCTCAAGCTGAAAAATATTACCATTATGATTAACCTGTTTTGTTTCTTGTCCAAGATGCCAGTTAACTCCTTGCTCTGTTAATGCATTTTTTAAATATTTTCCAGCTTCTGAAGGTAATAAACGATTAAGTGGTAAATCAGCATGACCAATAACAGAAACATCAAAATCAGAAAGTACTAAATCATTTGCAAATTCACAACCAATCAGACCAGCACCAATAATCGCAATTTTTTTCTTGTCAGCAATGGCCGCTCTAAAAGCTGCATAACCGGCCAAATCATTAACAGTAAAAATTTTATCGATTGCATTTCCACTTACAGGCAAGGTAATTGTTGATGCACCAAGTGCAAGAACAAGTTGACTATATTTTAATTTATCATTATTCGCTGTATGAATGACCTTATTATCCGGATCAATTTTTTCAATACGCGTTTGTTTTAAAATTTTTGCATTAAGATCATCAGCCATCTTTTCAGCAGTCGCAGTCGCTAACTCATGTGCCTTTTTATTCTTCACCAAAGCATTTGATAACATAGGTTTGGAATAAAAATCGGCAGCATCATCTGCAATAAGAACTAATTCTGCACTTGTATTTAACTTACGAAATTCACGTGCAACATTGTATCCAGCAAGACCACTGCCAATAATTATAATAGGGTCAGGTGTCGTCATATTATTAATCTACTTGTTCCATTTCAAAATCAGATTTTCCAACTCCACAATCGGGGCAAAGCCAGTCATCCGGAATATCAGCCCAGGCTGTACCTGCTGCGATACCTTCATCAGGTAAACCTACCGTTTCATCATAGATAAAACCACATACTACACATTGCCATTTGTTCATTTACTGCTCCTGATTCAGATTAAATACATATTAAATAATGGTGAAATACCGGATAATAAAATTTTAACTGTAAATAATATAAAATATATATTATGGCCAAAGAGTAAAATTTAAAACCATGCAAGTATATCATTTATTACTTTTAACTTTGCTAATTACAGGTTTTAGCCCTCATTTAGTTTTTGCAGAAGAAACACGTTTTTTCTCTATCAATCCAGAGACTGAAATTGAATATACGGTATACAAAGCGACCGGGGATCATCATGATCAAGCTGACACATTATTTCTTTGGTTATATTCAGAAGCCGGCCCACAAAAATCTGAACATGACATTGCCAGGTATTTAGCGAAAAATAATATCGAAGTCTGGCGAGTTGATCTCTTTGCCGCACATTTTCTTCCTGTTGCCAGCAGCAGCATGGATCGTATTCCGGATACGGATATTAGTGAATTAATTGAATACGCATTTAAACTAACCGGGAAAAAAATTATTCCCGTCACAACCGGACGAGGTAGTTTGCCTGTCTTGAAAGGAGCTAAACGCTGGCAAACACAATATAAAAATAGCCGCGCACTTATCGGTGTTATTCTCATGAGCCCCAAATTTTTTGTTGAAACACCCGAACCCGGTGTAAAAGCAAAGTTACTCGATATTGTTGAAAAGACCAACTTAGCGCTTTTTATTTTACAGCCAATAAAATCTCCCTGGTACTGGAAGCTTGATCAAACCATTCCTGCTTTAGAAAAAAATGGCAGCGATGTTTTTGTACAAAGAATAAAAGGTGTACGTGATCGTTATTATTTTCGTCCAGACGCAGATGCATATGAAAATAAAATAAGCACTAAACTTCCGGCCACATTAAAACGTGCGGCTGGTTACCTTAAATCGCTACCATTTAAAAATCGACAAACAAATTATGTGGCATTAGGAAAAAATAAAAATATAAAAATAACAAGCGGAAAAAAGGAACGAAGGCTCTCTATATATAAGGGCACACCTGTTCCAGCAGAATTAATTTTAAAAGATCTTAATAATAAAACAGTCGATCTTGATAAACTAAAAGGAAAAGTTGTTTTAGTTAATTTTTGGGCAAGCTGGTGCCCCCCTTGCGTACACGAAATGCCCTCCATGCAACGCTTACAAAACCATTTTTCTGCTAAAGTTTTTACCATTTTGGGCGTTAATATGGCTGAAGACAAAAAAACCGTGGAGAAATTTTTAAACTCAAAGGTTCAAATTAGTTTTCCCATTTTATTTGATGTAAATGGAGCAGCATTAAAACGCTGGAAAGTTTTTGCCTTTCCTACCAGTTATGTAATTGGTAAAGCAGGTAAAATTCGTTATGCATTGTATGGTGGTGTTGATTGGGAAAACCCCGATATCATAGACAAAATCACTAAATTGACGAATGAATAATACACTTAGAAAGGTTATACCTACATATAAGTATAAAGCGTGACATTGCCACATCTTTATTGTAGAAAGTCTGTATTACTAAACTAAACTTATACCCATAAAATAATAATGAGGTTTAATAACAATGTCAGAAACTGAAGTTCAGAATTTAGTCAATAATGCGCGTGATTTAGTTTCACTTCCCCAGGTATCTCTTCGCGTTAATGAATTGGCCAATGATCCTGACTCTACAGCCGATGAAATGGGTAAAGTTATTTCTCAGGATCCTGCCCTCGTTGCACGCATGTTAAAAATTGCTAACAGTGCCTTTTATGGACTTTCAACTGAAGTTGATACGATTACCCGCGCTATTGCTATCCTTGGAACAAAGAAAATTCGAGATCTCGTTTTATCGACTGCTGCAAGTGATACATTTAATGGTATTCCCAATACATTAATCACCATGCAGGATTTTTGGCACCATAGTTTATACTGTGGTTTATTGGCACAAATACTCGCGAAAAAATCAAAAAAAATTAATACTGAATCTATTTTTATCGCTGGTTTACTACATGATATTGGGCAACTACTTATGTTCCATCAGCTTCCCGAAAAATCACATGAAGCTATTTTATTGTTAATGGAGGGCAGCGAAGATTTGGAAACATATGAAGCAGAGCGTCATGTCTTTGGTTTTGATCATACCCAGGTAGGCGCAGAATTAATAAAAAACTGGAAACTTTCTCCTGTCCTTGAAGAATGTGTTGAATTTCATCATGAACCACAAAAAGCAAAAAACTTTCCTGTTGAAGTTGCGCTTATCAATATTGCGAATGCTGTTGCCGTCATGGCAGACTTTGATTCTATGAGTGAAGATGATGAAATACCCAGAATAAATCCTATATCCTGGGAGTTAACCGGATTATCAAAAGATGATTTACCCGCAGCGATAAACAAAGCTCAGGAAGAAATTAAGGAAATTGAATCTGTACTTTTCCCTTCTTAAGCGTCATCTAAAACCTTTATAATACCTTTTTAAATAGTATACTTAGCTATAATCTTAAAACATACAAAAAACATGTTTTTTATTAAAGTACAACCTGGACTTGCCAATATAACCAGAATGGAAAGGATTAAGATATGACTTTATTGACACACGAGGTTACTAGCTGGAGGAAAACTGGCTTGCAAAGCATAATTTTAGTTTGCCTGTATCTCAGCGCGGCACTGACATCCATTTCACTAGCAGAAGAACTCTACATAACTGACGATTATCTCAAAGGCCTGTCTGATGAAATCAGTAGCCCTGACTATCTCGAAAAAGCAAAACAAGAATTACGCGAATCTGAAAAACGTGAACAATCTCAGACTTTTTCTTCTTCTGAAATAGAAAAAGCGTTAACTTCTATGTATAACTTTGAAACATTAATTAGAACCAACTATCCATCCAGTCATGCTGTCTATTCCAAGCTTCCAGTAAGCGCACGAATTCTCATTTTTGACGAGTTCAAAAAAACAAAAAAACTTTCTGCCGCAAAACGCATGATTATTGAAAAATACGAAAAAAAATAAACACCTAATTACCTGAAGGAAAGATTAAATGAAAATAAATACTATAGCTTATATTCTGGCTTCACTCACTCTCTTAATCTTTAGTGGTACAGCTTCAGCCGCTGTTAACATCACACAAGACATGTCTTACATAACAGTAAACAATAATGGTAAAACTGTCCGCATCCAGCGAATACAAGATCAAAATAATCGTCTGACAGGTGGCTTTTCAAAAACATCACGAAAATGTCCCCCATTCTGTATTCAGCCAATGATTGTTGCACCCGGAGTAACAACCTATGGTGAGCTCGAGGTGATTCAATTTATTAAAGATAATGTCAAAACAAATCAAGGTGTTTTGATTGATGCTCGCACTCCTTCATGGCATGCAAAAGGAACGATACCCAGCTCAGTTAATATCCCTTTTACAACGTTTGCCTTAAGCCGCAATGACAATAAATTAATCTCCGCCATGAAACAATTAGGTGTGGAACGTCGTAAAACTGCCGCCACGGGATACTGGACGGATTTAAAAGATTTATTAGGCATTGAGAAAAAACCCAATCCATTCTGGGACTTCAGTTCAGCTAAAAAACTTTTGCTTTGGTGTAACGGCATGTGGTGTGGTCAATCTCCACGTGCAATTCATGGCCTGCTAAAACTTGGATTCCCGGCGGATAAACTTTACTACTACCGTGACGGCATGCAGGCATGGCAAATTCTTGGTTTAACTGTAACTGTTCCGGAATAACTTCAAATAAATAAAGGCTCTGTTTTAAAGGCGACTAAAAAGTCGCCTTTTTATTTGGATCACTCAAAGCTACGTTGATATAGCAAAACAATGTGGTGTTCATTTAAACGTAACTTTAATCGTTTAGTGCTTTTTTTGGCCACGCCATCATCCGCAGCAAAATCAAGATATTGATCAACAGTATGGCCGAGTAACAAATTAATTAATCGATGTTCAACTCTGCTTCGTATCTGGCTACTCGACAATTCAAACTGTTGCCAGTTTTCTTCTTTTTGCGTTAAATTTTTTCCCGGCGAAAAAAGGGGCTCTGCCTGGATCAACTGCAGAGGTAGTAACATCAAAAAGATCAAAATAGTAAAACAATGAGTGTTTTTGTTGGCAATATTCATATTCGCCTCCAATATTCTCAATTGACAATATCGAACCGAACCCATGATATTGTCATATTTAAAGTATGGCTATCATTTAATGCTTTCTCACCCTTGATTTTGAAGGTTTCACTACCCTGTAACACTTTAGCTGGAAGGGTAAACAGACAGCTTAAAGTCCTTTAATCTGTGCATTATTCATTAAATTCTTCTTTTTCATACAAGTTCGCCCTTTTAGCAAATACATTAAAACCTGCTAAGTTATTGAATAAGCACAAATTAGTACTATTTAGTTTGTTCAAGCTGACACTCAGGTGTACAATCGGCGCCCTTATTATTCAGCAATTACCCCATTAATTAATTACTTTTCGATTAAGGAGCCCAACTTGAAACAATATCGAGGTACTACCGTCCTTTCCGTGCGACGAGGCAATCAAGTTGTTATTGGCGCAGATGGCCAGGTCAGCCTGGGTGATACTGTAATGAAAGGTAACGCCCGAAAAGTTCGCCGTTTGTATAACGATAAGGTCATTGCAGGTTTTGCCGGTGGTACAGCCGATGCGTTTACCTTATTTGAGTATTTTGAAGCAAAACTTGAGAAACATTCCGGCCAACTGGTGCGTGCCGCTGTAGAAATGGCAAAGGATTGGCGTACAGACCGCACCTTGCGCCGTTTAGAAGCCTTACTTGCAGTTGCGGATGCCGAAGCCTCTCTTATTATTAGCGGAAATGGTGATGTTATAGAGCCAGAACAAGGCATTATGGCGATCGGCTCAGGTGGTAATTATGCACTCTCTGCTGCACGAGCTTTACTCAATAATACCGAATTAAATGCAAAAGAAATTACTCTGGAAGCCTTGAATATTGCGGGTGACATCTGCATCTATACTAATCATAATTTTGTTATGGAAGAGCTGGAATTTTGATCCATCATTATTTTTTACAAAAAGAAACCATTATATTATGTCCCAAATGACACCCCAGGAAATCGTTCACGAACTTGATAAACACATTGTTGGCCAGGCTGCCGCAAAACGTGCTGTTGCTATTGCCTTACGAAATCGCTGGCGTCGTAGCCAGGTAAATGAAAATTTACGCAATGAAATAACGCCCAAAAACATTCTTATGATCGGCCCTACTGGTGTTGGCAAAACCGAAATCGCCCGTCGTTTAGCTAAGTTGGCACGTGCTCCCTTTCTAAAAATTGAAGCCACTAAATTTACTGAGGTCGGTTATGTCGGTCGAGATGTTGAATCCATTATTCGCGACTTAATGGACATCTCCATCAAACTCACTCGTGAAAGTGCAATGGAAAATGTACAAACAAAAGCGGAAGATGCCGCCGAAGAACGTATCCTTGATATTTTACTTCCAGCTGCACGCAGCTTTGATTCTGATGATGAAGCCACTGAAAATAGCAATGAAAACCCCACCCGCCAAAAATTTCGTAAAAAGTTGCGCCAGGGTGAACTCGACGACAAACAAATTGAAATTGAAATCAATGCTCAGCAAATAGGTGTTGAAATCATGGCGCCGCCAGGCATGGAAGAAATGACCAATCAGTTACAAGGTATGTTTCAAAACCTTGGCAGCAATCAAACTAAACGTAACCGCAAACTACATATTAAACAGGCATTCAAATTACTGGTTGATGAAGAAGCCGCAGCATTAATTAATGAAGAAGAAATAAAAGAAGATGCCTTAACTAATGTTGAGCAACATGGCATTGTCTTTTTAGATGAAATGGACAAAATTGCCAAGCGCGGTGAAACCAATGGTGCAGATGTTTCTCGTGAAGGTGTGCAACGTGACTTATTACCTTTAGTAGAAGGCTCAACCGTTTCAACAAAATATGGCATGGTGAAAACAGATCATATTTTATTTATCGCATCAGGCGCCTTTCACCTTACCAAGCCCTCTGATTTAATACCGGAACTACAAGGCCGTTTTCCCATTCGTGTTGAACTCGAGGCCTTAACCTCAGATGATTTTATGCGTATTCTTGTTGAACCTGATGCTTCACTGACAGAACAGTATCGTGCCTTACTTGCAACAGAAGAGGTGACACTCAGTTTCGCAGAAGATGGTATTCGTCGTATCGCTGAAACTGCCTACCAGGTAAACGAAAGCACAGAAAATATCGGCGCACGCCGTTTACATACAATACTTGAACGTTTACTTGAAGAGATTTCTTTTACCGCATCCGAAAATAGCGGTTCAGATATTAAAATCACTGCAGAATATGTGGATGAAAATATTTCTGAATTAGCGCAGGATGAGGATCTGAGCCGGTACATTTTGTAACGGCAAGAAGTCATATATTTCAGGCGCAGCTATATTTTATAAAAGTTATTTAGGAACACAATGATGATTAAACCTACAGATATTAAACTTCACCAGGCTTCGCATGTACTCGAAGTTGTATTCAGCGATGGCAAAACATTTAACTTGCCTGTTGAATATTTACGTGTACATTCTCCTTCTGCTGAAGTACAGGGTCATGGCCCCGGACAAGAAGTTTTACAATTCGGTAAACAAGATGTGAACATCACTCAAATTGAAATGATTGGCAACTATGCTATTCAACCTTTTTTTGATGATAACCACGATACAGGTATTTTCTCCTGGGATACGCTTTATGAATTAGGCGAGAACTATGAAGAAAACTGGAAAAAATATCTGCAACGCTTAAAAGATGCAGGTAAAGAGCGACCAGAACCTAAACACGGTAAGTAAAATTTAATTCCCCCTCCCTCAGGGAGGGGGCTAGGGGGAGGGGATAATTTATCACCCCACCCTAACCCTCCCCTTGAAGGGGAGGGAACAACATCTCCACTACAGCATAATTTTTCTGCTACAGGTATAATCAAAACATGAAAGATGAAACAACACATTTTGGTTTTGAAAAGGTTGCATACGACGATAAAGTAAATAAAGTCGCGGGCGTTTTTCATTCTGTTGCCAGCAAATATGATGTTATGAATGATTTAATGTCATTCGGAATACATCGTGTCTGGAAACGCTATACCATTGAAATGAGTGGCGTTCGTCATGGCCACCATGTTTTGGATCTTGCTGGTGGTACTGGTGATTTAGCGGCAAAATTTGCCCGTATTGTTGGTCAGGAAGGTTCCGTAACCGTCGCTGATATTAATGATTCCATGTTAAAAGTTGGCCGTGAACGTTTACTTGATAAAGGAATTGCTGGAAACCTTCAATACGTTCAGGCCAATGCAGAATGTTTGCCTTTTCCCGATAATCATTTTGATGCGATTACCATTGCCTTTGGTTTGCGTAACGTTACCGATAAAGATGCCGCTCTACGTTCAATGTATCGCGTATTAAAACCCGGTGCTCCTTTACTCGTTCTGGAATTCTCCAAACCGGAATCTGCATTATTAAGTAAAATATATGATACCTATTCATTCAAGCTCTTGCCATTTATGGGTAAAGTCATTGCGGATGATCCAGATAGTTATCGTTATCTTGCTGAATCAATTCGTATGCACCCGGATCAGGAAACCTTAAAAGACATGATGATTGATGCAGGCTTTGAGAAATGTGAATATTTTAATTTAACCGGTGGTGTTGTTGCCTTGCATCGAGGTTATAAGATCTAAAAATATTTAAGAAACCACGGGGAGCACGGGGTAAACCTTGATAAATTTTCCCAGTGCTCCCCGTGTCCCCCCTGGTTAAATTTTTTATCTCATGGATAACCTATAAATGAGTTTACCAACCGAAATAATTCTGACTCTGACTGAAGCTCTTGAAGCTTCGATTAATCTTGTGCTCAAACGAGATCCTGCCACATTGGAAAAATTTAGCTCCTTACAAGGCAAAGTTATCGCCTTTGAGCTTAATGAACTTGATTTAACTCTGTATCTCTTCCCGCATAATGAAGGTGTTCAGGTGCAGTACCTTTATGAAGGCCAGGCTGACACCACTTTACAAGGTAATCCCCTGGCTTTTATCAATATGTCATTAGGCGATTCCAGCGAAAGTTTTTTTAGCGGTGAAGTGCGCATCAAAGGAGATATTGAGCTTGGTCAGCATTTTAAACGTATTCTGGATCAGCTCGATTTGGACTGGGAAGAATGGTTATCGGATTACACAGGTGATCTTGTCGCATTTAAAGCAGGCAGCCTGATACGCAATTTAAATTCCTGGGGCAAAGACACCCTTAAAATTCTAAAACTGGATACGAGTGAGTATTTACAGGATGAAGGCCAATTAACCCCCCATCCAGAAGAAATAGAAGACTTTGCTAATAATATAAGCTTGTTACGTGACCACACTGCCAGGCTTGAGGCACGAATATTGCGTCTGCAAAATCACGTTAAAGAACACGTATAAATCCTGCTTTTGCTCCTATATAAAATGTAATTTTACATACTTGCGTTTAGGTATAAAATTTCCAATTCACAAAATGATCGCGTATCCTTTGCAACTGTTTTTTAGACTCATATATAAGTTCAGAGCACTAATTCTATGAATGATACCAGTACTAATGATTTCATCACGGAAGAACTCAAATTAATTACCGACACTGAACGTGCTGATATCGAACTGCGTGTCTATGAGGGTGATCGTGAATTAACACCGTGCCCGGCTATTTATTGGGAGCATGCTGATTGTCATTTCATTCTTGCCAAAGCCGCAGATAATAAATTCTTTAGTCCGTTCTTTTACCGCAATAGCCAGCAATTTGGCACGGCTAAACCCTTTTATGATGACCTGCATAATTGTGTCGTCACCTTGCTACAAGCACAAACCGATCACGAGTTAAAAAATCTGAAGAAACAACATCTTAATTAATATAATGCCTGTAACTGTTCATACTACTGCTGGCATTTTTTTATAACGTTAACACACATTTATTTTTACATTAGAGGGAAACACCATGGCCGCTAAAAAGAAAGCCAAGAAAAAAGTCGCAAAGAAAAAAGTAGCTAAAAAGAAAGTTGCAAAGAAAAAAACTGGCAAGAAGAAGACAGCTAAAAAGAAAACGTCTAAGAAAAAAGTTGCAAAAAAGAAAGTTGCAAAGAAAAAAGCCAGCAAGCCTAAAGAACCATTGAAAAATGCCTTTTATGCACAATCAGGTGGTGTAACCGCAGTTATTAATGCCAGTGCTTGTGGTGTCATTGAGACTGCACGTAAAAACAAACTTAAAATTGGTAAAGTTTATGCCGGTCGTAACGGCATTATCGGTGCATTAACTGAAGATCTTATCGATACAAGTAAAGAATCAACCTCAGCAATTTCTGCAT
>CAZZIS010000078.1:0-13480 GCA_964654445.1 uncultured Thioalkalispiraceae bacterium
ATGATCCCAATGGTTGATCTCAAACTGCAATACAACAATCTTAAACAAGAGATTGATTCAAAAATCATCGAAGCACTCGGTAAAACACAATTTATTCTTGGGCCAAATGTACAAACATTTGAAAAAGAAGCGGCTGAACATCTTGATGTAAAACATGCTTTAACCTGCGCATCAGGCACAGATGCATTACATCTTGCCCTGCTCGCGGCAGGTATTAGTGAAGGTGATGAAGTGATTACGACTTCATTTACTTTTATCGCAACAGCAGAGGCCATTCGTTATGTTGGCGCAACTCCTGTTTATGTTGATATTAAAGCGGACACATTAAATATTGATGCTGATTTAATTGAAGCAGCCATTACCAGTAAAACACGTGCAATTATTCCGGTACACATTTTTGGCCAGCCTGCAGACATGACTAAAATCATGGCTGTCGCTAAAAAACATAACTTACTTGTAATTGAAGACTGTGCGCAATCATATGGTGCAAAGATTGGTAATGAAATTACGGGTGGAATAGGCTTAGCAGGTTGTCATAGTTTTTTCCCGAGTAAAAATCTTGGCTGTTATGGTGATGGTGGCATGGTAACCACAAATGATGACAGGATTGCAGATAAAATTCGTGTTTACCGTAACCATGGCAGTAGTGAACGTTATCATCATGACGTGATTGGCTACAATAGTCGTTTAGATGAATTACAAGCGGTCATCTTACGTATTAAACTTAAACATATTGATGAATATAATAAAGAACGTCGTCGTGTTGCTCATAGCTATAGTGAACAACTTAAAGATGTTGTTACTGTTCCATTTGAAGATGGTATTGGTACTCATGTATATCACCAATACACTGTCTTAACTGATAAACGTGATGCCATTATGCCCGCATTATCAGCAAAAGAAATTGGTAATGCAATCTACTACCCTATTCCATTACATCAACAAAAAGCGTTTGCAAAAGAATGCGCAGGTGTTTCATTGCCTGTTACTGAAGATACAATAAAACATTGTATGTCGTTACCTGTTTTCCCTGAAATGACTGAAGAACAAATCAAACTTGTTTGTGATACCATTAAGTCCGCTGTCTAACTTCATATAATCAGGAAAAATAGTTAATGAAACGCGTCATGATTATTGCTGGTGAAGCTTCTGGTGATTTACATGCGGCCAAACTTGTTCGTGAAGTTAAAGAAAAAAATACTGATATAACATTCTACGGTATTGGTGGAAAAAACATGTTAGAGGCTGGCGTTGATACGCTGGTCGACTCAGCAGAGCTTGCCGTCGTAGGATTATTTGAAGTATTAGCACATTGGAACACTATCAGTGGCGCATTAAAAAAGATGCAACTCTTACTTCGTACCGAGCCACCTGATCTTTTGGTCTTAACCGACTATCCTGACTTTAATTTACGTTTAGCTAAAACAGCAAAAGAATGTGGCATCAAAGTTTTATTCTACATTAGCCCCCAGGTATGGGCGTGGCGACAAAAACGTGTTTTTAAAATAAAAAAAATTGTCGATATGATGGCAGTTGTTTTTCCATTCGAAGAAACCTTTTATAAAAAATATAATATTCCGGTACGTTTTGTTGGCCATCCATTGGTTGATGAAATCCATGTCTCTGCAGATCAAAATGAGTTGCGCAATGAGTTTGTCCTCGATGACGAAAAACCCGTTATAGGACTGTTCCCTGGCAGTCGCCATAGTGAAATAAAACGTTTATTACCTGTTATTGTAGATAGCGCAAAACAAATCATAAAAGATAAGCCTGACGCACAATTTGTCATACCGATTGCATCTACATTAAAAGAAGAAGATATTTTACCTTACTTTGATGGGGTTGAGCTTGATATGCGGATTATTAGCCATCGAAGTCATGATGTTATGGCTGTTTGTGATGCGATTATCACGGTATCAGGCACCGTAACACTTGAACTTGCTTTACTCAAAAAACCAATGGTCGTTATAAACAAGATCAGTAAATTCAGTTATTTTTTTGTAAGTAGAATGTTAAAAATTGATCATATTGCTTTATGTAATATAGTTGCTGGCAAACGTGTCGTACCTGAACTGATTCAAAATAAAGCAACTGCAATAAAAATATCCAGCTCGTTACTCGAATTATTAAACAATAAAGAGAAACGAAATGAGATTATTACTGAGTTTAGCAATATAGAAGAAAGGCTTACTAATAAAGAAACAAAAACTGAACTTAGTGGCCTTCTAATCGATATGCTGGAAGATAAAATATAATCAATCTATTTCAATTTGACATTGAATATAACCATTCTGACAAGAAAATGTGATTTTATCTCCTTCCAGTACAACTGTTGTACCACTCATATCATCATAGGCTTCTTCCTGGTATGAATAAGCATCTATAAGCTTAAATTCATCTTCATTAACTTTGCATGTAAAAGAAACACCTGTCCCTTTATATGCATTAATAAAATTGTATATTCTTTTTGCAGTCCATAAAGTGCTAACTCTGTAATCACTTTCTCCTGGATAAGATTGATAACTTGCAATCAGGTTATCCTGTGCTGTTTCTGTAAGAGATTTGTTTTGAATATCATCTAACGTATCCAACATTAGCTCACTTGCCACATGAGCTAATAATTTCGTTGCTTCATTTTTATTGATACCGTCCTGCATATTCACTGATTTTTGTGAAAGTATATTTCCAGTATCAAATTCAGTAGTCATGCGATGCAAAGTAACACCAAAATCTTTAATACCTTCTCTGAATTGCCAAAATAACGGAGCTGGGCCACGAAAGCCAGGTAATAATGATGGATGTATATTAATACTGGCCTTTAATGCTGCCGATAAAATTGATTGCGGAAGTAGTCGTACATAACAAGATACCAGAATAATATCAGCTTGATACGATTGTATTTGTGAAATAGTGTTGCTATAACTTTTGTTTAGTTTTATTAATGGGATTGAATGAGTTAAAGCAAATGACTGGATAGAACCTGAATTTATTATATTAAATTCACTATCATCATCAAATGCAAACGCACATACTGTATGCTTGGACTGTACTAAAGCCTGGAATGGTATTAGAGATAAAGGACCAGTTGAACCAATAAAAATGATTTTCATTTATAAAGATTAATTAACTTTAACTCAATTTCTAACGTAAAATACCACGTTCACTTTGTTGAAGAAAAGTCAGCATATTTTCTACTTCAGAGAATTTTTCAGCTAGTGGTTTTAACTCTGTTTTTGCTACTTCAATGGTATTATGAGACCGATATATAATTTTATATGCTTCACGTAATGCTTTAAGCGCTTCTTTACTAAAGCCTTTACGTTTTATACCTTCACTATTTAAACCATGAGAATGTGCTGGACTACCGTTAACCATAAGGTAAGGTGGTACATCTTTATTAATAGCACTACCCATTCCACAAAAAGCATGTTGTCCAATTTTGCAAAATTGATGTACCAGAGTAAATCCGCCAAGAATAACAAAGTCTTCAATAATGGCATGCCCTGCTAAGGAGGCATTATTTGCAAAAATAGTGTTATTGCCAACCTGACAATCATGTGCGATATGGATATATGCCATTAGCCAGTTATCATCACCAATTCGGGTAGTACCACCACCATCGTCAGTTCCACGATTGATTGTTGCAAATTCCCGAATAGTATTACGATCACCAATTTCCAGGTAGGATATTTCACCATGAAATTTTTTGTCCTGGGGGATTTCACCAATAGAAGAAAACTGAAACAGTTTGTTTTCAGAACCTATTTTACACGGTCCCTGAATGACAACATGTGGACCAACCCAGGTCTTTTCACCAATTTCAACGTCTGCACCAATAATCGAATACGCGCCAATTTCTACGGAGTCAGCAAGTTTTGCAGAAGCATCAATAACGGCTGTTGGATGAATCAATATACAATCAACTTAATATAATAAAACTATAAAACTTATGTCTGGACAGCATCACGCTCAGCACACATGATATCGGCACTACATACTACTTTACCATCAACCGAAGCTGTACCAACAAATTTCCAGATACTGCGTTTCTCTTTAATGAATTCAACATGCAATTCAAGTTGATCACCAGGTTCAACGGGATGTTTAAAACGTGCTTTATCAATACCCACAAAATAATACAATGAATTACCGTCCGGAATCTTGCCTACCGTACGAAAAGCCAGAATACCGGTTGCTTGTGCTAATGCTTCAAGTATTAACACACCTGGCATTACAGGACGTTGTGGAAAATGCCCGGTAAAATAAGGTTCGTTAAACGTTACATTTTTATAACCCGTCAATGACTCACCTGGTTTGCATTCAGTCACCCTGTCAATCAACAAAAATGGGTAACGATGGGGTAAATGCTCAAGGATTTGATGAATATCAAGTTCTTTCAACGCCTGTTTCCTCTTAATTTTTATTATTCGCCAGACTCTTTTATGCTGGAGAGTTGTTTTTCTAATGCATTCAAACGCTTGGCCATTTCATCTAAGTGTTTGAATCTAATTGTATTTTTTCGCCACTGTTGGCTAGGCTCAAGTGGTGTCCCCGCAGAATATACGCCTGCTTTCTTAATTGAACCGCTGACTAAAGATTTTGCTGTTACGGTAACATTGTCCACAATCTCTAAATGCCCAACTATTCCAACCATACCCGCTATTCTACAGTGTTTTCCTATTTTTGTACTGCCTGCAATTGCAGTACATCCCGCAATTGCGGTGTGTGCACCAATTTTTACATTATGTGCAACCTGAATCTGATTATCCAGCTTAACATTATCTTCAATCACCGTATCTTCAATTGCACCACGATCAATTGTCGTATTTGCACCAATTTCTACATCATCACCAATTATAACTCGACCAAGTTGTGGAACTTTAACCCAGTTTCCATTATCCAGAGCTTGTCCAAAACCATCTGCACCTATAACTACCCCAGGATGTATTAAGTTTCTCTCACCTATTTCACAATCATGTACCACGGTAACATTGGCAGTTAACACTGTGAGTGCGCCGATTTTGACATTTTTTTGTAATACACAACCAGGTCCGATTCGTACAAAATCCTCAAGAATTACCCCTGATTCAATCACAACCCCTGCTGCGATACTGACAGTTTTGCTGATTATTGCATTAGTCGCAACATGGGCAGAAGGATCAATACCTGTGTTATATTTTTCAGATGGAGAGAGTAACGCTGCAATTCTCGCATAAGCAGCATAAGGATTGTTGCAGACAATAGCATTTATTGGAGAATTTTCAGCATCTGATGCAGACATAATAACTGCACCCGCCTTACTGGCAGCAAGTTGCTTACGATAGGAAGGATTGGTTAAAAAGCTTATTTGTGTAATATCGGCATGTTGTAAAGTGCCCACACTCTCTATTTCACGAGATGTGTCTCCCTTAACTTTACCTGAAACATGTTCTGCTAGTTCACCCAGTGTGTATTTCACTGGCCCACCTTATGTTATTGATATCATTACTTTGATAAGTAATGATTAATTATAGAATGTAACTATTTTATTGATTGAGTTTTTTTATACAATTTGCGTAAACGTTCAAGTACGTTTGCAGTAATATCAACTTGATGACTGGCATAAATAACACTCTCATTTAATATAATGTCATATCGTTTTTCTTTTGCCAGCGAAAGAATTGTTTCTGAAACCAGTTTTTGTAATTTACCGATTTCTTCATTACGACGAAAATTAAAATCTTCAGTAAATTCTTCACGTACTCTCTTAACATCGCGCTTTTTTGAAACAATCTCACGCTCTTGTTTCTTGCGTGCTGCCTCACTCATGACAGCAGCATCTTTAGAAAGTTTATCTTCCAGCACTTTAATTAACTTTTGTAAGTCAACGATTTTAACATCACGTGGAGCAAATTCACTTTCCAGTTTTTTACGTGCAACTTCAGCTTGTGGCGCTTCTTTTAATAATTTTGCCGTATTTACAATGCCAATTCGAGTATCTGCAGCATCAACAAATGGCACAGCTGTAAAGGTACCTAAAAGAATAAAACAGAAACTATAAATTTGTTTTCTTAATTGCAACATAAATTCCTTATATTAAAAAGGAGAACCTAAACTAAACTGAAATAAACGAGTTGAATCGCCTTCTTGTTCATTTAATGCTTCTGCAAAATTAAATCGCATTGCACCAACTGGCGTTATCCAGATAAATGCTATGCCCGCTGTGTAACGGAACTCATCACTCTTAATAGAATTGGTATCTTCAAAAACACTACCCGCATCTAAAAATAAACTCACCCGTGTAGAATCGCTTTTTTCTGTAAACGGATTAGGTAAAATCAAATCTACATTACCTACAATTTTAACTTTACCACCAACAGGGTCATCAAATGGATCATCATTATCTTTAGGTCCAACACTATTAGCATCATAACCCCGTATCGAACTACTGCCACCCGCAAAATAATTTTTATAAGGAGGATAGTCAGAAGAACTCCCAAAAGCAGCCCCGTAGCCTAAATTCATATTAAAAGCTAAAGTCACTTCTCTACCAAGCGGAAAGTAATTTAAATGACGAAAATCAACTTTATAGTACTCCAAATCACCGCCAGGCACAGCAATTTCGGCCCCTAAACTTGTCAAACTACCATTAGTTGCAAATATTCGACGGTTTCGGCTGTCATAAGCCCAGCTGGAAATAAGCTGAAATGTCCTGTTTAATTTGTTATTCGCAGCAATAAAATCAAGTATATTCTGAGATGTCGCAGTACCCGTGGTAATTTCTGTACTGTCATATTTAATACCCCAACGATAATTTGTATACTCTGAAAGCGGGACACCGTAAGAAAGCGACGCGCCATAAGAATCTGTACTGTAATTAGAAATATCAGCTTCTTCAGCATCTACCTGGCGATATGAAAGACTAATACTGCGGCTAACACCATCTTCCGTATAATAAGGGTTAGTAAAATTAAATCTATACTGTTTAGTAACCGAACTATTATCCAGGTTTATGCCAACACGTTGCCCCGTACCCAAAAAATTATCCTGAGTAACCGACAGGTTAACTACCGGCCCTTGTGAATCCGAATAACCCAGACCAGCTTGTAAACTACCCGTTGCTTTTTCAACAACATGATAATCCAGATTCACCTGATCGGCTGCACCCGGTATACGTACAGTTTGCACACTGACATCACCAAAAAAGCCAAGTCGATCCAACCGTGTTTTTGAGCGCGCCACATGTTTTGTTGATAGCCAGTCACCCTCTAATTGACGTAATTCACGACGAATAACTTTATCCTGAGTTTTACTGTTTCCGCTAATATTTACACGGCGCACATAAATACGACGTCCAGGATCAACAAAAAAAGTTAATGCCAGAGTACGTGATTTTTTATCTATATCAGGAACCATATTAACATTAGCAAAAGCATAACCATTTTCGGCTAACCGATCACTTAAGCTTTTTGTACTATCAATCACTTTGCGGCGTGAGAATATTTCACCTGATTTAATATCAATCAGTTTAGCCAGTTCATTGTGTGGAAGAATTAAATCTCCCGCAAGTTTTACATCACGAACAGTAAAACGTTCACCTTCTTTTATATTGACACTAATATATACACTTTCTTTCTCCGGCCCCAACGAGACCTGAGTTGATTCAATATTAAAATTCAAAAAACCGTTATCCAGATAAAATGATTTAAGTTTTTCTAAATCGGCTGCGAGCTGTTGTTTTTTGTAATTATTTCTGGAACCAAAGAATGAAGGTTCTGCCAGTGAAAATTGTTGAATTAATTTTTCATCTGTAAACTTTTTATTACCAATAATATTAACTGAATAAATTTCGGCCGACTCACCTTCAGAAAGCTTAATAGTAATATCAACTCGGTTTCTTTCTAATTGTGTTTGTTGTACATCAATTTTTATATTATATTTACCAAGACTATAGTATTGGCGTTGTAATTCCTGTTGCAGACCTTCAAGTATTGAACGATTGAATACACGACCTTTAACTAAACCAATTTGCTTTAACGCATCATCAAGCTGATCTTTTGGTATGGTGTCATAACCTTCGATATCAATTTTGTTAATTGCAGGTCGTTCGGCTACAAAAACAACAAGTACATCACCTTCACGTTCAATATGAATATCTTTAAAAAAACCGGTTTTGAATAATACACGAATGGCATTTTTTACTTCTGTCTTATCAATTTTATCTCCCGGCTTAATGGGTAAATAATTAAAAACAGTTCCAACTGATATGCGCTGTAAACCTTCAAGCTTGATGTCTTTTACATTGAAAGATTCAAACGCGAAAGCAGTACGCATCAAGCCAATAAAAACTAATATAGTAAAAATATATCTCATAAAACCTAATACAACTTTATTTTTGTTTATCCCGGGATATTTATCCAGAGATGTTTATTTAACCTAAGACGCGAATAATGTCGTTATACAATGCGACACTCATCAACGAGAATAAAAGAATCATACCGATTCGGCTTGCAAATTCCTGAGTTTCTTCTGAAACAGGTTTTTTGCGAACAAGCTCAATCATGTAATACGTTAAATGGCCACCGTCTAATATCGGTATAGGTAAAAGGTTAAGTATACCTAAACTAATACTGACAATAGCTAAAAAATCTAAAAATCTTGCTAGTCCTGCACTTGCTGAATAACCTGCATACCGAGCAATACTGACAGGCCCACTCAAGTTTTTAATGGAAATTTCACCCGTAAATATTTTACCCATCATTTTAAGAGTTAAAACACTAAAATCCCAGGTACGGGAAAATGCTCTCGGTATCGACTCAAATACATTATAGCCATGCGTAACACGCATCTCCTCTGGATAGACTGCACCAGCCTTATGCCCCAGACCAAGTCGCCCAACTGTTTTTCCGTTGCGTATAATTTTTTCAGGGATGACTTGTAATGTTTTTTGTTGATTATTACGTAAAATTGCAACCTGTAAAATTTCAGCAGGCTTGCTGGAAACCAAGTCAACAACATCAATCCAGTCAGTCGTTGTTATATTATTTATTGCAATAATTTTATCACCAACTTTAAAGCCTGCACTCTCTGCCGGTGAATTTTCAATAACAACACCCACGACTGGCTTAATAAGCGGTCGCCAGGGTTTGAAGCCCAGCTGTTTAAATAATCCCTCGACTTTTATTTCACCCTTTGTTGCAGAGAAATCAAGAGTTCGAATAACAATGTTACCTTCTTTATCTATTAATTCGAGTTTTGCCTGAGAACGGTCAACTATTGCAGGAATGATATTTTTAACTGCAACATCCCAAATGGGTGTTTTATTATTATTGATAGCAACAATTTCATATCCGGAAACAAGCCCCGCCTGTTTTGCCATGCCCTCAGCATCAATATTGCCGATAATCGGTTTTATCCCGGAAACACCCACAACAAACATCAACCAATAAGCAATAATTGCAAATATAAAATTAAAAACCGGACCCGCTACAACAATGGCTATGCGAGTCCAAACAGACTGCCCGGTAAACTCACGATGTTCTTCATCAGCTGCGATATCCGTTTCACGCTTATCCAACATTTTGACATAGCCACCTAAAGGCCAGGCAGCAATAACAAACTCAGTTTGATCTTCACCAAAACGTTTTATCCAAAGTGGTTTTCCAAAACCAATGGAGAAACGTAATATTTTGACACCTAGTTTTTTTGCGACGATATAGTGACCAAACTCATGTATAGCAACAAGAATACTAATCGCAACAAGAAAGGAAATAATTGTATATAAAATAGACATCATTAACCCTGTTTGACTCTTGAATCAATCAATTGTTCCGCTTCTTTTCGTGCAGCCAAATCATCTTCTAATATTTCAGTTAATGAATTTGCTGGTCTTGAAGTCATATTTATTAATGTCTGTTCAACAATATAAGCAATATCGGTAAACCTTAATTCGTTATCTAAAAATGAAGCAACAGCTACTTCATTTGCCGCATTCAATATCGCTGGTGCCGTTCCACCTTTCCGAATAGATTCTCCTGCTAAGCGTAAACAAGGGAAGCGTTCATAATCGGGGTGTTCAAATTCAAGTTTTGCAATTGAAAAGAGATCGAGTTTTTCCACTCCTGATTCAATACGTTCGGGCCATGCCAGGGCATGTGCTATAGGTGTGCGCATATCAGGTTGTCCGAGTTGTGCTAAAACAGAACCATCCGAATATTGAACCATAGAATGAATAACACTTTGAGGATGTACCACCACCTGGATATTGTCCGGGTTAGTGTTAAATAGCCAACAGGCTTCTATAATTTCCAACCCCTTATTCATCATGGTGGCAGAGTCTACGGATATTTTACGTCCCATACTCCAGTTTGGATGTGCACACGCCTGATCGGGTGTAACGTTTGTTAATTCACTTAATGATTTAGTACGAAATGGTCCACCAGAACCTGTTAACAATATTTTTGTAATGCCTGATTCAGCTAAACCTTTTTCATAGTCTACAGGCAGACATTGAAAGATAGCATTATGTTCACTATCTATAGGAAGTAGCTCAGCATTATTCTTTTTAACGACATCCATGAAGATTTGGCCGCTCATTACCAGCGCTTCTTTATTTGCCAGTAATATACGTTTACCTGCACGAGCAGCTGCCAGAGTAGGTTTGAGTCCAGCAGCACCCACAATAGCTGCCATTACATAATCAACCTGTGGCAAGCTGGCAATCGTTTCTAAACCATCAAAACCAGATAAAACCTTTACAGAACAATTTTTATCTTTAAGTTTTGTTTCTAATTCTTCAGCAGATTTTTTATCTGCCATGACTGCATATTCCGGCAAGTATTGTTCGCATTGTTCGGTAAGACGATCTACCTGGGTGTTTGCTGATAAGGCAACTATTTTATATTTATCCGGATGACGTGCCACAACATCCAGGGTATTTACACCAATAGATCCTGTCGCACCAAGGATACATATCCCCTTCACCCTATTTTCTCCATTAACCATAAACCTGTAATAAATACCGGCAGGGCTGACATAAGGCTATCAATACGATCAAGCATGCCACCATGCCCGGGCAATAAGTTTCCACTGTCCTTTATATTTACCATGCGTTTAAACATACTTTCAGACAAATCACCCACAATAGAATAAATCACCGTCACAAATGTGATTAAAATAAAAATAAGAGATTGGGATGAAGGAATATTTAACAGCTTAACTGCAACCAGGGCTACAACGAGTGTAACGACAAGCGCACCCGCTACACCTTCCCATGTTTTTCCAGGGCTGACATTCGGAATAAGTTTATTTTTCCCCAAAGCTCGACCAGCAAAATAAGCACCGCTATCAGCAAACCAGATCATTAAAACTAAATATAAAACAAATGCTGAACCATATTCAGGGTTGTTACGAATAAACACCATTGAAACAAGTGTAGCTGACAACAAAATAGTACCAATAAACGTTTTAACAATGCGAGTATGAATGAAATTATTTTTATGATGTGGGAACGATAATAGTAACGGTACGCAAATAATCCACCACAAAAGTGAAGCGACAATTATAACTATATAAAGCTCAGTGGTTGCAAAATATAAAATTGCTATAAATAAGAAAATATTAATGATAAAAAACAACTTACGTTGATACGGTTTTGTCCAACCTGCAAATACACTCCATTCCCATGCCCCAAAGCTCACCAAAACTAATGAAAAAAGAGCAAAAAGATTTTCAGGCATAGCGTATATCGCCCAAAGTATCAGTGGTCCCATTAAAAATGCTGTCAATAACCGATATTTAAGCATTTTTCATTTTCTCAATCTGTTCGCTTGTGTGACCAAAGCGGCGTTGTCGTCCTGCAAAAGAGTCCAGCGCATTTTGAAAAGCTTGCCGATCAAAATCCGGCCATAGCGTATCAGTAAAATATAATTCACTGTATGCAAGTTGCCAAATAAGAAAATTACTAATACGTTGCTCACCGCCGGTACGAATAAAAAGATCAGGCTCAGGTAAGTCACTCATAGATAAGTTTTGGCTAATTAAATCGGATGTAATATCTTCAGCTTTAAGCTGACCGGATTCAATTTTCTCCGCTAAAGATTTAACTGCCTGGGTAATATCCCATTGTCCGCCATAATTCGCCGCGATATTGAGAACAAGAGTTTTATTATCTTTAGTTAATTTTTCTGATTTTTTAATTTGTTCCTGAATCTTTTTGCCAAAAGCAGAAACATCACCGATAATTTTTAAACGCACACCATTTTTATGAAGTTTTTTAACTTCACGTTGTAGTGCAGCTAAAAAGAGTGACATCAACAAGCTCACTTCCTTTTTTGGACGTCGCCAATTTTCACTTGAGAATGCAAACAAGGTAAGAACTTCTATGCCTTTATCAGCACAGGTTTGAATAACTGAGCGAACCGTCTCAACCCCTGCTTTATGACCAGTTATACGAGGTGAACCTCTCTTTTGAGCCCAACGACCGTTTCCATCCATAATAATAGCAACATGTTTCGGAATGTTAGCAGTAGTGGATAGCTCTATTTGATCATGATCATCTTGCATTTTAAGTATCATTTATGAAAATTGATTAGTATCAAATTTCCATCAAGTCCTTCTCTTTAACAGCCAGAGCTTCATCAACTTGTTTTACATATTTGTCTGTGATTTTTTGTACATCATCATGTGCCTGATGATCTTCATCTTCAGTAATTTCTTTATCTTTCAACAATGCTTTAAAATCACTCAAAACATCACGGCGTATATTACGAATCGCGACTTTAGCGCCTTCACCTTCAGCACGAACAACTTTAATCATATCTTTACGACGTTCTTCCGTCAAAGGTGGAAGAGGTATCCGAATTAACTCACCGGTAGTCGCAGGATTCAAACCCATATTAGAATTCATAATGGCTTTTTCAATGGCCTGGACCATTGGTTTTTCCCATGGAGAAACACTTAAGGTACGTGAATCCAGTACAGAAACATTAGCAACCTGGCTTAAAGGAACTTCCGAACCGTAATATTCAACAGTAATGTGATCCAGTAAACTGGTATGTGCACGGCCAGTACGTAATTTTGTCAGATCATTTTTCAATGAAGCTATACTTTTTCCCATACGGGTTTCAGCATCTTCTTTTAATTCATTAATCATTTTATGCTTTCCGTTCTACGTTGCTGATCTTATTTAACTGATTATTTACAACTATTGCTGATTTCTAAATATACTAAAGTGACTACTATATTTTATTTTTTACTATAGTCCCTTCATTTTCGCCATGAACTACACGCATCAAAGCACCATTAGTACCCATATTATAAACAATAACAGGGATATTATTGTCACGGCATAAAACAATTGCTGTGGTATCCATCACACCCAGCTTATCTTCAATAACCTGGTCATATTCTAAAAAATCATATTTTTCTGCAGTTGGATCCTTATTTGGATCAGCAGAATAAACACCATCAACATTGGTGCCTTTTATAACAACATCACAAT
>CAZZIS010000079.1:0-12887 GCA_964654445.1 uncultured Thioalkalispiraceae bacterium
TACTAGACTCAAGTGCAGCACGATGCATCAACCCCGCAACCCTGATCTGAAAAAATTCATCAAGATTTGTACTACTAATACATAAAAAACGTAAGCGTTCTAACAAAGGTACGTTTTCATTTGATGCCTGAGCAAGTACACGGTGTTGAAATTGCAACAGGCTAAGTTCTCTGTTGATGTAATACTCTGGTTGTGTCAAATTAAGATCATTCATTCTGCTATTATATGATGGTTATGGACAATTTAAAGGCAGTTTCGTTACACGTAGCTTAAGTGTTTAAACATAAAGCACTTAATCATTGTAGTGAGAATACGCCCTTTCTCTATTGATTTATATCATTTAAACAATAATTGATTATGTTACGCTAAGATATTAGTACCTTACAATTTAGAGATGAATTATGACAGATAAAACAGAAGATGCACTAAACGTTTCCCTCGCACATCCAGGTACCAATTACCTGGCATCGATTGATGAAATTAAAGATATGCCCAAGAATGCCATTTTTCCTACTGCTAATTACCCGTATGAAGTAAAAATGAAAAAAGCGGAATATGAAGAGGAAAAGAGATTATTACAAATTGAACTGGCTAAATTTCAACACTGGATAAAAGATAGTGGACAGAAATATCTGATTATTTTTGAAGGCCGTGATGCGGCGGGAAAAGGCGGCACTATCAAGCGCTTTACTGAACACATGAATCCTCGTGGTACACCCGTTATCGCTCTTGAAAAACCGGATAAACGGGAAAAGGGCCAATGGTATTTTCAGCGCTACGTTCAACACCTGCCTACCAAAGGTGAAATTGTTTTACTTGATCGCTCCTGGTATAACCGTGCGGGAGTTGAACGGGTAATGGGCTTTTGCACACCACAGGAATATCTGGAATTCATGCGCCAATGCCCTGAACTCGAACGTATGATCACGCGTAGTGGTATAAAACTCATTAAGCTCTGGTTTTCAATCAGTCGCAATGAGCAATTTCGTCGTTTGCATGCACGTCAGAATGATCCATTAAAACAATGGAAAATCAGTGATATCGATCTGGCATCTATTGATAAATGGGAAAATTATACTGAAGCAAAGGAAGCGATGTTTTTTTACACTGATACCAAGGATTCACCATGGACTGTGGTTAAATCTGATTGTAAAAAACGCGCACGGCTAAATGCAATTCGCCACGTACTGGCAGATGCCGATTATCCAAATAAGGATCATAAGATAGCATGCCCACCAGATGATCTTATTGTAGGTTCAGCAGATACCATTTATGAATCAGGTGAAAAATATTTGCAGCATCCACCTTTTGAAATAAATAAGGATGATTAAAAGGCAGTAACCTGTTCATGATTTAGATGTTTGCTTATGTGAAAATGCTAACCAATAACCTGAATAAATTGTAGCTGTTTATGACGGTCTTATTGTTTTCCTATGTTCTGCACGCCTGATTATGTTTACAATCCATGATAAGTTTTGTTGATTTAAGGAAAGTGATTGTCACCTGATCTTACCCACAATGTATCCAATTTCTCCGGGATAAGAAAAATGCTATCCCTGGAGGGAGATGTTTCCCTGTATAGAAAAGTATTTATTTTGGCTGGTGATGAACCGTGGCAAAAAGACCTTCTAAAAGATATTTTGCCGGGTTATGAGAGTGACCCACTTTGGGTGGGGGAACAGGCCCCTGAAAACTATTCTTTTATTGAGTTCAAGAAAGCGCAGAGCTGGTTAGGTAATGAAAAGCGGGTAGTTATTTTTGATGCAAATAAAGATTTTGATCCAGATAGCTTTGCCGCGATAAGTGGCGTTGTTGTTGGTGGTGGTCTATTTATTTTACTGCTTCCTGAAAAAGATAAATGGAATGATATTTATAGTTCTTATTTTGGTCAACGCTTGATAGACAGTATAAATAGCACTCCTGAATTAGCTATTATAAAAGAAAATGATAAAGAGTTTAATTTTTCTCCTAAGCAATCGAAAAAAAATATTTTAGCGAATTGCTCTGTACCTTTTGTAACTTCTGATCAGCAATATGCAGTTGAAAGTATTGAAGAACAGGTTTTTAATGAATCAAATAACCCTATTGTTTTAGTATCTGATCGTGGGCGTGGTAAATCTGCCGCTCTCGGTATTGCTGCAGCCAGACTTATTCAGTCTGGAATAAAAAATATTGCGATTACCGCACCACGTTTACGTGCAACCGATATTATTTTTAAGCACATTAAAGAGATGTTACCTGACGCGGAAGTAACACGTGGCTGTATAAAATACGGTGAAAGTGTTATTCAGTTTTATTCTCCAGATCAATTGATGCAGGATGATATTGATACAGATTTGTTATTAATTGATGAAGCTGCGGCTATTCCTGTACCACTATTGACTTCATTTTTAGACAAATACTTACAGTGTGTTTTTGCAACAACAGTACATGGTTATGAGGGAACCGGGCGAGGCTTTGCTTTACGCTTTAATAAAATTCTGACTGAAAAAAATCCAGGCTGGCTTAAATTACAAATGCAAACACCGATACGTTGGCCAGCAAATGATCCTCTGGAAAAGTGGATGTTTGGTTTGCTATGTCTGGATGCTGAAATAGTTGATACTACTTCGGTTGATGAATTTGAGCTGAAAAATTGCAAACACCATTTGTTAACTAAAAAGCAACTTGTTAATAATGAGCTCTTGTTGAAAGAAGTATTTGCTTTACTTGTGTTGGCGCATTATCGAACACGGCCAAAAGATTTAAAGAGCTTATTAGATGATGAAGAAATATCTCTATATGTTACGTTAAATAATAAACATGTAGTTGCAGTTTCATTAGTTATTCGTGAAGGAAATTATTCTGATTCACTTTCAACATTAGTCTACCAGGGGAAACGTCGACCAAAAGGACATTTACTGGCACAAGCACTAACTTATCATTGTGGTGTTGAGCAGGCGGCAACTTTAGATTATGCGCGTGTAATGCGAATAGCCGTTCATCCCGAACTACAAGGTCGAGGTTTTGGCTCTGATTTACTTGATTTTATTGTTAGTAATGAAAAAAAATGTGGTCGAGATGCTATTGGTACCAGTTTTGGAATGAATGAGCCATTGCTAAACTTTTGGGAGAAATCAAACTTTGATATTGTCCGCATCGGCTTTACCCGTGAAAAAACCAGTGGGGAACATGCTGTTATTATGTTGTTACCTCTCAATGAAGAAGGTAAAAAAATTAATCAGGAAGCACAAGCTCGTTTCATTGAACAATTACCTTTTTGGTTTGATGATGTGTTGAAAGATGTTCCTTTAGAAGTGAAGGACAGGTTTCACCTGGAAATTAAGGAACCATTAGTGTTGAATCAATTTAATGAAAAAGATCTTCATTCATTTAATCAATATTCACGAAATTATGAATTATGCATTGCGGTTTTGAATAAACTAGTGATAATGAAGCATGACGAGATAGAGCGGGATAATTTTCCAGAGGATTTTCGACAAGTCCTGAATAAGAAAGTAATAAAAAAAATAAGTTGGAAGGATATTCGGATAGATATGGAATTGAGTGGTCAGCATGAAGCGAGAGAGCTTTTTCATCGTGCTACCCTTTATTTAACGGAGTAATTGAGCAAAATATTTTTTATTAGCTAAGATGCATAAGTACATTATAAAAAAGCGTATTATAAATATTATTCAAAAATAATTTATGAGGTTTAATATTAATGAATATTAGAGAAAAATTTTCTTCATCTCTTGAAGATGTAAAAGGAGATGAAGCATGGCGTATGTTCAGGATCTTAAGTGAATTTACAGAAGGTTTTGATAAGTTAGCCGATTTAGATTTTGCAGTAACAATATTTGGCGCGGCGCGTTTTAATAAAGATAATAAATACTATAAAAAAACCGTTGAGCTTGCACAAGCTTTAGCTAAAGAGGGATTCCCGATTATCTCTGGCGGTGGTCCTGGAATAATGGAAGCGGCTAACAAAGGTGCGGCTAAAATGGACCAGGTATCTGTCGGATTAAATATTGAACTGCCTCATGAACAAGTACCCAATCCGTACCAAAGTGTTGCACTTAATTTCCGTTACTTTTTTGCGCGCAAGGTGATGTTTATTAAATACTCTATGGGTTATGTTTGTATGCCGGGTGGTTTTGGCACAATGGATGAATTATTTGAAGCATTAACTCTAATGCAAACAAATCGTATTTATCATATGCCGCTGATTTTATTTGGAACCGAATTCTGGCAAGGACTCATTGACTGGATGAAACAAACCTTATTAGGTTTTGATACTGTTTCAGATATTGATTTTGATTTAATTAAGTTGACCGATGATATTGATGAGGTGATATCAATCATGATAGCCCATCGGACATGGAAACAGGAACAAATTGATTTATCCAGAAAGCGTTAACGACTACCAAGTAATTTTGCTACGGCTTTATCACTACCTAAAAGTCCAACAACTAAACCTGTAAAACTTAGTGCTCCAAATACAAGCATGACGAACCAATAACCCATTTGAACAAGTTGAGGCAGAAAAACGGGTAAAGCAAAAGCGAGCAGAGAAAAAACAACACTAATAAACAAAACGATTTTTCTGTTTAACGAACGATAAATAAATTCATTATTATTATTTTCGAAAATATTTAATATTGGAGAAAAAATATTTTTAAACAAAACTTTCATAATACTTTCTTCTTTTATATACAAATTAATGTGTGTTTGAAATATCTTCTTCAACGGGCAAGCCTGCTATTTTCCATTCCGGAAAACCATTCTCCAAACGTCGCGCCTGAAAACCTTTTTCGCGCAATTGCGCCACAGCATCAAAAGCAAGAATACAATGTGGGCCACGGCAGTAAGCTACAATTTCCTGGTTCGGATTAAATTGTTGCAGATGTTGTTCAAGTTCTTCGATGGGAATATTAATGGCCCCTTGCACATGTCCTGCTTCAAATTCTTCTCTAGGTCTAACATCCAGTACGGTAACCAAATCATGCTTTGCTCGTTCAAGTAATTCAGCTGCCGGAATAGGATCCAGGTTATCTTTTGCTGTAAGGTAAGTATTTACTAACTTATCAACATCGGATAAATGGCGTTCAGCGACATCCCTTAATGAATCAAGCAAAGCAATAACATCATCTCCACTGAGACTATAATAGACTTTCAGACCCTCTTTACGGCTGGTGACGAGCCCGGACTGTCTTAGTTGCTGCAAATGTTGTGAAGTATTCGCAATACTGAGTTTGGCCACATTGGCTAAAGATTCGACACTGCGTGAACCCTGAGCTAAAAACTCAAGTAATTCCAATCGGTTAGCATTGCTTAACGCTTTGCCAACTCGAGCAAATTGAGTAAAAAGATCACTTTTAAAGGTATTTGGTTTCATTTTTTTATATTTAAACTATTCAAGTGGTTAATTGAATGCTAGACTTCATGTATATTGATTATAGCCTGAATAGTAATGAGGGCAAGCACAAATCGTCCAATAATGAGGTTGATTATGTCTTTTGAAGAATTTTTATTAGCAAATGAGAAAGTTATTCGTATGAGCTTTTTTTTCGGCATGTTAGTGCTGATTGGATTGTGGGAGCTGGCCGCACCAAAACGTGCATTGACCATATCAAAAAGTGTACGCTGGATTAATAATCTCGGACTGGTTTTTTTTAACAGTTTTATCCTGAGAGTATTGTTTCCTGCTGCAGCGGTAGGTGTTGCTGCTTTTGCCGGCGAACAGGGATGGGGTTTATTTAATTATTATGAGCAGCCATTCTGGTTTGCTGTTGTGGCTTCGGTCATCATTCTGGATTTTGTGATTTATATTCAGCATGTGATGGTGCATGCGATTCCAGTGTTGTGGCGTTTGCATAGACTTCATCATGCCGATCTGGATTATGATGTGACCACCGGCGCGCGTTTTCACCCAATTGAAATTATTTTGTCGATGTTAATAAAATTCGCAACTATTTTATTACTGGGCCCTTCCGTTGTTGCTGTTATTATTTTTGAGATTATGTTGAATGCAACGGCTATGTTTAATCACGGTAACATTTCTTTACCAAAAGGCATTGATAAATATTTGCGTTTGATTTTGGTTACTCCTGATATGCATCGTGTACATCATTCAGTCGAAGATGATGAAGCAAACAGTAACTTTGGCTTTAGCTTACCCTGGTGGGATCGTTTATTTGGAACATATCGTGATCAACCACGTGGCGGACATGAAGGTATGACCATCGGTATTAACAAGTATCGTGATCCAAAACAAGTATCGTGGTTACCAGGAATGTTGATGTTTCCTTTTGTTGGAAAAATGTCGGGTTATGTTATTAATCGTCGACAGTGGACAGACACAGAAGAAAAATAGTTGGATGTTGGTTCCGTCATGTTATTTCTTGAACCCAGCTACTCGAGTATGTAGGTGGGCTCAAGCGCAGCGGAGCCAGCATTTTATTCTGTATTTTTAACGAGATAAAGAAATGAAAAAATTATTGCGAATTAGTGTTTTACTATTGTTAGTTGCCGGTATAGTTGCAGCAATTATTTATCGTGATCAATTTGATGCTAATGCGCTGCAAAGCTGGGTTAAAAATGCAGGTAGTGCAGGCCCTGTTGTATTTATGTTGATCTATGCAGTCGGTACCGTGTTTTTTTTACCCGGTGCAGTACTTACTTTAGCCGGTGGCGCTTTATTCGGGCCTGTCTTTGGTACCTTCTACAATTTAACCGCCGCAACCGTTGGTGCGATGATTTCATTTATTGCTGCACGTTATCTTGCACACGATTGGGTTGAGAAAAAAACGGGCGGACGTTTGAAACAACTTAAACAAGGTGTTGAAGGTGAAGGCTGGAAGTTTGTTGCTTTTGTTCGTTTAGTGCCTTTGTTTCCATTTAATGTTTTGAACTATGCGCTGGGTTTAACAAAAATAAAATTCAGTCATTATTCAATCGCGACTTTTATCTTTATGCTACCCGGTGCAGTTGCGTATACCTATTTAGGTTATGTTGGTCGTGAAGCGGTTGCCGGTGGTGATGGTTTAATTCAAAAAACCTTACTCGCATTTACTTTATTAGCGGTTGTTGGTTTTTTACCAGGTTTAATTGGTCGCTTGCGCCGTGGTCCAATGATGGAAGTCGAAAATGTAAAACAAAAGCTGGATGCAGCAGAAGATATTTTATTGCTTGATGTGCGTAGCGCAGAAGATTATGTTGGTGAACAAGGTCACGTCAAAGGCTCAGTTTTAATTCCAGTTGAAGAATTAGAACAGCGTCTTTCTGAAATTGAAAACTTTCAGGAAAAAACTGTCATGACAATTTGTCGGACTGATCGACGTTCAGCAAAAGCGGCTCAGGTCTTAACAAAACATGGTTTTGCTGATGTGCATATCGTTCGTAATGGTATGACTGCGTGGAATGAAGCGGGTTATCCTGCGGAGTAAAATACAATTTTATTTATTCCTTGTCCGTCTGATATCCATTAATATAGTATCAAAATGATCATGAGGAGAAAGGGATGTATAATTGCCTAAAAGTCCATTTACGCAATACTGTGTTTGTTTTAACCGGAATGCTATTAATTTGTATGCCCGTTATTGCGCAAGAAGATGATGCGACTAAACAACATCAACTTATGTCACATCAAAAGCACAGCGGTAACAAGAAAAACCATGGTCATAAAATGCAACATGGTGGTGGACATCAGGGTGGAGGCCATCATGGAATGATTGCTAAGGACGCCAGGAAATTTCTAACCATCGCTTACAATGAGACAAAGCAGCCTCGGCCGGTGAATAAACCTGCCATACCAAAAATTAAAGGTGATGCGAATAAAGGTAAAGTCCTGGCTTATGCAAAAAGTAAGGGTCGTTGTCTTACTTGTCATATCATGGGTGCGGATGGTGATCAGGCTGGTAATGTTGGGCCGAACCTAAGTACTTACGGAAACCTGGCAAGAGACAGTAGCTATACTTTTCAGCAGATATGGGATGCAAGGGCGCATAATGCTAAAACCTTAATGCCACCCTTTGGCACTAATGGTATTCTTAAAAAACATGAAGTTGTCCACATTGTGGCCTATTTAGGCACATTAAAAAGAGCAGTCCATGCGCCAAAACGCGCACAGCTTCAAGCGCGCAATTTTTATGTTGCGGCTGAAGATTTTACCCTTGCGGATATTTATATTGAAGAGGGTGAAGCGCTATTTCGTAAAGCTGGTAAAAATGGAAAATCATGTGCATCGTGTCATTCAGCAACAAACACTCAGGCACCTAATCTTAAAGGTGTTGCAACAACTTATCCGAAATATGATCCTGCAATCAAACACGTTATAGGTTTAGAGCAACGAATAAACCGCTGTCAGAAAAAATATAAACACAGTAAACCTTATCAACTTGGAAGCAGGGACTCAAATGTCGTAACAAGTTACGTTAAGTTTCTTAGTCGTCGTTTGCCCATTAATGTTTCCATTGAAGGACCTGCCGCAAAATCTTTAGAACGTGGAAAGCTATCTTTTTTCAAAAAAACAGGCCAACTTAATTTTTCATGTGCAGATTGTCATACATCATCGGCTGGAAAATGGTTACGTGGCCAACCGCTTAGCAGTATTGAGCCAGAAGGCAAATACAGTTATACGGCTGCCACCTGGCCGAAGCATTTTATTGCGGGACATGATCTTGGTTTGATTAGTCTTCGTCAGCGTATCCGACATTGCCAGGTGGTGACACGAACCTACCCGTTAAAGTTACATTCCCAAGAGTACACCGATTTAGAATTATATTTAACGAGCTTAGCGGAGGATCAACCGATGCTGGCTCCAACCAAAAGTAAACTGAGGGGAAGTGATTAGAGGTTTGAGACAACAAAAATATCGGAAGTAGGTAGCTAAAACCACGATAAAATATTCTTATAATTCAATAGGTTATCTTGTCTTTGTTTGAGCTTAATATTTACCTTGACTTTAATGCCTAATAGTTTATTCTACTATTCAATTAGTTAGTTGAATAGTAGGTGTGTTATGTCATTCGCAATTCTTGTTTCAGGTTTGATTACCGGTTTATTGCTGGGTATTTTTGGTAGTGGTGGATCGATTATTACCACGCCTGCATTACTGTATTTATTAGATGTTGAGCCAAAATCGGCCATTGCCATGAGTCTGGGGATTGTTGCGGTCACAGCAACCATTACTGCTCTTCAGCACTGGCGCTGGGGTAATGTGAATTTAAAAATTACGGCTGTGTTTGGTGCCTTTGGTGTAATGGGCACTTATGGTGGTGCGCTGCTTGGTGTTATTACCCCCATTGCTATCCAGTTAACAATTTTTGCGCTTGTTATGTATGCAGCGGCTTATAAAATGTTAAAGCCAAAACATAAGTCTCTCGGTGCAGCTGCTGTGGCAGATTGTCCTTATGGCAATTGTGATGAATTACAGTACACGCATATTGCTATCCATGGAATTGCAGTTGGCATATTAACCGGTGTTGTTGGGGTAGGTGGTGGTTTTCTTATTGTACCCGCCCTGGTTTTATTATCCGGCTTGCCCATGAAACAGGCTGTGGGTACCTCACTCAGTATTGTTGCACTTAAATCCTTTGCCGGCTTTGCCGGATATGCCGGTGCAGTTGAAATTAACTATGTGTTGATGGCTTATTTTACTGGTGTGGCTATTGTGGGTAGTGTGATTGGTAGTCTTATTAGTAATCGTTTGCCCGCGGCATTATTGCAGCGTAGCTTTGGTACATTTTTAGTTTTTGTTGCCAGTTATATTCTCTTTAAGAGCGTGTTCTAAAATGCAAAGGCCAATTTATCTGGATTATAACGTAACGACCCCGGTTGGTTCTAAAGTGGTTGAAACCCTTAATGTTTATTTAAGTAATCACTTTGGCAAACCTTCCTCTTCTAAACTTTATCTGACCATACTTTTATAAAAAAATTTACTAGAGTGCAAAGAGTAGAGTGATGCAAAGTAAAAACATAATTAACCATCAGCCACGCACCCTGAACAGTTCGCAACAGGATCTTATGCCATCGAGTTATAGTCTGCCGGTTCAGATATTGAGTATGATGGCTTTCACGCTGGCTTTTGCTGGCTGGCTTAATGAAAGCTGGCTGATGTTGTTTGAAAATCCTATCTGGCTTAATCGTTATACGGAATATGGAATTATCCTGGCTTTTGGACTCTGGCGAATTGTTGCAGAAAAAAATAGCTACACACGAAAACGTCTGATTATTATAGTGACGATGGTTACAGTATTCTGGTGGCTAATTCCCTGGTTATATCCTGTTTATGAACCCTATGTCGGTTTTCTCTGGGCTCAGCCTGTATTCCCCTCCCTGCATGTGCCGGGAACCATTACTTTCTTTTTAATTCTGGCCGCGGTCTTTCTGTTTGGTCGTCGGATTATCTGTGGTTTTAACTGCCCCTGCGTTGGTATTCGAGAAACCGTAGGTTTTGTTTTTCGTGATCGTACCCTACGCTCTAACTGGACCTGGGCATTGCGTCATTCTAAATGGATTTTCTTTAGCTACTATGTAGGAGTGATGGTGGTGACTCAGTTTCCACCTAACTCATGGACAGTGAGTTTCGTTGGTGGTTTTTATCTCATTGTGGCCATGACTTATTTTGGTAGTCTTTTTATCGCCCCTTTAGTCGGTAACCGTTTTTATTGCCGTTATCTTTGTCCTTATGGTGCGACCTTTGGTTTGCTTAATCATGCCGGTTTCTACGGTATTGAAATGAACAAGGACAAGTGTATTGATTGCCAGCGTTGTGAACAGGTGTGTGATATGGGTATACCGGTGTGGCACCAGGGTATGGATGCTGGTCGGATTACCGCACTGGAAGATTGCATGGGTTGTGCCCGTTGCGTGGTTTCCTGTCCTACGGATGCACTGGAGATAAAAGATGTTCGAAATTTATTTAAAAAATCACTGGTACAAAATGGTAGCCACTTACTGAAACGTAAAAAACCTACCATTATAAATCGTAAAGATAATGATATTCGCCCAGCTGTTGAACGCAAAACAGACTGGTCTGAAATTATTGAAACGCCGAGCCTTATGGAAATGCAAAAACAGGCCAGTCGTTGCCTGGACTGTGGTTTTCCTGGTTGCAGTAATGCCTGTCCTTTACATAACCGTATTCCCGAATGGCTGGAACAGGTGGCTGCTGGCAATATACAAGAGGCGGCAAATATTGCACAAAGCACAAGTAATATGCCTGAAGTTTGTGGAACTCTTTGTCCACAACATCGGCTTTGTGAAGGCGCTTGCAGCAAAGCGAAAGAGCCGGATGGTGCAGTTACCATCGGTGCGATTGAACGTTATCTAACGAATACAGCATTAAGCAACAATTGGCAGCCGCAAATTATAATAGCTGCCAATAACCGACATGTTGCAGTAATAGGTTCCGGCCCAGCAGGCTTGGCCTGTGCAGATGAACTGAGCAAAGCGGGTTGCAAGGTAACAGTTTATGAACGGGAAAAAATGATTGGTGGTTTACTGGCAAGCGCTATTCCATCTTTTAAATTAGATAAAAGCATGTTGCAAAAACGTTATGAATTATTACAACAGCAAGGTGTGGTATTTGAACTGGATAAAAATGTAGATGCAGAATTTTTACAGCAACTGCTGCAAAATAATGATGCGATATTTATTGGTACAGGTGCACAAAGTTCGCGGGATTTAAAACTACCCGGTCAGCAACTCAAGGGCGTAACGGATGCCATTTCATATCTGGCCCGGATCAATCAGGGGCTGAATCAACAACAGGATCACATAGCGTTCAATGGTAAACGGGTTATTGTTTTAGGTGGTGGGGACAGTGCGATGGATTGTGCTCGTTCTGCGATACGCCAGGGTGCAGAAAATGTCACCGTTGCCTATCGTGGCTCAGAAGAAAAAATGCGCGCTTCACCTAAAGAAAAACAGGCGGCACGGGATGAAGGTGTGAATTTTGTGTTTGATCATCAGCCTGTAGAAATACAGGGAGATAAAATAGTAAGCGGTATCTGTTTTAAAAACCATGACACTGATACTTGTTTAGATTGTGATTTAGTTATCTCTGCCATAGGCCAGATCAATAAAATAGAAAACTGGCTGACTCAACTGGGTATACAAACCAGTGAGCAGGGTGCAATGATTATTAATAAGCAGGGCCAGACCAGCCATGAAAAGATTTATGCCGGTGGTGATAATACTAACGGGCCAGATCTGGTGGTTACAGCAATTGCTTCGGGTCGAACTGCAGCAGAAGGTATATTGCAAAGTTTTAAACACATTGAACAAATTAAAACCAGGTTCAAACAGAAATTTAATATTAAACAGCCAGTCGCACTTGCAGGCATGAGCCATCAAGCGGGAGAATTGGGAGAAGATAGATGAAATTTGTAATGACAATTTTTTTCGCTATGTTTTCATCAGGCATTCAGGCTCATCATAGTAAAGGTCATATGATGTTGTTAGAAGAGACTGAACAGGTTATCTCTGGCACACAGCAGGGCGCTGAAGGTGGCTTGTTTATATTGCTGTGGACGGCGGCATTTATTTTGTTATTACTGGGCTTTGTTCGTTGGTGGAAAGCGCGCTCATGAAATCTAAACATATAAAGTATATCTGGGTACCGGTAATCATATCCCTGGTTTTGATTCCGGCTGGTTTTTATTATGTTAACTGGAGTAAGAGCGGTGATGGTGCAGGTTTATATTCACGAGACTGGTTGCCTGAAGCTGTCTTTGCGTACTGGAATCCTGATAAATTTTATCAACCGGTAAAATCAATTGGGGGTATTTATAAAGGTGAAGATTGTGTCAGTTGTCATAGCGGAGTAACGCCCGGTATTGTTAAAGATTGGCAGGCATCACGTCATTCAAAAGCGGATAAAAAAGTTTATTGTAATGACTGTC
>CAZZIS010000080.1:0-12527 GCA_964654445.1 uncultured Thioalkalispiraceae bacterium
CACAGTGCTCGTGCTCATCTAAAGTGGCAGATTCACCTGTCGTGCCCACCGCAATAATGGCATCAGTGCCATTTTGCACATGAAATTCAATGAGTTGCACTAAAGCATCATCATCTACGCTGCCATCCGATTGCATCGGTGTAACCAAAGCAACCATACTTCCCTGAAACATGTCGTTCCCCGTAATTTTCGGAAAAAAAGAAACGCAAATGGTACTTGTCACAAGCTAGGTAAACAAGTTTCCTGACTAAAATAGATGCTTTTTATAGCGAATGCTTTGCACGATGTAGATTTTTCGTTAGAGCAAGGCATAAATTGTCGAAAAAGCGCAGTTGGCATGTAGCCAATGAGCATTTTGAGACCATTTATAACGCCGCAATAACGAAAAAGATGCTTCGAGCAGAGTATTCGGACAATAAATTCACTTAGATGGGCATAAACAACCCCATTTCGACAGCTAATCATGTTCGGAGTATGTTACCGACTCAATAAATAATTATATTAAGCACAACAACACACGGAAATTATTATGAATGAGCTGGATACTGGTGACCAGGACAAAGGGACCAGAGAAATACGAATTAACCCGATTGTACCCACCGAATCTGTACTAATTGCCACTGCACGCTCGATGCGCCCTCAAAAAGCCGAAGATGCTGCACCACGTGATACCCGCAAACATGTTGAGCGTTGCCCTTTTTGCCGGGGCAATGAAGACAAAACACCACCTGAAATTACTCGCATACCTGAACAAGGTGAATGGGCCATACGAATAGTTGAAAATCTTTACCCTGTTTTAGGGGATGATCGACAAAGTCCCAACCTGATATTTGGCTTACAACAAGCCATTAATGGTTATGGTCGACATGAAGTTATTGTTGATCATTCTCAGCATGGCATCGCTATCCACGAAATGAGTCCGGAACATCTGTCGCTGTTATTTCAAACATACCAGAGCCGCATGAAGCAGCTTTATGATACTGATAAGCGTTTAAAGTATGTTCTGATATTCAAGAACTTTGGGCCCGCTGCAGGTGCCAGTATGGCGCATACACATAGTCAAATAATTGCGACTCCGGTTATCCCGCAAAATGTACAAGACGAAGTTGAACACAGTAAAAAGTATTATGAAAAACATCAGCACTGTATTTTCTGCACCCTGGTAGATGAAGCATTAACTTATGAGGCCACAATATATGATCGTGACTCAGGCGAAGTAGTTAGAAAAATCAATGTTGGGCAATATGTCGTTGAACGAGGTAAACATTTTATTGCCATTAAACCTTTTGCCAGTCGTTATGAATGGGAAGTCCACATTTTACCCTTAGTACATAAGAGTGACTTCATTAATGCAAGCCGGGAAGAATTAGATGATTTTGCTAATGTTCTGAAACGTACCATGCAACGACTTGACGCTGTCATTGGCGGCGCTCAGTATAATTATTTTTTACATACCATTCCTTTAGACAAGCAATATGACGATTGCCAAAACAGCTATCATTGGCACCTGGAAATCTGTCCTCGTACCAGTATTCCATCCGGCTTTGAGCTGGGTTCAGGTTTATTTGTGAATACTGTAAGCCCGGAAGATGCTGCGGTGCAATTAAGTAACGTCGTACTCGATGAGGAGTGATAACTTAGCTATAGTTTGGTAATGTAGATCGGGCTGATACCCTCTAATTTAATTATTCCAAGAGGGGCACTATGAGACCCGACCTACAAAACACAATCAATAAACTATAGGTAATCACATGACCGTTGAAGTTGGTAAAAAAGTTCCTGCATTTAAACTCCCTGCCACTGGAGAACAAACTATTTCACTTTCAAGTCTAAAAGGACAAAATATTATTTTGTATTTTTACCCTAAAGACAATACTCCGGGCTGTACAACTGAAGGCCAGAATTTTCGTGACAATATCGCTAAATTCAAAAGACAAAACTGCGTCATACTAGGTGTTTCCCGTGACACAGTACGCACTCACGAAAATTTTAAAGCTAAACAAAAATTCCCCTTTGATTTACTTTCCGATACTGAAGAAGAACTCTGCACTTTGTTTGATGTCATAAAACTGAAAAACATGTATGGTAAAAAACTTCTCGGTATTGAACGCAGCACCTTTCTTCTTAATGACAAAGGCGTATTAAAACAGGAATGGCGCAAAGTAAAAGTAGACAGCCACGTCGATGAGGTTTTAACTGCAGTAAAAACGCTAAACAAAGAGAATAAAAAATAATTATGTCACAACGTTTATTTGTATTGGATTCCAATGTATTAATGCATGACCCCAGCGCATTATTTCGTTTTCAGGAACACGATCTTTTTCTACCTATGATGGTATTGGAAGAACTGGATAATAATAAAAAAGGTCGTTCAGAAGTTGCACGAAATGCCAGACAAACAAGTCGATTTATAGAGGAACTGGTTGCGGATGCATCACAAGATCAAATTGAAGCAGGTATTACACTGAATTCTGTATTAAATACAGATGATGGTAACATTTCCAGCGGAAAATTATTTTTTCAAACCCGCTCATATAAGTCAACCCTGCCTGATTACCTTCCTGGCAACTTACCCGACAATAATATTCTGGGCACTGCGCTTGCTCTGAATGAAAAATTCAAAAATCATGATATAACATTAGTTACAAAAGATATTAACCTGCGGATTAAAGCTGCTGCACTTGGCGTTAAAGTAGAAGACTATCATAATGATCGTGTTCTGGAAGACGTTGATCTTTTGTATACCGGAACAATCAAACTCAATGATGATTTCTGGGAACAACATGCCAGGGAGATGGATTCATGGCTTGAGGAAGGGCGCACCTTCTATAAATTACATGGCCCTGAAGTCAAAAACTGGCACCCTAATGCTTTTATTAGTAGTCAGGATGATGAACAACCTTTTGAAGCACTGGTCAGAAATATTGATAGTGATACTGCTATTATTGAAACGATCAGGGACTTTCAAAATAGTTCACACACTGTCTGGGGCATTAATGCACGTAACCAGGAACAAAGTTATGCGCTTAACTTACTCATGGATCCGGAAATTGATTTTGTAAGCCTCATTGGTATGGCCGGTACAGGTAAAACGCTTTTAACTCTGGCCGCAGGTCTGGAACAAACACTGGAACAAAAACTCTATTCTGAAATTATTATGACTCGAGTAACCATCCCGGTTGGTGAAGATATTGGTTTTTTACCCGGCACAGAGGAAGAAAAAATGACTCCCTGGATGGGAGCATTAATGGATAATCTTGAAGTGTTAAATAAAACAGAAAATGATACAACTGATTCAAGCTTTTCCAGTGAATGGGGGCAAGCAGTAACAAATGACTTAATCGCAAATCGCATAAAAATTCGATCAATCAACTTTATGCGTGGTCGCACATTTTTAAACCGTTACATTATTATTGATGAAGCACAAAATCTCACATCACACCAACTTAAAACATTAATTACCCGTAGTGGTCCTGGAACAAAAATTGTCTGCTTAGGAAATATAGCCCAAATTGATACGCCCTACTTAACCGAAACAACCTCGGGTTTAACCTACGTCATTGATCGTTTTAAACAGTGGGAACATAGTGGTCACATTACATTGATTCGGGGAGAACGTTCCAGACTGGCAGACTTTGCTTCAGAGGCTTTGTAAGTCTAAGATCAACAAATTTCACCGCAGAGGCGCAGAGAAGGTCAAAAGAAAGTTTTTTTGTTAGAGAGGATTTAATTATATAATACGTAATTCAAATAATGTTGTTTTAAAAAATCCTGACGAATAAATAAATTACATCATATTTTATTCATTCGGCACTAAAACGACCCCACAGTTCTTACCTTAGTTTTATCTTTTGATTTTCCTTTGCGTTCTTTGCGTCTTTGCGTTGAAAATATTTTGACTTTGACTTTTATACTTGCTCTATTCGTGGCCATGCGTGGATGACGGCGCTGACGAGTGTGGCGAGTGGTATCGCAAAGAACACACCCCAGAATCCCCACAAGCCACCAAAAACGAGTACGCTAACGATAATGGCTATGGGATGTAGATTTACCAACCCTGAAAATAACCAGGGAACCAGTACCGTGCCATCAAGTGCCTGACTTATTCCAAAGAAACCGATTAGCCAGAAAAATTCATTGCTCCAGCCCCACTGGAAAAATGCGATTAAAACAACAGGAATAGTGACAACAGCAGCACCGATGTATGGCACTAAAACAGATAAACCAACCAGCACAGCCAGCAAAATAGAATACTTGATTCCAAGGATCGCAAAACCTATATAAGTCACAACACCAACAACCATAATTTCCCAAAATTTTCCACGAATGTATTTACCGAGTTGTAAATCCATTTCATCAGAAACTTGTGAAACCAGTGTCCGGTTTTGAGGAAGCATACCGCCAAACCATTTCCAGATACGTTCCTTATCTTTCATAAATAGAAATACGAGCACAGGAACAAGAAAAATATATACCGCTAATGTTATTAAACCGGGAATGGATGAAAATGACAAACTAACAATATGTGAACCCATATCAGTTATTTCACGGTTTATTAAATCAACCAGTTCTTTAACCTGCTCTTCAGAGATAAACGGGTAAATTTCCGGTAATTGTAATAATAGTTGCTGACCTTGCGTTAAATAACGTGGCAACTCTCTGAATAATTCACTTAACTGACTTGAAACTAACGGTGCAACACCAAAGAAAAGAAAGATTAAAAATGCCACAAAGACACTAAATACCAGAACAACCGCGGTTATACGTTTAGAACCGTAATGCTGCATGCGCCGCACCACACCTTCAAGTAAATAGGCAATAACAATAGAAGCTAACACAGGCAATAACATATCACCCATGGTGAGGATAACAGTTGAACCAATAACTAAAACGGCTGTTAAGATAATGGCCTGGGGATCAGAGAAATATCGGTTGTACCACGTCTTGACTAACTCAATCATTCAGCATTTTCCTGCTTTAATTCTTCGACGAGTATAGCGTACTGTTTACTAAAGATGGCTTCAAGTTCATCGATCACTTCAATCGCATCACGGCCCTGGAGCATATGCTGACTAACCAATGAGGCCGTTTCATCAAGAAGTTTATCTTTGTTTATCATCGGATAGGTTGCAGATAAGCGTTTAACTGCCACAACAACCGACTCATCTGCAGGTCGTGATATTTTTTCAGGTAAAGAAATTTCTTTAACTTCGGTTTTATGACGAGAAGCTAAAAATTCAGCGAAATCCAGCAACTGTTGAGCTACCTCGTCAGGAAGTTCGCGGTAAAACTCTAACAGTTTTTTTGTACTTTTTTTCACTTAATTTCTTTTGCTAAAGAAAAACTCAATTATTTTATTTTCGAGTTTATCTTAAACTAAATCAGGCCCCATCTGCGTGATAAGATTTACAATAGTTACGTGCAAACTTCAGTAACTCATCCATCGCACGCATACGGAATTTCTGCTTTTGATGTACAAAAGAAAATGGACGAACAATAGGTGGCTCTGTTCTGATAGCAACCAAAGTACCCAACTTAATTTCTTTTTGGATAGTTGCTGATGAAATAACAGAAATACCCATACCGGCTTCAACCGCACCTTTAATTGCTTCAAGACTTCCCAACTCCATCGAGACACTGAGCTCACTTGGAGCCATACCAGAAACATGCATACTTTCAAGCATAACTTCTCGCGTGCCAGAACCTTCTTCACGACAGATGAACGGGTAATCGCCTAAACGTTTAAGTGGCACGACCGTTTCGTTTGCCAGTTCGTGCCCCGGTGGTACAATGACGACGAGTTGATCGGTACTACACTCTTCAACAACCAGGTTCTTATTTGTAACAGGTGCTTCAACGACACCCAGATCAATTGCGTTATTTTCAACCTGGGAAACGATTCCATCGGTATTGGCCACTTTTAAGCGTACTGTCACATCTGGATATTCTGCTTTAAAATCACCCAATAATACCGGCAGCATATATTCGGCAATAGTCGTACTGGCCCCCAAAATGAGTACTCCACTTATGTCACCGGTCAACTGACGTACCGAGTTATCCATTTCTGCATAAATCTCAAAAATACGTTCACCACATTCATATACTTTTTTACCCGCTTCAGTCAGGCTAATGCGATTATGAGTACGATCAAATAATCGGGTGTTAAACTGTTCTTCCAGCTGACGTACCTGGAAAGTGACCGCGGGTTGCGTCATATGTAATTCTTCAGCAGCTTTAGTAAAACTTAGCAAACGCGCTACTGTATAAAAAACCTGTAATCGTCTATCAGACATAATGTTTTCTCTTACGGTCTCGTGACCATTATATTATTCTATATCCACATTGGAAAAACTTAAGAGCCGAAGGATAACAGGGTTAAAGAGAAACATGAATAGACAGAAAGGGTTAGAACTTAATAATATGATTAATTAATTGGAAAAAAGTAACTATGAGATAACAGAATAACGCTGTATTCATAGCAGATAATATTTTTGTTATATGATGAAATCAAGAAAATACAACAATACGAGTAGATACATCAATTATGACAAACTACTCCAGTACCACTACCTTTTATATATTCTCATCAAACTGGTCGACCATGATCCTCAGGCTCTCTGTCAACTCGATCAATTTTTGGCTGCTTAGTTCAGTTAAGTATGAACTTTGAGCCGTATCACTCGAAAGTTGATTAATATGCTCAATGTTTCGGCTTACTTCTGCTGCTACCGAATTTTGCTCTTCCGTTGCCGTGGCAATCTGAGTGTTCATGTCGTTCATTGTTGCAACAGATCCTGATATCTCAGCCAGCGCTTCTGCTGATTCCTCTACCTGAGCAACTCCCTCTGCTGCACGTTTACTCACTTCCTCCATGTTACTAACCGCGCCTGCAACACCCTGTTGTAACTTTTCAATCATTTCCTGAATTTCCTGAGTTGCATCATGAGAACGGCTGGCCAGTGTCCGCACTTCATCTGCTACAACAGCAAAGCCACGTCCCTGTTCTCCAGCTCGTGCTGCTTCAATAGCTGCATTTAGTGCAAGTAAATTCGTTTGTTCCGCAATGCTACGAATCACTTCTAAAACACCACCAATATTTTCACTGTCCGCTTTAAGCTGAGAGATAGAGTATGAAGCTTTTGAAACATGTAGATCAAGAGAATCAATAATACCAATTGCTTCGGTAATCGTTAATGCACCTTTGCGTGACATTTCTAATGCCTTTTGTGCGGCCTGTGCCGCATTACCTGTGTTTTGTGCAACTTCCTGTACTGCTGCACTCATTTCATTAACCGCAGTAGCAACCATTTCCAGCTCTTGTTTTTGCTCATTAACATTGATATTTAATGCTGAAACAATATTCGCACTATTTTGTGACTGCTGGCTTAATTGTTCTACTGGCTGCTCAATTCTTCTTATGGAAGTCCTTAATTTTGCTGCTAATGTGCGAATAGCAAGTCGAATCTGGCTCACATCATCAACCTTACCGTAATAAGTTAATTGCATAATTTGATTGTTAACAATGCTTTTGGAAAAATTCAGCAGTGCTTGAAAATCCCGCATCTGATAAAAAGAAACCCCCGCCCAAACAAGACTAGTACCTAACCAGGCAGTGATAGCAATCGACAGACTTAATAAGTCCATTTGCACTAAAGAAGCAAATACGAATAACTGAAAAACAGTGCCCGTTAAGATTTGTTTTTGTAAAAAACCCAATCTTTTCAGTTTTAGTTTTTTACCCGCCGTAATTTTTGTATACAGGTGTTCAGCTCGTTCTACGAGATTTTTACCTGGTTTAACCCGGGTCGATTCATAGCCAATAATTTCACCCTTGTTCATTACGGGTGTAACAAATGCATCCACCCAGTAGTAATCACCTGATTTACATCGATTTTTGATCATCCCCATCCAGGGCTTACCTGATTTAATGGTTGTCCATAAATCTGCAAAAGCAGCCGGTGGCATATCAGGATGACGAATAATATTATGATTCTTTCCCAGCAACTCATCTGCTGAAAAACCACTGATATCCAGAAAATCCTGGTTAACATAGGTCAGAGCACCTTTAAGATCAGTCGTTGAGATAATAGTTTTGGTGCTATCAAGTGCAACTTCGTTATTTGTAACCGGTAAATTATTTTTCATAAACCCTACTTTCAAAGATGTTATAAAAGTGATCTATACCCTGAATTTATCGTCCATTTTGATAGTAAACTTTACATATTGTCCATAATTCTGGTTTTTTTTTACAAAAAACTGCTTTATTTCATTAATTTCATTTCACTCACAAAATAGAAACAGTAATATCAGTTTAACTTTGAATATAACTAATCTCGGATTTTCCAATGGCGCAATATATTTACACCATGAACCAGGTCAGCAAAATCGTGCCTCCAAAGCGCGTGATACTTAAAGATATTTCTTTGTCCTTTTTCCCCGGTGCAAAAATTGGTGTTTTAGGTCTAAATGGCTCAGGTAAATCCACTTTATTAAAAATCATGGCTGGACTGGATACTGAAATTGATGGTGAAGCTCGTCCACAGCCCGACATAAAAATTGGATATTTGTCACAAGAACCTCAGCTTGATCCAGATAAAGATGTACGCGGTAATGTAGAAGAAGGCCTTGGTGAAATTAAAGCTGCACTCACCCGTCTTGATGAGGTCTATGCCGCCTATGCCGATGCTGATGCTGATTTTGATGCCCTGGCAGCTGAGCAGGCTAAATTGGAAAACTTAATACAAGCGACAGATGGTCACAATCTTGAACGCACCCTGGAAGTGGCTGCTGATGCTTTACGTTTACCACCCTGGGATGCCGATGTAACTAAATTATCCGGCGGTGAACGTCGCCGTGTCGCCTTATGTAAATTGCTCTTATCAAAACCTGATATGTTATTACTTGATGAGCCAACCAACCACCTTGATGCTGAATCTGTTGCCTGGTTAGAACGCTTTTTACATGATTACCCCAGCACTGTTGTCGCAGTCACCCATGATCGATACTTCCTTGATAATGTTGCAGGCTGGATTCTCGAGTTAGATCGTGGCCATGGTATTCCCTGGGAAGGTAATTATTCATCCTGGTTAGAGCAAAAAAGCAACCGCCTTGAAATGGAGAAAAAACAGGAAGGTGCGCATGCTAAAGCCATGAAACAGGAGTTGGAATGGGTACGTTCTAATGCCAAAGGTCGTCATGCCAAAAGCAAAGCCCGTCTGACTCGCTATGAAGAAATGGCTTCTAAAGAATACCAAAAACGTAATGAAACCAATGAGTTATTTGTTCCACCCGGCCCCCGTTTAGGTGAGCTGGTTATAGAAGCAACAAACATCAGTAAATCTTTTGGCGATCGACTTTTGTTTGAAAATTTAAGCTTTAATTTACCTCGAGGCGGCATAGTTGGCATTATCGGCGCGAATGGTGCAGGCAAAACGACCCTTTTCCGTATGATGACCGGCGAAGAAAAACCAGACAGCGGTGAGTTACGTCTCGGTGAAACCGTTAAAATAGCCTACGTCGATCAAAGTCGTGATTCACTTGATGATAAAAAAACAGTCTGGCAGGAAATTTCTAACGAGCACGACATAATGACTGTCGGTGAATTTGAACTTAACAGTCGTGCTTATGTTTCACGCTTTAACTTCAATGGCTCTGATCAACAAAAACGTGTTGGTGATTTATCCGGTGGTGAACGTAATCGGGTACATCTCGCTAAACTATTAAAAAGTGGTGGCAATGTTTTGTTATTAGATGAACCAACCAATGATTTGGATATTGAAACTCTGCGTGCTTTGGAAGAAGCTATTTTAGAATATGCCGGTTGCGTGGTAGTGATTTCACATGATCGCTGGTTCCTTGATCGTATCGCAACACACATGCTTGCCTTTGAAGGTGATAGTCATGTTGAATGGTTTGAAGGCAATTACGCTGATTATGAAGAAGACAGAAAACGTCGCCTCGGTGATGATGCGTTACCGCATCGTATAAAATATAAAAAACTGGATGCCTAATAAAAAAACCATACTAAATACACTATAGGCAGGTAGGATGGATCAAAAAACAACGTGACGGATCCATCTTTTTTGTTGGTTCCGCTTCGCTTGAACCCACCTACGAACGAAGTTACCCAGTCTGTAAGCATGATTTCTGTAACAATACGAAAATCGAATAATTATTAAAAAACTAACTATCCACTTCGGCTTCACCGACAACATTATCCCAACTGACAGGCTTCAGTTTATCAGAAAGAATGACGTCATTTTCATCAAGTGTTTCGTCATAAAAACCTAAACTGACGCCAGGCTCAGAAACCACACTCAAACACAAAGAATCCCAGCTTTCACGATCATATTCGGTCACATCACCATCGTAATACTGTACTTCAATTGCGTCTTCATTTTCTAACGCAACAACTTCAAACAGGCGATTCTGAACATCTCGGTACCATAAACCAATTTCAGGATTACATAATGCGATTGCCATGGTTGTTCTCCATAAGTTACTAAATAAATTAGCACTCACTTACAACAAAAAAAGCGGTATCTAACTCTTACAACATTAGCACTGTCTGACAAATTTGCACTGTTTCCAGTCCAATAAAATAAATAATTGACAAAAAAATGTGCCTCTTAAAAGAGGCACATTTAAAAAGCTTAAAATACAATACGTTAACCCTATTGCATTGTTTCTGTTGCCGCTGCTGGAGTATCTGTAGCAGATGTCGCCTCTGAATCTGATGGTACAGATGGTGTAATAACAGGTGCAGTTGCCACATCATAACTCATGTTTTTTTCAGAAATAACTTCACCCGCGCCATTAATAACTGATACTTTCCAGTCACCTGTCCATTGAGGAATAAGTTTTTTACTTGACCATACACGCCAGCGTGGACCTTTAACATTAAACTCCACTTCTGCAACAACCTTACCTTCATATTCCCAACGATGAATCGCAGTCTGACCACTCATATCACGTAGCTCAGTAAAAAACTTTACCTGGCCACTTTCATTAGTTAAGTTTTTCAAATTTTCAGTTGGTTCACGCTCATCAATTTCCCGGGTAAAAGCTGAACGCACTACGCTGCCGCGTGAAAAACCACTCTGCTCTTTCATTGCTACAGTTGAAGCAGGCGCTTCTTCAATAACAGCAGCATCTGATTCAATTAGTTGAGACTCAGTTTCATTCACCTCAATCGGTTTCGTTTGAATTTCTTCTGCAAAAATTGATGGTGATATTAATAATAATGTAATTAATCCAATTGTCTTTTTCATATGTTCTCCTTGATTTCCCCATAGTAGAATTAGGGTATTTATTCTTTAATTATTCTTCAACTTAACAGGCACTATAAGACCTGATTATAAAAATTTGTTCTGTGAGCGTATTCACAGAGTGAAAGAGAACTTTCCAGGAGTAAAGTTAATGATAAGTTTGGCTTGATTGCTTTTGATTTGAGTAAAACTCAGTAATAATAACCATCCACAATAATTAAGCATTTATAAAAATGACACTGTATTTATGACAAAATATCTTGGCACAGAACACTTCAGTCATGATGAAGACACATCATGTACCGGAATCTTACTCACAAATCTGGGGACTCCGGATAATGCAACACCTGCTGCGGTACGTCGTTATCTGGCTGAGTTTCTCAGTGACCCACGTATTGTTGAAGCTCCACGTTGGCTTTGGTGGTTCGCCTTACATGGCGTTATTTTACGCATTCGCCCTAAACCTGTCGCAAAAAATTATCAAAAAATCTGGACCACTGAAGGCTCACCACTTTTAACAATAAGTCAAAAACAACAAGCTTTATTACAAGAAGCAATTACTCCGCACTTTAAAGGGAAGGTAAAAGTTGAACTGGCCATGCGTTACGGCAACCCTTCGATTAAAGATGCTTTACTTAATTTAAAAAAAGCTGGCGCTCAACGACTTTTAGTCCTACCGCTTTACCCTCAATATTCAGCAACAACGACAGCTTCTACTTTTGATGCTATTACAGATGAACTAAAAACATGGCGATGGATCCCGGAATTTAGAATGGTTCAGCACTACCACGATCATGAAGCTTACATTCAAGCACTCGTAAACAGCATTACTTCTTTTCAGGAAAAAAAAGGGGTTCCTGATAAATTATTGTTTTCATTCCATGGTTTACCACAGCGTTATCTTGATCAAGGTGATCCCTATTTCTGCGAATGCCATAAAACAGCGCGACTTGTTGCGACAAAAATGGGATTAAAAGAAGACCAATGGATACTTGCCTTCCAATCACTTTTTGGTCGTGAAGAATGGCTCAAGCCATATGCAAAAAACACTTTAATCAACTGGGGAAATGAAGGGATTAAAAACGTACAGGTTATTTGCCCGGGGTTTTCTGCTGACTGCATGGAAACCTTAGAAGAAATTAAAGTTGAGAATCGCAATTATTTTATAAATGCCGGTGGTGAAAAATTTGAATACATTCCCGCGCTCAATGATGGCATAGACCATATCGGTATGATGGGGAAACTGATAAAACAACATGC
>CAZZIS010000081.1:0-4280 GCA_964654445.1 uncultured Thioalkalispiraceae bacterium
TTTATAATGATATTTTATCAAAAAGGAAAACAACAAAATATCAACATAGCAGACCGATATTAATTGAACCTGTAGATGAAGTTTCTCAGTCTGGTTAATGTATTATTACTTGCTATATATTATATTGTAATAAGAGATATTGATTAAGCATGTATATTAGATATAGATTTGTAGAACAGAAGTATAACTTTATTCAGTACCTGAAAATATTGTTTTTAGGTATAAGTATTTCTTTATTTCTTTATGGTTGTAATGATAATCGGGTATCTGAAAATAAGGAAATAGTTGAGATGAATAACGTACCTTCTATATCAGAATCTACTAAGAAAGAATTACGTGTAATCCAGAATAAAAAAATTATATTTGCACATCATTCGGTAGGAAAAAATATACTCGATGGACTGCATGATATTACTATGGCAGCGGGTGTTGAGATTTATGTTGAATCCATTAATAACAGTATATCTATGGATAAGCTCAGATTTGTTGATTTTAAGCCAGGAAAAAACACACAGCCAAAAACAAAAATAGATGGCTTTGTTAAGAAGATAGAAGAACTTGGACCTGGTTATGTGCCGGATATTGCATTCATGAAGTTCTGTTTTATTGATTTTGCGCCAGAAACTGATGTTGAAACATTATTCACATATTATAAAAATAATATAATGGTACTTAAGAAAAAAAGACCGGAAATAACTTTTGCACATATCACTGTTCCGCTTATGGAAAAGCCAGATAATATTAAAAGCTGGGTAAAACGACTTTTAGGGCGAGAAGTTTGGATTGATGCTTCAAATGTTAAACGTGCTAAGTTTAATAAGCTTTTATTCAAATCATTTGCAGCCGATCCTATTTTCGATCTGGCAAAAGTTGAGTCAACATACTTAGATGGTCGTCGTGAGGAATTTTTATATAATGGAAAAAAATATTCTAGTTTGATATCAGAGTATACGAATGATGGGAGCCATCTTAATAAATTGGGGCAACGTGTTGCCGCAAAAGAATTTATACATTTTCTTGCTTCTCCACCAAGGTAAAATATCCGTGAGAATACAATAGTATGTTTAATCAAATCCGTTCAGACTATAAACGACATGATAGTTCCATATTAAATCCTGCTTTATGGGCCGTATTAAATTATCGTTTTGGTGTATGGTCTTTTAATATAAAATTTGTTCCTCTTCGTTGGTTAACCTCAAAAATTTACGGATTAAATATGTTTTTCATTTTGCTGACAAGCGGGATTCGTTTAAATCGTGAGGCTAAAATAGGGAGTGATTTTCACTTGATTCATTCAGGCAATACATCAATTCACCCGTTGTCAGTAATTGGTGATCGTTGTGGGATTCAACAAGATGTGACAATAGGAACCAATACGGAAAGACAAGGTGCTCCAACTATTGGCAATGATGTTTTTATTGGAGCTGGAGCTAAAATTCTAGGGTCTATTACGGTTGGTGATGGGGCAAGAGTTGCCGCAAATTCATTAGTTATTACTGATGTACCTCCAGGTGCTACTGCTATTGGTGTTCCTGCAAGGATGATGAAGTATACTGGACGTTCATCTTAAATATTATGGCAAATAAGTATATTTTAGGTTGAAAATATTTTTTATTCTTATGCCTGGTGATACAAGTTCTGCCTTTAGGTAAATTTAAGGAAACTATGCATAATAATATTTTACATAAATAGTTAAAAGAAAGTAGAGCTGAATTCTTTACCTATAACTTTATTACTGTTTCACTATTTTATACTTAAATAAGCGCCTTTTTTATTCAAGTGCCGGTATTAATCTTTGTTAAATAGTAAAGTTATAGGACTAGTGACTTCTTCCTATTGAATAATAGGTTATCCCCTTTGTAGTAAGTCGCTTTGGCTCGTACTGGTTTCTGCCATCGAAGATGACAGGGTATTTAAGCAGTTCAATGATATGGTCAAAGTCGGGGGATTTAAACTGTTGCCACTCGGTAACCAGTATCAGGGCATCTGCATCCTTTAGAGCAGCTTCCTGGGTGCCCATCAGTTTCAGGTCATCTCGCTGGCCATAGATTCGTTGGCATTCAGGCATTGCCTCGGGGTCAAAGGCTTGTATTTTAGCTCCTGCAGCCCACAGTGCTTCCATCAGTACCCGGCTGGGTGCATCCCGCATATCATCTGTGTTGGGCTTGAAACTTAGTCCCCATAGAGCAAAGGTTTTGCCTTTGAGTATATTTTTAGCCGTTAGCCCCTCTCCCTGTGGAGAATTTTGTGTGAAGTGCTGTAAAACTTTTTCAAATAATTTCTCTTTTTGACGATAGTTGACTGCCTCGACCGATTTGAGGAGTTCTGCGTTATACCCTACCGAGTCGGAAGTACGAATTAGTGCCTGGACATCTTTAGGAAAACAGGAGCCACCATAACCACAGCCTGGATAAATAAATTGGTAACCAATGCGGTTATCAGAGCCGATGCCATGTCGAACAGCTTCAATGTCGGCTCCCAGTTTTTCTGCAATATTAGCCAATTCGTTCATGAAAGTGATCTTGGTAGCGAGCATGCAGTTTGCTGCGTATTTGGTGAGTTCGGCACTTTTGACATCCATGATTATTATGCGATCATGATTGCGATTAAATGGGGCATATAGTTCACGGAGCGTGTCGGCAACGTCACTATTGTCTGTGCCCACGACAATTCGATCTGGTCGTTGGCAGTCTTGAATAGCGGAGCCTTCCTTTAGAAATTCAGGGTTAGATACGATGTGGTAATCGAAAGATACCCCGCGTTGCTGAAGTACTTCTGCAACTTTCTCACTGACCTTATCGGCAGTTCCTACGGGAACAGTGCTTTTATCAATAATGATCTGGTTTTTATTCATATGAGTAGCGATCGTCTCTGCGACAGCTAATACATACTTAAGATCGGCTGAGCCATCTTCATCTGGAGGTGTGCCAACGGCAATAAATTGAATATCACCATGCTCAATGCCTACTTTGGCATCGATTGTAAATTCAAGGCGGCCATCTTTATAATTTTCTTCAACAATGGGAGTTAAACCAGGTTCATAAATGGGGATAATGCCCTTTTTTAAGTTTTCGACTCGAGTTTCATCGACATCAACACAAATTACGTGGTGACCTGCATCGGCCAATACAGCAGCCTGTACCAGACCCACATAGCCAATCCCAAATACAGTTACATTCATAATTATTTTCTTTATTTTAAAATTTGAGCGTTAAGTTTAACATTTTTCCCCTGTCAAAAGATTATTTTCTTAGTTGTACTTGTTAATTTTTCAGTGCTCTTGAAATTAGTTAAATAAAAACATGTAATATAAATATTTCTGTACTAATATTTTAGAATCGGGAGGTAAATTTTATGATGAGAAAAATTAGTTTATGGGTATTGTTGTTATTTTTATTTCAGGCTTTTGCATGGTCTGCAGAAAAGCAGACTTTATCTATTAAAAAGGTTACAAAAAATGTTTGGTCAATAGTAGGGCCATTAACTAATCGCACCAAAGAAAATTTTGGTAATAATGCAACCTTTGGTTTTGTAGTGACGGCTAAAGGCGTTGTATTAATAGATTCCGGTGGTAGTTTAAAGGGGGCAAAAGCGTTACATAAAATAATTAAAACAGTCACCAGCAAACCAATACGTTATGTTATTAATAGTGGTGGTCAGGATCATCGTTGGTTTGGCAATGATTATTTTAGTTCTTTAGGGGCAAAAATTATTTCCAGTGCAGAGGCAAAAAAAGATCATAAAGCACGACTGGATTCACAGTGGACGAGAGCCGAGATGCTGATTGGAAAAGAAGGAATCAAAGGTACAAAAGAAAAATTTGCGGATATAGTCTTTGCTAATGAATATAAATTTTCACTTGGCGGTACTCAATTTGAGATTTATCACAAAGGGCAGGCGCATACACCGGGTGATGCCTATATCTGGTTGCCACAGAGTAAAGTGATGTTCACGGGTGATATTGTTTATACCGAACGCATGTTGGGTATCGGCGAACAATCAAACAGTAAAAGCTGGCTGCATGTTTTTAATAGTATGGCTGCATTTAAACCGAAATATCTTGTTCCCGGGCATGGTGCGCCAACAACATTAGCTAAAGCACAAAAAGATACCGGCGATTATTTATCTTTTTTGCGTGAAACGATTTTATTATTTATTAAAGATGGCGGTGGCGCGCATGAAATCAGTCGTATAAATCAAACACGGTTTAAGTACTTAAAAAATTATGAATCTTTAAAAGGGCGCAATGCGTTAAAGGTTTATACCGAGCTTGAGTGGGA
>CAZZIS010000081.1:4380-12399 GCA_964654445.1 uncultured Thioalkalispiraceae bacterium
GTTTATACCGAGCTTGAGTGGGAGTAGCTCGAATATAAGACAAAAAAAAGGGGAAAGAATTTCTTCCTTCCCCTATATAACTTTATTTCCCTTACTTTATAATTATTATTATATTTTTTCTTACGTTACAGTAATGCTGGTACGTGTTGTACCAAGAACTTCACCTGTTACCCAATGAATAATATCTGTTTCAATCAGATAAGTACCTGTTTCAGTGGGTTCAAAGATGATGTCATAACGTTCACCAGAACAGGCTCGAAGTTCGGTTACCTGAACAGGTTTTGGTAAAACACGTCCATCTGAGATATGAACCGTACCGGTTAAACCACCAAAGCGAATCTTTTGCGGGTGATAACCTGCGCAGATATAACGTGCCAGTAATTTTTGGCCACGTTGTACTGTGGCTGAAATTGGTGGCAGGTTCATTGCAGTATTACCACTGCCATCAACACCCGTGATCACAAAGTAATCCGGATTAAGTTCGTTGAGTCCTACATCACCACCACAGGTACCCGCATTCCAGGGCAGGGTATGCCAGGAGGAATCAATTTCATCCACAACCCAGAAAGCTTCAACATCATAAGTTGGGCCGCCTGAGTGCAGGGTACCAGCACCTTCAGGTGGATCAACAATGAGTGCGCCATACATGCCCATTTCTGCATGCAAGACCGTGTTGGTATGGCAGTGATAAAAATAAGTTCCTGCATAGGCTGGACGCCATTGATAGGTATAAGTACCGTTAGCAACATCAAACGACAGGTGGCCAACACCGTCACTGTGAAATTCCGGTTCAATGCCGTGGTGATGAACCGTGTGCATCCACATCATGCCGACACTCAGATTGGTATGAACAATTGTTCCTTCAGTGATGCGCATTGCAGGTGAAGGGAAAGTACCACCGCCACCCATCATGCCGCCACCGCTGCCACTAAAGCCCCACATGTTGACAGTATTACCATCATCCATGGTGAGTGGAATGTCCATATCAATACCAAGATTATAAGTTACATCAGCATCTACTAAACCAGGAGTTGCGGGTGCGTCTGGATAAACGTAACAGGTGCCGCCACTCATTCCTCCGCCGCCACCGCGGTGCATGCCCATCATTGGTGTGTGTTTTTCAAAAATATTAAACATGTTTGACTCCCCTTATTCAAAGTAAATGTCAGTAATGGCGCCAAACATATACAGACCACCGCCTGCGGTTTGTGACATTTCTGTATGAAGATGCATTGGATATTCACCGGTAGTCACAGGTGGCCATGCATCAGGTGGGGGATCGAAGGGGTAAATAAGATCACATTTACCCATATCGCCTTCAAGGTATATGCAGTCTTTTTCCCAAACTTCAGGAAGAATTTTTCCATTATCGGTTAACCATTCAACATGGTTACCATGACAGTGGACAGATTGTTGACATAAACCAGGATTGAGTACTCGCATCAATGTACGATCACCAATATGGCCATGTAGAGCAGAACGGGGATCGGCCATACTATCAATGCCTGGATCCATTGCACCAGGTGCCCCCGGTGGTCGTCCACTTAAGCCGTTCATTGTGAAATAGCGTGGGCTATATGCCGAACCTGGAGTACGGCCGCGGCGAATATCACTATGCCAGACAGGATCAACATCATGGAATAACCAGAAGTATTGTTGAACGAAAGTCGGACTTCCGTCATACACTTCATTACTACTGCCATTTGGCATAACAGCGAGTCCACCATGCAGGCCGACCAAACGGTTGTAAGGTGCATTCAGATTATCATAGTAAAGATATGTTCCTGCTTTGTTGGCAGTAAATGAAATGGTTTTACTGTTACCACCACGAATCACACCACTATCGACCACGCCATCTATTACAAAGCTGTGGTCTGTGCCTAAGGTATTTTCAATAGTGATATTTACAGTGTCACCTTCCTGCACAATCATTTGTGCTCCTGGAACAGTTAGACTGCTTGTGTCCGGGCTAAATCCTCTGAAATAAACATCAACACCATCAGGCTGTGCGATAAACCCTTCGGTGATATAGAATGTTTGGTTAATGGTGGCTGCGTGTGCGCGCGGGCTCCAGCTAAGCAGGCCCGTACTTCCTAGTAATGCGCTTGCGATCCCTGCACTGCTGAATTTAAGAAAGTTTCTTCGATTCATTCTTTTATTCATAGTGACTCCTCCGACATAATTGTTATTTATAAAGAACGTGGGGACTTGTTAATTTTTATTATTTTTTGGAACGAGATTGAGTATGCATAAAACATTGGATCATATGAATCACCTAAATAATTAGATGGTTATATGCTAATTTTCTTAGAATAATTCTAAGTATATGATTATTATAGATACATCGATTAATTAGATATATATAAGCAGTAATTTGAATATATTTATTAATAAAAAGACAGCTTTTGCTGATCTAAATCAATATAAATTTTAAAATGATGCAATGTGCACATAAATAAAATGTGTTAATGCAAGATGCATATTGCCTTTTGGGATGGGTGAGCGGCTTAACCTAAAAGCACCAGGGACTTTTTATGGATTATTTTTATATTCAGTTTTGCAAAGATATTGTGGAGGGGGTTAAATTTTAAGTGTCGGTGCCTGTAAACGTTCAATTTGCTCACGCAGAGTCAGCATCTGGTCTTCCCAGTAGCGCGGGCTATCAAACCAGGGGAAATGCAAAGGAAAGGCGGGATCATGCCAGCGTCGTGCTAACCATGCGCTGTAATGTAGTAAACGTAAGGTACGTAGAGCCTCAATCAGGGAAAGTTCGGCAGGGTCAAATTCAAAAAAGGTTTCGTAGCCTTCTAATATATGCCTGAACTGACTACTCATTTCATCTTGAGTGCCAGAGAGTAACATCCATAAATCCTGAACGGCTGGGCCCATGCGGCAGTCATCCAAATCGACAAAATGCGGGCCGTTATCCGTCCAGAGTAAATTGCCAGGATGAAAGTCACCATGTAAACGAATATTGCGTGGCAAGATAGCTTCATAGCGTTGCTCGACAAGTTGTAAAGCTTCTTCAGCAGCTTGCTGATAGTTAGTCCTTACTTCTAATGAAACTACGTTGTTATCCAATAAAAATTTTAACGAATCAAATCCAAAGTTTTGTACTGTTAGCTTTGGACGATCACTAAAGGGTCGAGTTGAACCGACTGAATGCAAACGCCCAAGAAAACGCCCGAGTTGTTTTAATGTTTCAGGTTGTTCAAGTTCGGGAGTGCGACCACCCTGACGAGGAAATACCGCAAAGCGGAAGTGCTTAAACTCAAACAGCGTTTTGCCATTGATGGCCAGTGGCGCAACTATGGGGATTTCTTGTTGAGCTAATTCTTGTGAAAAAGCATGTTCTTCTAAAATAGCAGCATTTGACCACCGTTCAGGTCGATAAAATTTGGCAATAACAAATGTGCCATCTTCAAGGCTGACCTGGTAAACACGATTTTCATAACTATTAAGCGCTAACAGGCTACCTGTAGGTGCAAATCCCACTTCTTCCAGGGCATCAAGAATACAATCTGGCGTGAGTAGCTCATAAGGGTGCGAAATGTTGTCTTCGTGGAGAGTGTCTGTGCCGATGGGGTTACTCACGATTTAAATTATTCCTTTCTGTTGTCTGGTTGTCTGGCATGGTAAATTAAGCGCACAGAATATTGGCGATTTATTCCCTCCCCTTCAAGGGGAGGGTTAGGGAGGGGTGATTTAATAAATCCCCTCCCCCTAAACCCCCTCCCTGAGGGAGGGGGAAATTAATTTTAAATTAAAGAAGTATTGTACGCGAACCGTATTAGGAAAAAGTATTAAATGAGCACAGAAAACCCCCTATTGGCAATGACCGGTTTACCCCCTTTTCAGCAGATTAAACCAGAGCATGTTGAGCCCGCACTCGAAGCACTCATTAAGTCTAATCGTGAACAAATTCAAATCTTGTTGAAAGAGAATGAACATTACAGCTGGGGTAATTTAATTCAGCCATTAGAAGACATGGATGATCGTCTCGGCCGCATGTGGTCACCGGTGAGTCATATGAATTCTGTGGTGAATTCCGATGCCTTGCGTGATGCTTACAATAATTGTTTGCCTTTGTTGAGTGAATACAGCACCGAGCTGGGACAAAATGTTGAGTTATATGAAGCCTATCAGGCAATAAAAGATTCACCTGAATTTTCAAAATTAGACCTGGCGCAAAAGAAGATCATCAATAATGCTTTACGTGATTTTCATTTATCAGGCATCGACTTACCGATAGAAAAGAAAAAACGTTTTCGTGAAATTCGACAACAACTTTCTAAACTAACCAGCAAGTATGAAGAAAATGTTTTAGATGCAACTCAGGCATGGTCTAAACATATTACCGATAAAGATTTATTAGCGGGTTTACCTGACTCGGCTCTGGCAATGGCAAAACAAGCTGCCGAAGCAAAAGAGCTGGAGGGTTGGTTGTTTACACTTAATTTTCCTTCTTATTATGCTGTTATCAGTTACGCCGATGATCGTGCCTTACGTGAAGAAATGTATCAGGCGTATTCTACGCGTGCTTCAGATCAAGGGCCAAATGCAGGTCAGTGGGATAACAGCAAAATCATGGAAGATATTCTTGCCTTGCGTCATGAAGTTGCGCAGCTATTAGGATTTAATAATTATGCTGAACGTTCATTAGCCACAAAAATGGCTGAAACACCTGATCAGGTTTTAGGTTTTTTACATGACCTTGCAAAACGTTCGAAGCCTATGGCAAAACAGGAATTATCCGAGCTGACTGGTTTTGCAAAACAGGAACATGGCGTTGCAGATTTATCCGCATGGGATGTGCCCTATTACGGTGAAAAATTACGTCAACATACTTTTGATTTTAGTCAGGAAGATTTAAAACCTTATTTTCCTGAAACAAAAGTTATCCCCGGGATGTTTGCCGTGGTTAAACGTTTATATGGAATTTCAATTAATGAAGTAGACGGTGTTGAAACGTGGCATGACGATGTGCACTTTTATGAAATTCGAGATGAGAAAGAGGAACTGCGTGGGCAGTTCTATCTTGATTTATATTCCCGAGACAAAAAACGTGGTGGGGCATGGATGGATGATTGTATGGGTCGAAAGCGTAATGCTGATGGTTCATTACAAATCCCGGTTGCTTATTTAACCTGTAACTTAACTCAACCCCTTGGTGATGATCCTGCGTTATTTACTCATGATGAGGTAACAACACTCTTTCATGAGTTTGGTCATGGTTTACACCACATGCTGACCCAGGTTGAGTATATCGGCGTCTCCGGGATTAATGGTGTTGCCTGGGATGCGGTGGAATTACCAAGCCAGTTTATGGAAAACTGGTGTTGGGAACGTGAAGCTCTTGACTTGATTGCTGCACATTATCAAACAGGTGAACCAATTCCAGAAGAGCTCTTTAATAAAATGTATGCTGCAAAGAATTTTCAGGCCGGCATGCAAATGGTTCGTCAGATTGAGTTTTCATTGTTTGATTTCAGAATGTATTATGAATATCAAGCTGAAGATAAATCACCTGATCGCATTCAGAAAATACTGGATGAAGTACGAAGTGAAGTTGCGGTAATAACACCACCTTCTTATAACCGCTTTCAACACGGTTTCTCGCATATTTTTGCCGGGGGTTATGCGGCAGGTTATTATAGTTATAAATGGGCCGAAGTTTTATCAGCCGATGCTTTTTCCCTGTTTGAAGAAAAAGGTATTTTTGATTCAGAAACGGGTAATGCCTTTTTAGAATGTGTACTTGAGCAAGGTGGCACAAAAGAACCGATGGAGTTATTTAAAAAATTCCGTGGTCGGGAACCCGAAATTGATGCTTTATTACGTCATAGTGGTATTGCATAAATTTGCATTTACAAAAAATGGAAAATAAATGAAAAAAATTATAATTTTTATAATCTTGTTTTTATCACTAACAACTCAGCTACTGGCTGAAAAGCGTTATGTTACTGATCGTATTTTATTGGGTATTCACATTGAGGCTGATGAAAGCAGCACATTGATTAAATCGGTGCCCAGTGGGACAGAATTAGAAGTGCTTGATACTGCAGAAGGTTTTATTGAAATCAAACTTGAAGATGGTACTGAGGGTTGGGTGAGTACCGGTTTTGTGATGAAAGAAACACCGGCCACACGAAAATATGATGTATTGGCACACCAGTATGAACAAACAACACAGGAACTGGATAAGTTAAAGGTTGATTATGCAAAAAAAGATCGTGAACTTCAAATTAGACGCGATCAGGTTTCGAATGCGACGACAACTATTCGGGAGTTAAAAAAACGAAAAGGTGGTGCAGTTGTTGTTGATCCGGAAATGGAAAATAAATTAGCTGCATCATTACAGGAAGTTGAAACTTTAAAACTGAAAATTGTTGAACTGGAAAAACAACCAGAGCCAAAAGTTGATATGGATCAAAAACAAATTTTCAGTGAGCTTAAAGAAGTTAAAGATAAAAATGATGTAATGCAAAAACGAATTGATGTTGCGTTAGCTCATTTAAATGGTGAGCGTATTCCAACAGCAGAAGAGCTTGCAAGTATTCGTCCAAAATTCCCTGCATGGTACTGGAGTTTATTGGCTATTATTTTACTGCTCGGCATTATTGCCGGTTACTTTATTATGGATTATCGATTCCGTCGCCGCCATGGTGGTTTCAGGATTTAGTGATTTTCACCGCAGAGGCGCAAAGGACGCAAAGTAAAATAAAAAAAATTATTTTTATATCTCTGCAATGAAATGTTTTTTTATTTTTTTGATAGGTAGTTATGAAATATAAAGACTTACGTGATTTTATTCAGCAGCTTGAAGCGAAAGGTGAACTTGTTCGCGTGAGTTATGAGGTTGATCCTAATCTTGAAATGACCGAGATTTGTGATCGTACTTTACGTGCTGCAGGCCCGGCTATTCTTTTTGAAAATCCGAAAGGTTTTGATACCCCGGTATTAGCTAATTTGTTTGGTACGCCTGAACGTGTTGCCATGGGCATGGGAGAGGAGTCGGTTGAAGCTTTGCGTGAAGTGGGTGAGTTGCTGGCATTTTTAAAAGAGCCTGAACCTCCTAAAGGTTTAAAGGATGCGTGGGATAAGCTTCCTGTGTTTAAACAAGTTTTGAACATGGCTCCTAAAGTTGTGGGAAAAGCGGCGTGTCAAAAAGTTGTGTTAGAAGGTGATGCGGTAGACTTATCGAAATTGCCTATTCAAACCTGTTGGCCGGGAGATGCAGCGCCGTTAATTACATGGGCTCTTGTTGTTACCAGGGGACCAAATAAAGAACGTCAAAATCTGGGTATATATCGTCAACAAGTGATTGCTAAAAATAAAGTCATTATGCGCTGGCTTGCACATCGTGGTGGTGCTTTAGATTACAAAGACTGGCAGGAAAAACATCCGGGAGAACCATTTCACGTTGCCGTTGCATTAGGTGCTGATCCTGCAACAATTTTAGCTGCAGTTACACCAGTACCGGATAGCTTGTCTGAATATGGTTTTGCTGGTTTGTTACGTGGTGATAAAACTGAAGTAGTAAAATGTATAGGCTCTGATTTACAGGTTCCTGCATCAGCAGAATACGTGCTTGAAGGTTATTTGATGCCCGGTGATGAAGCCGATGAAGGTCCATTCGGTGATCATACCGGTTACTATAATGAAGTTGAAAGTTTCCCGGTATTTACCATTGAGCGTATAACGCATCGTAAAGATCCCATTTATCATTCTACTTATACCGGACGTCCACCAGATGAACCTGCAATCTTAGGTTTAGCTTTAAATGAAGTATTTATCCCTATTCTTAAGAAACAGTTTCCTGAAATTGTTGATTTTTATTTACCACCTGAAGGCTGCTCATACCGTATGGCAGTGGTAAGTATGAAAAAACAATATCCCGGTCATGCAAAACGTATCATGTTAGGGGTTTGGTCATTCTTACGCCAATTCATGTATAGCAAGTTTGTCATTGTCACTGATGACGATATCAATGTACGTCACTGCAATGATGTGATTTGG
>CAZZIS010000082.1:0-10644 GCA_964654445.1 uncultured Thioalkalispiraceae bacterium
CTTAGGTAATCTTGGTGATCGTGTAAACGTTAAATCAGGTTATGGTCGTAACTTCCTGGTACCAGGTAATAAAGCAGTACCAGCAAATGCTGCAAATATTGCAGATTTTGAAGCACGTCGTGCAGAGCTTGAAAAAGCAGCCGCTGAAGTATTAGCAACTGCTCAATCTCGCGCAGAAGCAATCGCAGCCGTTGGCGCAATCACTATTAAAGCCAACGCAGGTGAAGAAGGTAAATTATTCGGTTCTATCGGTGTAACGGATATTGTTGAAGCAGCCGCTGCTGCAGGTATCACTGTTGAGCGTCGCGAAGTATCTTTACCGGAAGCAATTCGTCACACAGGTGAGTTTGAGGTTTCATTCCAACTTCATTCAGATGTAGCGCAGGCAATCCAACTTACTGTTGAAGCTGAGTAAAGCATGACTAAAGTTATTTTTAGCAGTTAGTGCTGCGTTGTAAATGTGCTCGAATACTCATGTACGTAGAACAAGGATGTTCAAGTGCCGTGTAGCACAGGGAGGTGCGGGAACGGCCTAACTGCACACTCCGTTTCTGTGCGCATTTACGCTTTGCTCTGACAGCTAAAAAATAACTTTAGACGCACTTAGTTATTTAAAAAAGGCTGGTTAATTTTTAACCAGCCTTTTTTTGTTTAATTTGGGGGAAATTGAGCCATTTTTGTCGGAGCGATTATGCTACTCTTTTAGTTCGTTATTTACCCTAATTAAGAATTAAAAAAGCACAATACTGACTTGATAACTGTGTACTTATCCCCCCTCCTTTAGGGAGGGGGCTAGGGGGAGGGGATAAATTGATCACCCCTCCCTAACCCTCCCCTTGAAGGGGAGGGAATAAATCTTAAGATGTTTTTATAAAGAGACCTCACCCGAATGCAACAAGACGTACCCGCATATCCTGATTTATCATATCCAATGGATGCTGAAACCGAATCGTTAAAGCTGCCACCTTATTCACTTGAGGCGGAGCAGGCGGTTTTGGGTGGTTTGATGATCGATAACAGCACCTGGGATCAAGTCTCTGATGTGGTGATGGAAACTGATTTTTATCGTCAGGATCATCGCTTAATTTATGAAGCAATTTTTAGTCTGGCTGAAGAAAACAATCCCTATGATGTTGTTACTCTTTCTGAATGGTTAGATTCCCGAAATGAATTAAATAATGTTGGTGGCTTGAGCTATTTAGGTTCACTGGCAAAAAACACGCCTACCGCAGCTAATATTAAAGCATACGCAAAAATTGTTCGTGAGCGTTCAGTTTTGCGTCAACTGATTCGGGTATCTACAGATATTGCGGATTCAGCGTACAACCCTGATGGCCGTACCAGTGCTGAATTACTGGATATGGCAGAAAGCAAAGTTTTTGAAATTGCTGAAAAAGGTGGCCGTGCAGAAAGCGGCTATGAAAAAATACAAGACTTACTCGTTAAAGCCGTTGATCGTATTGATGAGTTGTATCAGAGTGATAACGCTTATACCGGTATACCGACTGGCTTTGATGATTTTGATAATATGACCTCAGGTTTACAAAAAGCTGATTTGGTCATTATTGCGGGTCGCCCTTCTATGGGTAAAACATCTTTTGTAATGAACCTGGTTGAAAATGCCGCAATTAAACATAAACAACCAGTTGCCGTATTTAGTATGGAAATGCCAGGTGATCAACTTGTGATGCGTATGATGGCATCACTAGGCCGAATTGATTCGAATAAAATTCGTACGGGTAAGTTGGATGATTCTGATTGGCCACGTTTAACCTCAGCTGTCGGTATTTTAAATGAAGCCCCAATTTTTATTGACGATACCCCTGGATTAAATCCAATGGAAATTCGTTCACGTGCACGACGCATACATCGTGAACATGGTTTAGGCATGATCGTCATCGATTATTTGCAGCTAATGCAGTCAGCACGAGGGAATGGTGAAAATCGTGCAACAGAGATATCTGAAATATCACGTTCACTTAAAGGATTAGCGAAAGAACTGGGTGTACCTGTTTTAGCTTTATCACAGCTTAATCGTAGTCTAGAGCAACGCCCCAATAAACGCCCGATTATGTCGGACTTACGTGAATCAGGTGCGATAGAGCAAGATGCAGATTTAATCGTCTTTATTTATCGTGATGAAGTTTACAACGAAGATAGTCCTGAAAAAGGCACCGCAGAAATTATTATTGGTAAGCAGCGTAATGGTCCAATTGGTATGGCCCGTTTAACCTTCCTTGGACGATATACTCGTTTTGAAAGTCATACTAACTCTGGTGGTTATGATGAGGATTATGGATGACGACCTCTTCAGCTGGTTCTACTACTTCTACAAGAGCAGCAATTGACCTTTCTGCATGTCGACATAATTTATCTGTCGCTAAACAAGCTGCCCCGGACTCAAAATGTATCGCTGTTATAAAAGCCAATGCCTATGGTCATGGCATGATAAATATTGCTAAAGCATTAAGTGATGCGGATGCATTTGCAGTTGCACGTATTGAGGAAGCAGTACAATTACGTCAAGCTGGTATTACAACTCCTGTTTTATTACTCGAAGGTTTTACTTCAGAAAATGAACTGGATCTGGTTCGAAAATATAAACTCGACAGCGTTATTCATAACGAAAGCCAGCTTCAATTACTTGAAAAATCAAACAGTAAAGCAATTACCATTATCCTGAAAATTGATAGCGGTATGCATCGTTTAGGTTTTACTCCCGATAATGTTGCTAATGTTATTCAACGCCTGGAAAAATGTACAAGTATTAATCATCCCTTTAATTTAATGACGCATCTTGCTAATGCAGATGATAAACAGGATGATAAAACGATAAAACAAATTGATGTTTTTTATCAAAGCATTGAAGATTATTCAAAAAATAAAAAAAATATTCAAACAAGTATTGCAAATTCAGCTGGCATATTAGGCTGGCCACAAAGCCATGCTTATTGGAATCGACCGGGCATTATGCTTTATGGTGTTTCACCGTTTAACAATGCTAAGGCTAATAATTACAACCTGAAACCTGTTATGACTTTATTTTCGCAACTCATTTCAGTTAAAAAACTTAAAAAAGGTGATGCTATAGGATATGGCGGAAGCTATGTTTGTAAAAAAGAAATGACGGTGGGCATTGTTGCAATAGGTTATGGAGATGGTTATCCACGCCATGCTAAAACAGGTACACCTGTTTTAGTGAATAATCAATGCTGCTCTTTGTTAGGGCGAGTTTCTATGGATATGATCTGTGTTGATTTGAGTGAACAAGTGGGCGCTACTGTAAATGATCCTGTTGTCTTATGGGGAAAAGGTTTGCCTGTTGAAGAAGTTGCTGAGTCAGCAGATACAATAGCGTATGAGTTATTGTGTGGGGTTACCAATAGGGTTGAGTTCGAATATTCGGATTAGTGTAATGAATTAAGACCGCGTCGTCCTTATACCCTCTAATATATTCTATTTTTTATCTGCGTCAGGATTATTTCCAAACCACTTATCTAAATCCCACTCAAGAAATTCAGCATAGTCCATATAATGTGAACCATCACAGGAAAATGTGAGTCCAACTATTCCATTAACAATGTTAAATGAAGCTGAGCGTAAGTAAACAGTCTCATCCATATTTCGTAATGCCATTAACATATCCATGACGGCTTCAATTTGTTTTTGTGGCACGGTTGCTATATCCGGATACTCTTGTCGAGGGTAAGCAAGACAACGTTCAGGGTCTACAAGATCATCCAGCATATGAATATGATATTCATAGGGGTTTTCCATTGACCAGAATGAAACACGAGAACTAGAGTAATGAATTTTGCAGTGGAAAATACCATGATGTTGCATCATATCTTTAATGATTTCAGTTACGTTATCCAGTTGTTTATCCATCGCACTGAGGACACGTTCCTGCATAAAGAGTGTGCCACGAATGGCTGGATCACCTTTGTACTGCTGCCATTTTGTTTCTGCTTTTGTTACTGTTTTATCAACAGGTAGTTTTTCGACATCAAAATCGGCGGCAATAAATCCGAGAACCTGATCGCCATCGGTCACCGACTGCATAACAGTAATACATGATTTACCACTATGTGTACTGATATAAACAGGTGACATGGTAAAGCCTTTATAGGGTAAGGTTTTTTCCATATATGGTCGGCCACTTAAAATACGACCACGTAAGCTTGAATCTTTATTGTGAGCTTCAATATTTGATGAAATCAGCATGCCAACAGTATCAACGGCATAAATAAGATCGCAATAAGGCAACATGTTCAGACTATCTTGTAATATCGTATCAAGTTCTTCCGGATTATCCCAGGCATATACACACGACTTTGCTAATGCGGTCAGTAAACCTTCTGAGCGTTTCGCTAAGGCTTTTTTCTTGTTAGAAATTATTTCTTTAAACCATGACATTTCTAATTCCAGACGTGTTTGTAATTTACTAAAACAGTAATTTCTGTAATACAGGTTATTCTATCGTATTCACGTCATGAAGGCATGAAGCAGTTTCACATATTTTATGCTTTCGCCAGATTTATTCATGCTAATACATGTTAAAGTTCGTCAAATAATTAAATATCAAATATGAATATTGCGAATATGGCAAAAGCAAAAATATTATATAGCTGTAATGACTGTGGAGCAGAAGCACCAAAATGGGCAGGCCAGTGTAGTGATTGTGGTGCCTGGAATACACTGGTTGAAATTACTTCTTTACCGCCGGCTTCTTCACGCACAACACGTTATGCCGGTTTTGCAGGTGAAGCTGCGGGTATAAAAGTTCAACGACTGGATGAAGTAAACCTGAGTGATGTTGCCCGCTTTAATACAGGAAGTGGAGAGTTTGATCGTGTTTTGGGTGGAGGTCTTGTTCCGGGTTCAGTTGTTTTATTAGGGGGGGATCCGGGTATTGGTAAATCAACTTTATTATTACAAATCCTTACTCAGTTAGGAGAGTTAAATCCATTATATATAACCGGTGAAGAATCATTACAACAAGTTAGTGCTCGCGCTTTTCGTTTAGGTCTGAAAGCGGATAGTTTGCGTTTGTTAGTTGAAACACGCGTTGAAGATATTCTAAATACTGCACAAAAAGAAAAACCACGTGTGATGGTGGTTGATTCAATCCAGACCATGTACACCGATGAATTACAATCTGCCCCTGGCGCAGTTGCACAAGTACGTGAGAGTGCGGCGCAATTAGTTCGTTATGCAAAACAAACACAAACCACTATTTTTTTAGTTGGTCATGTTACAAAGGAAGGTACTTTAGCCGGCCCTCGTGTTTTAGAACATATGGTTGATACTGTTCTTTATTTTGAAGGTGACAGTGGTAGTCGCTATCGTTTAATTCGAGCTATAAAAAATCGTTATGGAGCGGTAAATGAACTTGGCGTCTTTGCAATGACGGATAAAGGTTTGCGTGAAGTGAGTAATCCTTCTGCAATTTTTCTGTCACAACATGCAGAAGCTGTTGCCGGTAGCGTAGTCATGGTAACGCTTGAAGGTAGTCGTCCATTGCTGGTTGAAGTACAGGCATTGGTGGATGATAGCCATTTAAGTAATCCTCGCCGGGTTACAACAGGTCTGGAGCATAATCGTCTTGCAATGTTACTTGCGGTATTACATCGTCATGGTGGTATTGTTACTCATGATCAGGATGTTTTTGCAAATGTGGTTGGTGGCGTTCGTGTCACTGAAACAGGAGCTGACTTAGCCGTTGTACTTGCTATTATGTCGAGTTTAAGTGATCGAATAATGCCGAATGATGTTATTGTTTTTGGCGAAGTAGGTTTAGCTGGAGAGATTCGTCCCGTACCCAATGGACAGGAACGTTTACATGAAGCAGCTAAACATGGTTTTAAACGTGCTTTGGTGCCGAAAGGTAATGAACCACAAAAGCCAATTGAAGGTATTGATGTAATTGGCGTTACACGTTTAGATGAAGCTTTAAATGCAATTCACTGATTCCCTGACTTAATTGTAGATCTAACTGGATTGAACAAGCTCAGATAATTCACGCTCAAGCAGGCTTTCATCACCTAAATTTAGTTCAACCAGACGGCGTAAGTGAGTTGCGGTATCCAGATCCATGTGGTCAGTTTTAAAACCGATATGATCATTTTCACTATGGACAGCAATGACCTCAAGGTTAAGTTCGACTTCATGTCCAGCTAATTCTAAATGTATGCTGTACTGCTCACCGCTCTGGTATTGCCAGTCTTCGGGCTTACTGATTAAAACACCTTTAAAACTAATATCTATGAGTTCAGCCATTGCTTTGTGGCCATTTTGCGGGTTGATAATGGTTACTGAAGCATTGAAGGGAATACGGGTGAAATGTCGATGTTCATCTGTCATTGTGAGCTTCCTGAAAATTGAAGTATTATTAAATTTTATTCAAGATAAAACTGCATTTTGATATTTCCAATTTGGATTGTATCGCCATCCATAAGTTGTAAACTCCTGTCACCCAGTTCTTCATCTTTAATTAAAAGAGGGTGATTGCCTTCGAGCTGAGAAATAAAGTAGCCATTATGTCGTTTGGTAATTACTGCAGTGGATATACCGGGTTTTCCGAGATTAGTCATGGATTTGCTCAAACTCATGGTTTTTCCCAGGTTTGCACCATTCATTATTTGTAGCCAGCCCTGTGTTTTTTCCTGAGCTTCCATTTGAATGGGGCGTTCTTCTTCTTCTACCACAAGGTTTTCAGTAACAGCATCAGTTTCGCCGGTGTTGTTAATATCTTCTGAGAATGAATATGTAATGGTGTGTTTACCAACCCGAATAACGTCACCATCTTTTAGTGGATGTAAGCCTTCTATTTTTGCCGCGCCAATATAACTACCATCTTCAGTGCCGAGATCACGAATAACGGATTTATTATTCACTGTATCGATTTGCGCGTGCTGGGGTTGAAGTGCGAGACTATCAATGTAGATCGTGCATGAGGGATCGCTGCCAAGTGTCATACTTCCCTTCAAAACAGGGAAAACTTTCAGCACTTTACCTTTAAAAGAAAGTGTCAGTTTCGACACATAAAACTCCAAAAAATGTAATGATTTCTAGGGATTATAGTCTGTTTTTAATCTAATTGTACAATTGCGACGGGATGAAATTACCGATTTACATCGGTTTCAGAGAAATAGCAAAAATACACTAAGAGGGAAATTTAGTGTTCGTTGATTTGTTGCTGAGTATTTTGCCAATTAGGATCAATCAGGACTGTTTTCACCGCATTTCTTGTGGTTTGTATTATTTCAATGGGGTAGTTATCCAATAACATACTGGTGCCGGGTTCAGGAATATGTTCCAGGTATTCAATAATGAGTCCATTTAATGTTTTAGGACCTTCTGTTGGCAGCTTCCAGCTCAATATTTTATTTAATTCACGCACAGTAATGCTGCCATTTATCAAATAGTTCCCATCTTCTTTGGTATGAATATCTTTACGGCTGGATGATGGATCGGTGGTGAACTCTCCAACAATTTCTTCAAGAATATCTTCCAGCGTCACTAAACCCAGGATATCTCCGTATTCATTTACCACCATGGCATTGCGGCGTCGCTCATGTTGGAAGTTGAGTAATTGGGTATTTAAAGGAGTGCCGGTAGGAACGTAGTATGCTTCTCGGATGATTTTACGAAAATCATCTTTAGTGGAATCTTCTGCATGAAAGAATCGTAATGCTCGCCGGATATGGATAATACCGATAATATGATCAATATCACCTTCATAAACAGGTAAGCGGGTATATTGGGTCTCAGCCAACTGTTTGATGATGTCTGCCCATTCATCTTCAAGGTCAATTCCGATAAGTTCATTTCTTGGCACCATAATGTCATCAATGGTGACTTTCTCAAGATCCAGGATACTCAGCAGCATTTTTTGATGACCCTGAGGAATCATTGTAGCGGCTTCATTAACAACAATACGCAGTTCTTCGCTGCTTAATTTATCGCTACTTGCTGTTGCTTGAATACCAAATATTTTAAAAATAACTTTGGATGAGAGGTTAATGAACCATACTAGTGGGTAAAGTAATCGTAATAAGGGTTCTAAAATAAGCGTTGCTGGTAAGGCAAATTTTTCAGGATGCATTGCAGCCAGTGTTTTTGGGGTTACTTCGGAAAAAATGAGAATAACAACAGTAAGAACAATTGTGGCAAAAAGGATACCGGCCTCACCAAATAGTCGAATGCCAATAATAGTCGCAATAGCGGAAGCCAGAATATTGACAAAGTTATTGCCTAATAAAATCAGGCCAATTAGCTTTTCTGGCTTCTTTAGTAAGCGAAAAGCACGCAAGGCACCTTTGTTTTTCTTGTCCACAAGGTGGCGTAAACGGTAACGATTAAGGCTCATTAAGCCTGTTTCGGAACCAGAGAAAAAACCAGAAACAAGTATCAGGAATATGAGTATGCTGAAAAGCATACTAATGGGAATGTCGTCCAAAGAGGGAATAACCTTCTGTAATTACAATAGTCTAATTAAATGTATAACGAGGCAAAGTGTCAAGTGATTCTATAAGAATAACTGGCATAGAGTCTGCTAGTCTGAGGTATATTAATACCGAATCTACAGGTGCAATACCAGTTCAATGACAAATTTACTACCAAAGTAGGCAAGCATAAGGAGTGTAAAGCCACTCATACTCCATTTAATGGCAATTTTTCCACGCCAGCCAAATTTGTAATGTCCCCAAAGCAATACTACAAATATGGTCCATGCAATCAGGGATAGAATGGTCTTGTGTACCAGGTGTTGCGCAAACATATTATCAAGATAATAGAAGCCACTGAGCAATGAGATACTCAAGGCGATCACGCCTAATGCGATGATACGGAATAATAGTATTTCCATGCTTTCCAGAGATGGCAAACTATGTAAAAAGCCAGAGGGATGTTTGTTGTGTAAATATTTATCTTGTACATATAACAGTAATGCCTGGGCTACAGCAATACTAAGCAAGCTATAAGCAAGCAGTGAAAATAAAATATGTGTTTGCAAACCAGGTGCGAGTAAATCGGTTAGTAGATGATGTTGATCACTGATTGCACGAAGTATGAGAGTAATTAAGGCAAAAGGATAAACCAGTAAACCCAGGCAACCAATGGGTAAAGAAAAACTGGCAATAACTAATAATGTGGCCATTAGCCAGGCAGTAAAGGTGAGAGAGCTAAAGAAACCTATATCAATACCTTGTGTAGTGAAAATAATGCTATGCAAAGCTAACGCATGGAAAATAATCGCAACGGCTGCAACATATAATGGGTATTTATCTGGCCCTTTTTTTACAGCTAACCATTGCTTAAGCAATAAGCCTATTGCTGCAGCATAAAATAAAATTGATATAGTGAGATTTATTGTCGTCATATTTTATATTCTCTATTAGGCTTAATGATCGCATATGGCAGAGCAACTGAGAAGACGTTCGTAAATAATATACTGTATTTGAAGCAAGGAATTATTTACTTACAGAACATCGGTGTATCAAGCGTTAATTTTGCGTTAAGATCGTCAATAGGGTGGTAATATTGTCTAACTGTGTGTAAATGACTTGTGACCCGAGTAGCATTTTGCTTTACTTAAATATGGCAAAATAACTCACAGAAAATACTGGGCCGGGTAAGAGATAGTTTTGTTTAGTCTTGCTGTAGTATTTTGGAATAATCAGGGGAAGTAGTGGTTTAATGGATTTGAAAGTTTTGGGTTGTAGCGGTGGTGTTGGTGGTCAACTTCGAACAACAACATTACTGATAGATGATGATGTTTTAATTGATGCGGGAACGGGTCTTGGTGACTTGAACTTGCAGGCAATGGCTTCCATTCGCCATATTTTTCTAACCCACTCCCACCTGGATCACATTACCAGTATTCCGTTTTTGGTTGATACGTTATTTGATACCATTAAAGATCCAATTATTATTCATGGGCTTGCCGCAACGATTGATGCTTTAAAAACACATATCTTCAATAACGTCATCTGGCCTGATTTTTCTCATTTGCCTAATTCGGATAATCCTGTGATGCGATACCAGGTTATGCAACCGGGTGAAATTGTAGAATTAAATAATCGAAAAATTGAAATGATAGAAGTTAATCATATCGTTCCAGGTGTGGGTTATCGGGTTGAGTCAGAGACCGGTGCTTTTGCTTTTAGCGGAGATACCACAACGAATGATACCTTTTGGGCGGCTTTAAATAAGCATGATAAATTAGATTTACTCATCGTTGAGTCAGCATTTACTAATAAAGATGTCACTTTATGTCATTTGTCTGGACATTATTGTGCTGAATTATTGGGGCCAGATGTAGCCAAGTTAAAACATCAGCCAGCTATTTATATTAGCCATAATAAACCAGGTGCTGAAGGGCAAATTTTTAATGAGTGTCAAAAGGCAATCACAACACAATCGATACATCCTCTGTCTGCCGGACACAGTTTTACACTTTAATATAAGCTCTGAATAATTCATCCATGAATTATCAGAGCACGAAAAACAAAAAATATGATTTTTGTTTTTCTCACAAAATCAATCGCTTAACGCGCTCGATTTTGGTGGTACATCCTTGTACCACAATAAGCTCTGAATAATTCATCCATGAATTATCAGAGCACGAAAAACAAAAAATAT
>CAZZIS010000082.1:10744-12370 GCA_964654445.1 uncultured Thioalkalispiraceae bacterium
GATTTTTGTTTTTCTCACAAAATCAATCGCTTAACGCGCTCGATTTTGGTGGTATGTAGGTGTATCGCAGAAAATGTTAACTTATCGGTATTTCCTTAAATTTATCCTGTTATTTCATTCTGAAATTTACGTTATAATCCTATGTTCTAAAGTCTGAGAATTCAGAATGAATAAATTTTTTATAAAATACGATTGATCCAGGAATAAAGTATTATGTTTGATGGTTTATCAGAACGTCTTGGCCAAACAGTCCGTAATCTACGCGGTGTTGGGCGGTTAACTGAAGACAATATTAAAGACACCATGCGCGAAGTACGTATGGCATTGCTCGAAGCCGATGTGGCTTTGCCCGTAGTACGTGAATTTATTGATCACGTCCGAGAGAAAGCATTAGGTGACAATGTATTAAAAAGCCTGACCCCCGGGCAGGCACTGGTTAAAGTTGTTAATGATGAACTCACCACAATTATGGGGGAAGCGAATGAAACGCTTAACCTAAGTGTTTCGCCACCTGCTGTCATTTTAATGGCTGGTCTGCAAGGTGCAGGTAAAACAACAACGGTTGCTAAACTAGCGCGTTGGTTAAAAGAAAAACAGAATAAATCTGTGATGGTGGTCAGTGCCGATGTATATCGTCCCGCGGCAATCAAACAGTTAGAAACCGTTGCAGCAGAAGTAGGCGCTAACTTTTTCCCTTCAAGCGTTGAGCAAGATCCTGTTGATATTGCTAATGCAGCAATCAAAGAAGCCAAAATACAAAATAATGATGTACTGATCATTGATACCGCGGGTCGCATGCATATTGACGATGAAATGATGGGTGAAATCAAACGCCTGCATGCTGCTGTCGATCCCGTCGAAACCCTGTTTGTAGTTGATAGTATGACCGGCCAGGATGCCGCCAATACTTCGAAAGCTTTTAATGATGCTTTGCCATTGACTGGCGTTATCCTCACCAAAACAGATGGTGATGCGCGTGGTGGTGCGGCGTTATCAACCCGTTATATCACGGGTAAACCGATTAAATTTATCGGTGTAGGTGAGAAAATGTCGGCTCTTGAGCCTTTCCACCCAGAACGTGTTGCTTCACGTATTTTAGGGATGGGCGACGTTGTTAGCTTGGTTGAAGACGTACAAAGCAGTGTCGATCAAGTCAAAGCGATGAAGCTTGCAAATAAGATTAAAAAGGGCAAAGGATTTGATTTAGAAGATTTTAGTGACCAATTAAGCCAAATGAAAAATATGGGTGGCATAGCCAGCTTAATGGGTAAATTGCCGGGAATGCCCAATATTCCCAAAGGCGCAATGGATCAAGTGGATGATAAGAAAATGCTGCATTTAGAAGCCATTATCAGCTCAATGACAGCAAAAGAACGTCGTTTCCCCGACATTATCAAGGGTTCACGAAAAAAACGTATCGCTGCGGGTTCAGGTATGCAAGTGCAAGATGTAAATCGTTTATTGAAGCAATTTACCCAAATGCAAAAAATGATGAAAAAGATGAAAGGCGGCGGCATGGCAAAGATGATGAGGTCCATGAAAGGTCAGCTCCCCCCCGGAATGATGTAGGGGAACTTAAAATAGCACGGACAAATGGGAAATATTGAACAAACGACTTGTTTGAAC
>CAZZIS010000083.1:0-3309 GCA_964654445.1 uncultured Thioalkalispiraceae bacterium
TATTGTTGCTATTGATGGCAAAAAAATGTCACCAGCAACAGTAATGGAATATCTAAATAAAGTCGGTGGTGAGAATGGTATCGGACGTGATGATATTGTTGAAAACCGTTTTGTTGGTATGAAATCCCGTGGTTGTTATGAAACACCTGCAGGGACTATCATGTTAAAAGCACATCGTGGCATTGAATCTTTAACCTTAGACCGTGAAGCAATGCATTTGAAAGATGAAATGATGCCTCGCTATGCCAAGATGATTTATAACGGTTTTTGGTGGTCACCTGAACGTGAAGCATTACAGGCATTAATCGACAACACTCAGAAAACAGTTAATGGTGTAGTACGAATAAAATTGTATAAAGGTAATGTTTCGGTTGTCGGGCGTAAATCTGAAAAAGATTCATTGTTTGATGAAAATATTGCAAGCTTTGAAGATGATGGTGGTGCTTATAACCAGAAAGATGCAGATGGGTTTATTAAACTTAATGCATTACGTTTGCGTATTGCAGCAAAGAAAAAATATTAGCTACGAAGAACACAAAGAAAAGATAGTTATAAAGCCACGGGGCATCGGGAAAATGATTTTATTGAACTGATGTAGGTTCGAATCGTTATGCCCCTCATTAAAATATATTAGAGGGTATTAGTCGAACACGATGTAAATATTAGCTTTGCGGCCGACTTTTACTCTGCCTGCGAATAGATTCGCAGTTAGCGGAAACATAAGCAAACAAAAAATTCACCCCTGCGCATCCCGTGGTTTTTTATTTTATTCCTGGTGTTCTTCGTGCCCTTCGTGGCTATTTTATTTATTTCATAAATTTCTGACTTAGCCAGTAATCAACACTGGCATATTTACCACTGCCAATAAAAAATAAAGCCAGTAACATAATGAAATAGGTTGCGGCGAATTCAATACCATTATTTAGTATAACAAAACTGCCTTGCTCGGTTAGCCATTCATAGTTTCCATTTGTTTGTAATATTTCCTTTGCTGCGCTTAATTTTTCTACGGCAGCATTTGCATCTGCACAATTAAATAAACAAAATTTAGCATCTGCAACAGCTTGCCAACCATTAACCCAGTGTACGGAAACAATCGCGATAATCATGGTAAACATTAATGGGATGCTTATCCAACGAACAGCAAAACCGAATAGCAACATAATGGCTCCGGCTATTTCAGTGGAGGTTGCAAGAAAAGCCAGTAAATCGGGAAAGGGTAAGCCTAGCCCCCATTCAGAATTACCAAACCAGGCAGAGGTGTCTTCAAAACTGTTATATTTACTTGTGCCTGCCATCCAGAATATGGGGGCCAGATAGAGTCGTAATAAAAGTGGTGCGATAAAATCTGCTTTACGGGTACGGTCAAGTATTATTTGTAACTGTATTAATTTATCCATGTATTAACTCCAGGTTATTTTTATTCGATTAGAATTATGGTTTAAAGGTAAGACAGCAAAAACAGGTTTGGTTTACCCGGCAGATTTATTTACATACTGGATTTACTCACACCCAGGATCACATTTCTGTTCTTTAAATCCTGAATGATTTGATATCCACCATTAAAGACTGCTTCAGGATCAGGGAGGTTAAGTTTTTCAACAATGACATCAAGCATTTGTTTTGTTGTTAATCCATTGTCTTCGTTAATGAGTTGAACAAGTAGAGCTGTAACCGGATTCAGTTCCATAAAATGAACTTCATCTTCTTTATTGCGATATACGAGTAAATAGACAGGTTGTTCTGAAGGTGATTCAGGAAGAAAGTCTTCACTAATTTGTTGCACTGGATATTGGTATGTTAATGGCCATGCGAGAGGAGACATGATGGGTTGGTTATTTAATAAATCTCCGTCTGTATCAATAAAATCCCAGTCAATATCAGTATCTAAATCTGATGTCATTAATGCCAGTTCTATCCACTCATAATGTGCAAGTTCTTTAATGAATGGAGCATCGTTTGGATTTTTACGTTCTGTCTCAAGATATTTTAAAAACTCACGAGGCATTTCTAGGAAAAGGGGTGTGTGTGATATGTGCTGGCTAAAATAATCCCGCATCATATTTTGCCATTCATTTTCTGGTGTGATTCTTTTTAATACAGGATAAGTATTCGAAATAAAATCTTCAACATTATTAAAAAATAATTCGCTGTATATATTCATACGCCGAGCTTCAACATCAGCAGGTTTAGGATTCGATTCAGGATCACGAATAAAAGCTGCAAACTCATATTGAGCTTGAGTGAAGCGGGGTAAACTAGCCATGATGGATATGACTCGTATTTTGTTTTGTCCACTTATCCTGAATATCCAGAATGGTATCAACTTCAGTTAAAAGCTCAGGAATAGGAGGGATATTAAAATCGCGTTCTAATAAAGTAGGCATAACACCAAATACGTCATATGTTTTATGCAGTAGATCCCATACGGTATCAACAATGTCAGCACCATGAGTATCAACAATTAAATCTTCGGCTTCGTTGTAATGACCTGCGATGTGTAAGTAGCTCACACGCTCAGCGGGTAATTTTTTGAGAAATTCAATTGCATCATATTTGTGATTAATGCTGTTTACATAGATATTATTAACGTCTAACAGAAAGTCACAATCAGCTTCGCTGATCACTGCGTTAATAAAATCAATTTCTTCCATTTCTTTTGACGGTGCTGCGTAATAGGAAACATTTTCCATCGCGATACGTTGTTCTAATATGTCCTGAGTTCGACGTATACGTTCTGCAACGTAATATACTGCTTCTTCAGTGAATGGAATGGGCATGAGGTCATAGAGGTGACCATCATCACTACAGTAACTTAAGTGGTCACTGTAGCAAGGAATATTGTGTTGTTTTATAAATTTTTTAACTTTGTACAAAAAGGCTTCATCAAGTGGAGCCGGGCTACCAATGGATAAGGATAAGCCATGAAGTGCAACAGGATATCGCTCGGTAAAAGCACTGAACTGTTTACCTAATGCGCCACCAACACCGATCCAGTTTTCAGGTGCAACTTCCATAAAGCTAACTTGAGAAGGTGGCTGGTCTGCGAGCGATTCCATTATAGAACGTCGCAGACCTAAACCTGCCCCATGAACGGGATATTGATTTTGGTTCATGTTAGTAAATTATGCAGGATTATTTTTTACCGCCACATTTACCTTCGCCCATGGCTTTTTTACTGCCGCCACATTTACCTTCTTTTGACATTTTTTTACTGTCGCCACATTTACCTTCTTTTGACATTTTTTTACTGCCGCCACATTTACCTTCTTTAGACATTTTTTTACTGTCGCCACATTTACCTTCTTT
>CAZZIS010000083.1:3409-12369 GCA_964654445.1 uncultured Thioalkalispiraceae bacterium
CGCCACATTTACCTTCTTTAGACATTTTTTTACTGTCGCCACATTTACCTTCTTTTGACATTTTTTTCTTGCCACCGCACTTACCTTCGCCACATTTACCTTCGGCAAGTTGCATGTAGCCACTTGAAAGTTCATTCATTGCAAAAGGGTTAGCTCCTTCAGCAGCGTTAGCAATATTGCCTATTGCTAAAGAAGCAATAAAAGCTGTACCAGCAGCAATTGAAAGTGTAGTCATTGATTTATTATTCGACATCAGCGTATCTCCGGTTTTTAAAATTTTATGTAACGTTATTGTTTTTTATAAAAATATTGAGCTTCTGAATTAAACATCTTATATATCCATAGCTTGCAAAATATGACCTATATCTATAACAAAAGTTTCGTAGTAGTACGAGACTTTTTTAATCTATGATGTGAATAAATGTCACATAGACATTTTATAAGTGTGGAATATTTTATGTAATAAAATAAACTTTATAAAAAACAATGGGATATATAGATTTTTTTAAGACCGGAATTATAAGTTATTGTTACGTATATCTTTTTAAACAGGATAAATAATCTGTTTCATCAGGCGCTCGATTTTGAGATTGAGCTTCCCAAAGCATTTTCCCTAAACATTCCATCATTAGATGTTCTGTTTCATGAGGATCCTTGTTTTTCTTTAGAATTGATTGGTGAAGCTGTTCAACACCCGTAGGACGTTTGGTTGAGAGTTGTTCCTGAATTGAGATATGCATTGCCATATGAAGAAAGGGGTTGGTTTGTCCCATTTCAGGTGTGTAATCTTTATCGAGTTCGGCCGTCTCATTCTCAAGCAAAGAATGATATTCGGGATGAAGTTCAATAATTTTTGCAACAATAGCTTCCAGCGGTTCCATTAATTGCTTATTTTGATGTTTTTTCCATGCGGTGAAAAACATTTGTCTTAATTCTGTGCGGTCTTGTCCAAACATGAGGAGTAGGTTAATGAGTGAAAGTAAAAGTTACAAGTTATTCGATTATTTTATCTTTAAATTCGCATAAATCTTCAATAACACAGGCACCACAACGGGGTTTACGCGCAATACAGGTATAGCGACCATGTAAAATAAGCCAGTGGTGGGCGTCAATCATAAATTCTTCAGGGATAAATTTGAGTAATTTTTTTTCGACTTCCAGCACGTTTTTACCGGGAGCAATATTTGTGCGGTTAGAGACGCGAAAAATATGCGTATCGACAGCCATTGTGGGATGGCCAAATGCGGTATTTAATACTACGTTAGCTGTTTTTCTGCCTACACCGGGTAAAGCTTCAAGCGCTTCACGGTTGTCAGGTACTTGAGAATCATGCTCCTGAACTAACATTTTACAAGTCTTAATAATATTTTTTGCTTTAGTGTTATACAAGCCAATCGTTTTGATATATTTTTTTAAGCCGTTTTCTTTTAATGCAGCCATTTTTTCAGGCGTGGGTGCTTTTTTAAATAAATCAGCTGTCGCTTTATTGACACCTTTGTCAGTAGATTGGGCTGAAAGAATAACGGCAATCAGTAATTCAAAGGGTGAAGAAAAGTTTAGCTCGGTAGTTGGATCAGGTATGTGTTTTTTCAGTCGATTGAAAATTTCCGTGCGAATTGTTTTATTCATATTATTAATTGATTATTTAAGATTGTTCCGTAGCTATTTGTTTTTCACGTGCTTGATGTTTTATATTGAGTTGTCTTTTATCAATAATATTTTTACCTGCAATTAAAAATCCGAGTCCAATAAATGCACCAGGTGGCAGGATAGCGAGTAAATAACCACGATAGTCATCAAATAGAGTAATAGTAAATCCACGTGCGGCTTCGCCAAACATAAGGTGGGCTTGTTGAAATAGAGTACCAAAACCTATTGCTTCACGCATCGCACCGAGCGAAACTAATACTGCGGTAAAGCCTAAGCCCATAAATAAACCATCAATGAATGAGGCAGGAACAGTATTTTTAGAAGCAAATGCTTCGGCGCGGGCAATGATGGCACAGTTGGTTACAATCAAAGGGATGAATATACCAAGAATGTTATAAAGTTCATGAAACCAGGCATTCATCGAAAGTTCGATAATCGTTACGGTAGAAGCAATAATTAATACAAAGACAGGTATACGAATTTCAGGTCGAACCCAGTGACGAATTACTGAAACCATAACATTCGAGGCAACCAGGGTCAGGGTAGTTGCCAGACCAAGACCTAATCCGTTAATTACAGTATTAGAAACAGCGAGTAGTGGACATAAACCAAGTAACTGCACGAATGCCGTATTGTTAGTCCAAAGGCCGTTATAAACAAGTTTACTGTAGCTGGTATCACTCATATAAGGTATCCCGGTTTTCTTTATAATAGCGCAAAGTGTTATAAACGGCTTTTACAATAGCGCGCGGCGTAATAGTTGCTCCAGTGAACTGATCAAACACACCACCATCACGTTTAACTGCCCAGCCTTTATTATCCGGGTTAGTTAATGAACGTGATTTGAATTTTGTTATCCAGTCAGAACGATTTTCTTCAATAGCATCACCTAAGCCGGGCGTTTCCTTGTGAACGACAACGCGTACCCCTGCAAGGATACCGTCATAATTAATAGCAATCAGCAATTCAATATTACCGTTATATCCATCAGGTGCAACACTATTAATGATAACAGCGATGGGTTTATTATCTTTGCGGGCACGATAAATATTTACAGGTTTCTTACTGCCTAATAAATTTTTATTCGTAACCTGAATTATATCTGAAAAAATATCATTATCATGATCGTCCGGGGAAATAAGAACATGAAATGCTTTTAATAATGCGAGGCGTTTATTTTCTTTAATTTTGTCAATGGTATTATCGTAGGTATACGAAACAAAAAATGTTCCGGCTATTGCAAACAAGGCAAGTACGACAGCACTAATTATCATGTTTTTAACAATGTTCATTAACTTTTCCCGGATGATCCAAATACAGGGGGCTTGTAATAGTAGTCAATCATCGGTACGGCCATATTCATCAGTAAAACTGAAAATGCAATGGCATCAGGATAACCACCCCAGGTACGAATAATATAAATTAAAATGCCGATGCCTGCGCCATAAATAAGACGGCCTTTATTTGATACTGCAGCAGTAACCGGATCGGTGGCAATGAAAAAAGCACCTAACATTGCTGCGCCGCCAAACAAATGAAAACTGACTGGTGAGTAACTACCGGCATCTGAAAAATTAAAAATCATCGCCATAAAAGAAAGTGCGCCTAGTATGGCGACAGGAATATGCCAGCTGATAACTTTTATAGAAATTAGTACCAGGCCACCGATTAAAAACATGATGTTAATCCACTCCCAGCCATAGCCTGCTATATTGCCAAAGAGAGCCGAATTTTTCTGATGAATTTCATCTAAAGTGTAGCCCAGGCTTAACTGTGTTTTTATACTATCAAGCGGTGTTGCCATAGTTAGAGCGTCAAAGTTTACTGCAGCGGGCAGTGTTTCAAATAAACTGTAATTTAATGTGTTAAAAAAACTTAAGCCGTGTGTTTCTGCCGGAATCCATGTGGTCATTTCTTTAGGAAAGGCAATCAATAACATGGCATAGCCAACCATTGCCGGGTTAAACGGGTTATAACCTATACCGCCATATAAATGTTTAGCGATAATAATAGCAAATGCTGCACCTAAAGCAGCTAACCACCATGGGGTAAGGGTGGGCAGGGCAAGTGCAAGTAAAATAGCGGTTAATACTGCGGTGCCATCATAAATAAAAGGTTTAACAGGGCGATGGCGTATTTTTAATATTGTAACTTCACAGGCAAGAGCTGTAATTACCGCAACGGTGATGTTGATCATTACACCCCAGCCAAAAAAATGGATGTAAACTAATGTACCGGGAATGAGTGCATATATAACAGCCAACATCATGCGTGATATATTTTCATTATTTTGAATGTAGGGTGAGCTGTTAATTATTGACATGGTTAGCTTTTTTCCTTCGAATTTTTTCGCCGTGAGTCAATTTCTGCAATGGAGCGTTTTTGTTTTTCTGTAAGCTGTTCTGTGTTTTCCGGAGTAATTGACTGTGTTTCACGTTTAGCTTTAACACGTGCCATTGCAGCTGCAATGGCCGCTTTTTTGACATCTTCGGCGCTATCTTTTTCACCATTTACTTTTTTCAGCAATTCACGTTTTTGTCTTTTACGTTCTTCGTTTTCAGCTTTTTTACGTTCCATTCTAAATTGACGGAATTCATGGCGTTGACGAGCAATATCTGAGCTTTTCTTTTCCTGTTCTTGCGCCCAGATTTCTGTTTTTGCAAAACGGTAATATTGCACTAAAGGAATATGACTTGGACAAACATAACTACAGCAACCGCACTCTATGCAGTCAAAGAGATTGTAGTCCTGAGTTTTGTCAAAGTTTTTTGCACGTGCATACCAGTAAAGTTGTTGTGGTAGTAATTGTGCCGGACATACATTGGCACATTGTCCACAACGAATACAGGGCATGACGTAGTCAGGTTTTGTTTGTTTACTTTGAACAAGAATACAATTGCTTGTTTTTATAACAGGAATATTATCGTCGGTAACTTCAAAGCCCATCATAGGACCACCCATGATAATTTGTTCAGCCTTGCTATTTCTACCGCATAAATCGATAAGTTCTGAAAAAGGTGTACCAAATAAAACTTCAAGGTTCTTTGGGTTGTCAATTCCTTCACCAGTTACGGTGAGGTAACGACTAATTAAAGGTTTACCTTCAAGCACAGCTGTGGCGATAGCGGCTGCAGTGGCAACATTATGACAAACAACACCAATATTAATGGGTAAGCCATTACTGGGAACTTCTTTTCCTGTAATAGTTTTAATAAGCTGTTTCTCACCACCAGCCGGATAAAGTGTAGGCACTTGAATAACTTCAACATATTCAGCTTCGTGCTCATGTAAGGCATTGACTAACATGGTGTGGGCTGCACGTTTGTTATCTTCTATTGCAATAATACAACGATTAACTTGTAATGCATGGCGCATAATATTCAGACCATCAATAATCTTGCGGCTTTGCTCCTGCATTAACATTGCGTCACATGTGATGTAGGGTTCACACTCAGCACCATTTAAAATAAGTGTGTTGACCATATTACCCGGGCCAGGGTTAAGCTTTATAAATGAAGGAAAGCCTGCCCCACCTAATCCGACTATACCGGCATCACGAATAATATTTCGTAATGCGCTTGTATCAAGTTGGCGGTAGTTGCTGTTTGCTGTGCACTCAATCCAGCGTTCTTCACCATCTGTTTCTATAATAATACAGTCTGTCGCTATTCCTGATGGATGTGGTACATGACGTTTTTCTATGGCTATTATTTTTCCTGAGCTGGGTGCATGAATGGGGGTGCTGACATAATCTTTTGCAGTCGCAATTATTTGGCCTTTTAATACAATGTCACCCACTTTTACAATTGCTTCTGCGCTATGACCAATGTGTTGCTTTAATGGCAACACTAAAGTTTTTGCAAGAGGTGCAATCTGTGTCGCCTGAGACATGGACATGCTCTTAAAGCCAGCTAACTTAAGGCCGCCAAATATTTTCCACAATCGCATCGACATCAGGACTGTTCCTCTTTTACATCCATGAACTCAGCTGTGATGAATGTGTTCATTTCAGGTGAAGGCCATTTCCATGTGCTGATAGTTTCAGTAATTGGTTTAATGTAAATACAATCAACTGGACAGACGGGGATGCATAAATCACAACCAGTACATTCTTTTTCTATTATGGTGTGCATTAATTTTGCAGCGCCGACGATGGCATCAACCGGGCAAGCCTGAATACATAAGGTACAACCAATGCAAATTTCTTCATCGATATAAACAACGGTTTTTTCCGAATGTTCACCGTGCTCTTCATTAAGGGGTTTGGGGTCGACACCTAATAAATCAGCGAGTTCATTAATGACCGCTTCACCACCTGGTGGGCACTGATTTATATCGGCTTCACCTTTTGAGATAGCTTCTGCATAAGGACGGCAACCGGGATAGGTGCATTGACCACATTGTGTTTGCGGCAAGATGGCATCAATTTTATCAACAATGGGATCGCCTTCAACTTTAAAACGTATTGCAGCAAAACCAAGAATAAGGCCAAAGACGATCGCAAGAGCAGCTATAGCAAAAATCGTTGTTAGCATATTAAACCTTAACTAACCCTGCGAATCCCATGAAGGCCATGGACATTAAACCTGCAGTGATAAGTGCAATGGATGCGCCACGAAAAGGTTCGGGTATATCGGCAACGTCAATGCGTTCACGCATGGCAGCAAATAAAACCAGTACTAAAGAGAAGCCAACCGAAGCACCAAAACCGTATAAAGCGGATTCAATAAAACCATGTTCCGTTTGTACGTTGAGTAAAGCCACACCAAGCACGGCGCAGTTGGTTGTGATTAAAGGCAGGAAAATTCCAAGCACCTGATAAAGCAAGGGGCTGGTTTTATGTACGACCATTTCAGTGAATTGCACAACAACCGCGATAACCAGAATAAATGTAATCGTCCTGAGATATTCAATACCAAGAGGTGCGAGCAGGTATTCATTTACCAGGTAACTGCATATTGAAGAAAGCGTTAATACAAACGCGGTAGCCAGTCCCATACCAATTGCGGTTTCAAGTTTGCGTGAAACGCCCATGAAAGGACAAAGGCCAAGAAACTTCACCAAGACGAAGTTGTTAACCAGGATGGTACTGATAAGAATAAGTGCGTATTCAGCCATAATATAAACTTAATGAGGACTCTTCATAATATAGGCGAGTATACCCCAATATTTTAATCTATATCAGCAAAATCAAAGAGATACCTTAGCGCTGATAGGTTTATTATTGTAGATTCGTTTAATGATTGTGGTTTTCGTAGGTTGGCCTCATAGTGCCCCTCATCAAAAATCTAATAGAGGGTATTAGGCCAACGCGGTGTTGGCAAAGCAACCGGAGTTATCGAATCTATTGCTTAATAATTAGTTATGTGGATTTGTTACACTGCAGCGTCGGCCTGAAGGGCCGACCTACAATACAAATACTACTTAACCCGCATTCCGGGCTGTGCCCCTTCATGTGGTTCAAGTATCCACAGATCTTTACCACCCGGGCCCGCAGCTAAAACCATGCCTTCAGAAACACCAAAGCGCATTTTACGTGGTGCAAGGTTTGCCACCATCACCGTGTGTTTGCCTTCTAAATCTTCAGGTTGGTATGCAGATTTAATACCCGCGAATACATTACGTGTCTCATCACCAATATCCAAAGTGAGTCGTAATAATTTATCAGCACCTTCAACATGCTCGGCTTTAATGATTTTAGCGATGCGTAAATCAATTTTGGCAAAGTCATCAAATTGGATTTCATCTGCTATGGGATCATTTTTTGTGTCCACTTTTTTTATGCTCGCTTTACGTTCTTTTTTGTCATGCTCTTGTTTTAGATCTTCTTTCGAAGCTTCTACCAGTGCATCCACTTTTTCTTGCTCAACCCGGGTCATTAATGGTTTGAATTTATTTATTTCATGGTCTGTTAATGGTGTTGCTGCATCTGCCCAGTTTAGTGGTTCTATATTAAGGAATGACTCCGAGGCTTCGGCCATGGCAGGTAATACAGGTTTCAGGTAAGTCATCAACACACGGAACAGGTTAACACCGACACTATAAATGTCTTGTACCTGTTGTTCTTTACCTTCTTCTTTGGCTAATGCCCAGGGTTTTTGCTCATCAATATACTGGTTCGCTTTATCCGCCAGGGCCATGATTTCCCGAATGGCATGGCTGAACTCACGCTGCTCAAATAATTCTGCAATTTTTTCACCGGCTTGTACAAAGGACTGGTATAGCTCTGGCTCAGCGCAAGTTGCACTTAATTGGCCGTTACATTTTTTCTTGATGTAACCGGCACAACGACTGGCAATATTGACCACTTTACCAACTAGATCTGAATTTACACGCAGGATAAAGTCGTCAAGATTAAGATCAAGATCATCTACGCCATTACTGAGTTTGGCAGCGAAGTAATAACGTAAATATTCCGGATTGAGGTTATCTAAATAAGTACGGGCTTTAATAAATGTGCCGCGTGATTTAGACATTTTCTGTCCGTTAACCGTAAGGAAACCATGACAAAAAACAGCTGTCGGTGTGCGGTAATTACTGCCGCTTAAAACTGCTGGCCAGAATAAAGTATGGAAATAGGCGATATCTTTTCCAATGAAATGATAAACCTCATGTTCACTATCTACTTTCCAGTAATCATCAAAATTCAGATCATCACGTTTATCGCAAAGGTTTTTGAAGCTCGCCATATAACCCATTGGCGCATCAAGCCAGACATAAAAGAATTTACCGGGCGCATCAGGAATTTCAAAACCAAAATAAGGGGCATCACGAGAAATATCCCATGACTGCAAGCCGGACTCAAACCATTCGCTGACTTTATTCGCGATAGCGGGCTGGGTATGATTAGCACTAATCCACTTGCGCAACATCGGTTCAAAATCAGCGAGCTTGAAGAAGTAATGTTCGGATTCTTTTTCAATCGGTGTTGCACCTGAAATAGCTGAAACAGGATTTTTTAATTCTGTCGGTGCGTAGGTCGCGCCACACACTTCACAGTTATCACCGTATTGATCTTCTGCGCCACATTTTGGGCAAGTTCCTTTGATAAAACGATCAGGTAAAAACATTTCTTTTTCAGGATCGTAGGCTTGTTTAATCGTGCGTTGCTCAATATGACCGGCATCTCGTAGTCGCTTATAGATAGTTTCAACAATTTCACGATTTTCATCGGAATGTGTAGAGTGAAAATTATCAAAGTTGACGTTAAAATCCGTAAAATCAGCTCGATGTTCCTTATCTGTCGCCGAAATAAGCTCTTCGGGTGTAATTCCTTCTTTTTGTGCCCGCAACATAATAGGTGTGCCATG
>CAZZIS010000084.1:0-12323 GCA_964654445.1 uncultured Thioalkalispiraceae bacterium
ACAGCTTACGTGTTGTATCTGAAATCACAGAATCAAATGGTTCAAGTTCAATGGCGTCTGTTTGTGGTTCAAGTCTGTCTATGATGGATGCGGGCGTACCAACAGCGGCACCAGTTGCGGGTATCGCAATGGGCTTAATCAAAGAAGGCAACAAGTTTGCTGTTCTTACTGATATCTTAGGTGATGAAGATCACTTAGGTGATATGGACTTTAAAGTAGCGGGTAACTCAACAGGTATCACTGCTTTACAAATGGATATCAAAATCGAAGGTATCACTAAAGAGATTATGGAAATTGCTTTAGAACAAGCTAAAGAAGGTCGTTTGACTATTCTTGAGTCAATGAATGCAGTTTTAGATAAGCCACGCGAAACCATGTCTATTTATGCACCACGTTTTGTGACTTTCAAAATTAATCCAAACAAAATTCGTGACGTAATTGGTAAAGGTGGTGCGACTATTCGTGCAATCACTGAAGCCACTGGCGTAACAATTGATATCAGTGACGAAGGTATGGTTAAGATTGCTTCAAGTGATGGTGCTGCTGCTGAAGAAGCGAAGCGTCAGGTTGAGCAATTAACAGCTGATGTTGAAGTAGGAACAATCTACGAAGGTAAGGTTGCTAAATTGATGGACTTCGGTGCATTCGTAACAATTTTACCGGGTAAAGACGGTTTGGTTCACGTTTCACAAATTTGTGAAGAACGCGTTGAGAATGTTAGCGACAAGTTAACTGAAGGCGAAACTGTTAAAGTAAAAGTTCTCGAAATCGACAAACAAGGTCGTATCCGTTTAAGCATGAAAGCGGTAACAGCTGAAGACTAATATTTAGAAATAAATCTTAGTTATTGAAAAAGGAACCTTCGGGTTCCTTTTTTATTGAGGTTTTCAGTTTTCTAAAAGATTAGAAAGAGGGGAGGCATCTCCTTACTCCTGAGCTTCAGATTTTTCTGTTTCATTATCCTGTGCTTGATTCTGATTTTCGTTCTCAGCTTTTTTCTGCTCTTCAGTCAAATTAACGTCTTCACCACCGCAACTTCCACAACAACTCATATTAAATCCTCATTACATTTATGTTAAAGAGTGTATTTTACACAACTTATGATTTGAGGAATTGATTTATGTTAAGTATTTTATTGACTACAGGCTTCTAAATTTAATGGCATTAGCAGCCTGTTGCTTGAAATTTATAATTAATTCCCCCTTATTGGCATGAAAACTGCTTTTATCTTCATAGAAATTGAATAATTTATATAGGTATTCATAATGAAAAGATGTAAGAACCTGCCTCTTAAGTTTGGCTTGATTTTTGTGGTGCTGGTAGCTTTAAATATGGCTGGTTGCGCCACTAAACCCAAACCACCATTTGAAATAATCTCACCTGAAAATGGCATGATTTATGGCAATATTCATATTCCCGGACATGAAGTGACTGAAATTGAGTTGCGTGAATTTGGTAAATTTTATATGCCTCCTTTTAGTGAACCACCTCGTGTGATGATATTCAGGAATGGCAATTTTATTGCTGAAAATTTAAAACCGGGTAACTATTATATTTCCCGATTTGTTTCGAAAAAGCTATTTTATACCCTGGTGAAAGATAAGCGATCTGCCTATCAGTGGGTTATTAATGTAGAACCGGGGGCTGTGAAGTATGTTGGTGCATATGAAATTACCGATGTTTCGCCGGGAGTTTTTGTGCAGGGAGATTTTAATATTCGAGCTGTCAGGCATCCTTCTGAACGTAAAGTTTTAAAACATATGTTCCAGGTTACTCAAGGGACAGGCTGGCAGGCACGAATTCAACGTAGAATTAAGTCATTGCGTTGATATTTGAGTAGAGAGCATTAAGCGAATGTGATGTGAGCACAAGTACATCAATCATTGTTATTGAATAATGTATTTCTTAACTAATAATTGAGTGGTTTCGTTTTAGCGCATCGTCGGCCTGACACCCTCCAAAATATCTCTTTGAGGGGCACTATGAGGCCGACCGACATGTTATTTATTTGCTCGATTCTCGATTAAATGCTCAACAACTGCGGGATCGGCCAGGGTTGAAGTGTCACCCAGAGAATCGAGTTCATTGGCAGCAATTTTACGCAAAATGCGTCGCATAATTTTGCCTGAACGGGTCTTTGGTAAGGCTGGAGCCCATTGAATAATATCGGGTTTGGCAATGGGGCCAATTTCTTGCCGGCAAAGACTGACCAGTTCCTTTTTAAGCTCATCAGAAGGTTCGACACCGATGATAGGCGTGACATAGGCATAGATTCCCTGACCTTTTATATCATGCGGATAACCCACCACAGCGGCTTCGGCTATCTTCTCGTGTAGAACCAGCGCAGATTCAACTTCGGCGGTGCCCATACGGTGGCCGGAGACATTTAGCACATCATCCATTCTACCTGTAATCCAGTAATAACCATCAGCATCTCGACGAGCGCCATCACCGGAGAAATAATAACCGGGATAATCCTTGAAATAGGTATCCACCATACGTTGATGGTCACCATAAATAGAGCGTATTTGTCCTGGCCATGAAGCAGTCATCACCAGGGCGCCTGAGGCTTCACCATTGCCTTCTATAAGTTTATTTGTCTCAGTATCGATAATACCCGGTTGTACGCCAAAGAAAGGCTGTGTTGCTGAACCAGGTTTAAGTGCGGTTGCACCGGGAAGAGGAGTAAGCATATGGCCACCGGTTTCAGTTTGCCACCAGGTGTCGACAATAGGACAGCGCTTTTCACCAACAACATTGTAATACCACTGCCATGCTTCCGGATTAATTGGCTCACCAACGGTGCCAAGCAAACGTAATGAGGCGCGAGAGGTTTTTGTTACCGGAGCATCACCTTCACGCATTAATGCTCGAATGGCCGTGGGGGCGGTGTAGAAAATAGTGATCTTGTGTTTATCAACGACTTCCCAGAAGCGAGAGGCAGAGGGGTAGTTGGGTACACCTTCAAAAAATACGGTAGTCGCAGCATTTACCAATGGACCGTAAAGTAAATAACTGTGGCCGGTGATCCAGCCCACATCGGCAGTGCACCAGTAGATATCATTTTCCTGCAAATCAAAGGTGTATTTTGTTGTTATTGCTGAAAATAAAAGGTAACCACCGGTGGTATGTAAGATACCTTTCGGTTTTCCTGTAGAGCCTGAGGTGTAGAGAATAAATAAAGGATCTTCTGCATCCATTTCTTCACAAGGGCAATCGGCTGATGCACTTTCAAATGCGTCGTGGTACCAAACATCGCGTTCAGCATGCCAGTTAATATCGCCACCGGTGCGTTTAATGGTTAATACAGTATGTACATTTGGACAGTCTTCGAGTGCTTTGTCTGTATTGGCTTTTAATGGGATTTTTTTACCAGCGCGAACACCTTCATCAGCTGTTATAACAATCTGACAATCCGAATCAAGAATACGTCCTTTGAGTGCTTCCGGAGAAAAACCACCAAAAACAACAGAGTGAACAGCACCTATCCGAGCACAGGCAAGCATGGCATAACCGGCTTCAGGAATCATTGGCATATAAATACAAACACGATCGCCTTTTTTTACGCCTCGCATTTTTAGAATATTGGCAAATTTACTGACATCGTGGTGTAGTTCATTAAAGGTAATTTTTTTATCATCATTCGGATCATCACCTTCCCAAATAATTGCAACTTGATCGCCTTTGGATTCCAGGTGGCGGTCAATACAGTTATAGGCAACATTCAGTTTCCCGCCTTCAAACCACTTTATGTAAAGATTATTAGCATCAAAGCTATAGTCCATTACCTTATCCCAGGGTTTAGACCAGCTTAAAAATTGTTTTGCCTGTTCGCCCCAGAAAGTTTCAGGGTCATCGACAGATTGTTTATATAAAGTTTTATATTGTTCAGATGTGATGTTTGTTTTTGCTGCAAATTCAGCAGGAACATCATATATTTTTTGTTCTGACATAAAACACTCCAGATTTTATTATTGTCTTATCTTTACAAGAGATAAACCAAGTATCAAGTAAATTTTTACTTAAATAGGGAGTTAATAATAAGTTGGATATTCGGTGAAGTAGCTGAACTAATGATTTGGTTATTCTGTTCTTTTTTGTTGTATATCAACCATATTGATGAATTTTTGTACGCTTGCCTCGAAATCTCCACCTAGATTCAAAAATGCACAGCCACAACGTGTTCCTTCAGAGGTCTCATAAGGATTAACCGGAATATGATTACGTATTTCAAGCTTGATGAATGCGGCATCATGCTCACCCAGGGTTAACTTGCAGTTATGGAAAATATTACCTGGTTCGAGTTCCAGCTCATCATTTTTATCAAAAAGTGCTATACCACCAGTACTAATGTCTAATACAGGATATTCAGTACGATTGTTATCACCATGAATAAGTTCACAGGTTACTGTTTCACTCAGAGGTATTCTTACCCGGTAAAATTCCCTGCGTTGCACCCAAAGTACTTTGTCAGGCATCGCGCAAGCAAAGCTGGGTTTGCCCTGTAAGCGTGCTTTACGAATATTATTTATAGTGAACTGTGCAGTAATGCCATCGTAATCTGTTTTTACAATAGCGCGATTATATTTAAGGAGTTTTTGATTGAGCTCTTCATTACCACCATAATCAAGCACTAATAAATTTTTGTCACTTAAAACATCAACAACTGTACTGAGCATAGAGTGTTCATCAAAATGAAGAGTGATGAGTGAATTTTTTTTACCCAGCTGACGCAGTTTTTGCATGATTTCGCCACGTCCATAGAGCATGTAATGCTCCATGTTTTCAATATTATCAATTTTAGTTGGTTCCACAATTATAATCTTTATTGGTTTAAATATTGTTAAAACTTTGTGTTTTATTTAATGTGGTCGACAAGCTGTCCACTTGCTTGTTTGATCCCATACCATCATCTTTTAGAACTTTTGCTTTGCCAACAGTAATTATAATGAGATGACTATCACGCCCACCTTCCTGAAACAAAACGGCACCTTTAGGTGCTTTATAGCCATGCATGTAATGAACGTGTTGTTCAATTTCCTGACGATTAAAATCTTTAAATAAATAAGAGCTATCCAGCATAGTGCAGAGTACATCCTGAAATTTTTTTCCGATGCCTGTTTCTTCAAGCTCATTAAAATCTAACGCTCTATCCATTTTAATTCTTAATTCCAGTCCATCATTAGTTGTGATTTTTTTGGGACTAAATCAAGTCGCCAATGCAGTTTTGCCCAATGCCAGATATCTTCCTGTTTGGACTTTATAAGTTCTATAGGCGGCATTTGCCCCAGAAACTTTAATGTTTTATAGAGTAAATCAACGGAATCCTTAACATCTACAGCGGGTGCATGACTTTGTTTGCTGAGTTTTTGTCCTGCATTATTAACAACAATGGGGAAGTGGCAATATTGAGGATGGGGTAAATTTAATACCTGCTGAACATAGATCTGGCAGGGCGTACAACTAAGCAAATCTGCGCCTCGAAACACCTCTGTTATATTTTGCTCTGCATCATCAATCCCGGAGGCCAGCTGATAAGAAAAGTGCTGATCTCGTCGTTGTATAATAAAATCACCAACATGGTTATTTAAGTCGAAGGCTTGTTTTCCCTGAATAACATCATCAAATTGAATAAGCTCCTCATTGTTGCAGCGTAATCGAACACTGTATTCCAATGGTTTTTCTAATGGCCTATTGCGACAAAAACCAGGGTAAACAATTTCGCCATTTTTTTGACCGGTCATTTTAAGGATACTGGTTCTACTACAGCTACAAGGGTAAGCCCGCTTTTCTTTTACCAGATTATTAACGATCTCTTGATAGTGTTGAAGTCTGTTGCTTTGATATAAAACGGTTTCATCCCATTCAAAGCCAAAGCCTTCGAGTGTTTTTAATATATCGTCTGCAGCACCCTCTTGTTCACGGGGAGGATCGATATTATCAATCCGTACCAACCATTCACCTTGCTGATGTTTAGCCTGTAAGTAACTTCCCACGGCAGCTATTAATGAACCAAAATGTAATGGTCCGGTAGGAGAAGGGGCAAAACGCCCACGATAAGGTAGTTGCTCTGACATAAGGTGATTATAACCACGATATAGCTGTGATTTTTGGTAATTGTTATGATTTATCTTCTAAAGTAATTGCCTTTATTGTCGTTAAACTGGGTAGTGAACTGTAATTCAAAAATTTAGGTAAAGGCTTTGTTGTTGTGAATAGTGATGAAAAATGGGTTATCCGAGGCGTTACTGAAGAGGGTAAGAAGTTACGTCCAGGCGACTGGATTGAGCGGATTTCTTCAACATTGGCCACTTTTGGTAGTGATCATCGTTTGCACTATTCAAATGCAGTTGCACCCTGCATGATTGATGGTGAAAAGTGTTTAGTGGTTGCACGTAATCTTAATGAGGTTAACCCTGAGGCATATGATTTTATTATGGGGTTTGCCAAAAGCAATCAGCTTTGTATTCTGGAAGATCGCCGCGAAGGGGAGCGGGCACTAAGTCTAAGTGCGTAATGAAATTAATATTTGACTATAAAAAGGAAGCTAAAGCTTCCTTTTTATTTAGGGCTAACATGTTAAGACATGGATTTTTCACGAATCTCACTTAAGCTCTTGCAATCAATACATAAATTTGCAGTTGGGCGGGCTTCAAGGCGGCGAATACCAATCTCAATACCACATTCTTCACAGTAGCCATAATCACCTGAGTCAAGGAAATCAATTGATTCATCAATTTTCTTGATTAATTTACGTTCACGGTCACGTGTACGCAGTTCCATAGTGAAATCTGATTCTTGTGATGCACGATCATTGGGATCAGGAAAATTAGCTGCTTCGTCCTGCATGTGATGCACAGTACGATCAACTTCTTCCATAAGTTCCATTTTCCATGATCCAAGAATATGATGAAAATGCTCAACTTGAGCTTCATTCATATATTCTTCACCTTTTTTAATTTTATAAGGCTCGAACTGTTTAAATTCCTGAGTAATATTCGAGGGTATTCTTCTTCTCTTCGCAGTTGTTTTCTTTTTGGCAGCCGTTTTTTTAGTCGCCGCTTTCTTCTCAACAACCTTCTTTTTAGTAGTGGTTTTCTTTGCTACTGTTTTTTTCGCTACCGTTTTCTTTTTAGAAACTTTCTTTTTAGCAGCCGTTTTTTTCTTTGCAGGCATCGTAAAATATCTCCAGCCGTGGGATTACATTAAAATAAAAAAATACAACGCGCTTTAATACCAGAATGTTGGCAAATACGCAACAATTACGAAAAATTTTCGTAGTGGTACACTAGCGTCACTAGCAATAGTTCACCATAATATGGGATTATTTCAATACAAATCAAGTGGTTATACCATTGGTTTAAAATTTATAGATTTTTGGAGTTATGAATGCCTGAGTTAAAAGCACTAATTTTTGATGTCGATGGAACACTAGCAGATACTGAACGAGATGGACACAGAGTTGCCTTTAACATGGCTTTTGCTGATGCGGGTTTGGACTGGAACTGGACTGTTGATATTTATGAAGACTTGTTAACCGTGACGGGTGGTAAGGAACGAATGAAGTTCTTTCTGGATAAATATCAGCCAGAGTTTGATCAGCCAGAAGATTTAACGACTTATATTGCAGATATGCATAAATCTAAAACAGCACATTACACTGACTTGTTATCTAAAGGTGCGATTCCATTACGCCCGGGCGTTGAGCGATTACTGAATGAAGCACGAGATAATGGATTACGCCTGGCTATTTCAACCACAACAACCCCGGCAAATGTTGAAGCTTTACTTACGCATACTTTAGGCAAAGAATCGATGGATTGGTTTGAAGTCATTGCTGCTGGAGATATTGTGCCTGCTAAAAAACCCGCGCCGGATATTTATGATTTTGCTTTGCAAAAAATGAATTTAAAAGCCGAGGAATGTATTGCTTTTGAAGACTCACGTAATGGTATTTTGTCCTCACTGGGTGCAAATTTGAAAACGGTTATCACCATAAACGATTACACTAAAGATCATGATTTTAGTGGTGCGGTGATAGTGCTGGATCAATATGGTGAGGCGGATTCACCTTTTACGGTTATTGCAGGTGATGCTCACGGATTTGATTATTTGAATATCGATATGATTAAAGCATTACATTCTGCCTCTATGAATCCGTAGACTGGATGAAATGCAATGCAATCCAGGGAATAATGCCAAAAAGAACCACTGGATTTCGCTGCGCTGCATCCAGGCTACACATATATGTAATGATATGTAGATTAACTTTTGTATGGAGTTCTCAATAATATGAGTCGTTCTTCACGCATAAAAGATATCCAGCCCTTCCATGTTATGGCGTTACTTGCGCGCGCTAAAGAACTTGAAGCAGAAGGTAAGGATATTGTGCACATGGAAATCGGTGAGCCTGACTTTCCTACTCCTGCACCGATAGTTGAAGCAGGCATAGCCGCAATTAGTCAGGGGGATGTTCACTATACCCCTGCCGTTGGACTACCTGAGTTACGTGAAGCCATCTCTGGGTTTTATCTGGAACGGTATAGTGTATCGATATCTGCTGATCGAGTTGTGGTTACACCCGGTGCATCGGGTGCACTGATGTTGACGTTAGGTGTCATTATGCAAGAAGGTGATGAAGTCTTGCTTGCTGACCCAGGTTATCCCTGTAATCGAAACTTTGTGCGTTTTTTATCAGGTAAAATACGCTCAGTTTCTGTTGATGCCACGACAGGTTATCAACTGTCTTTAAAACATTTACAAAACAACTGGACAGATAAAACCACTGTAGTAATGGTTGCATCACCTTCTAACCCAACAGGAACTTTGTTGTCACACTCAGAACTTATTAAAATGGCTCAGTTTGTAAAAGAGAAGGGTGCTTATCTTTTAGTTGATGAGATTTATCATGGCTTGGTTTACGAAGGCGATGTTGATACCGCGTTAACAGCTGATGAAAATATTATAGTGATAAACAGTTTTTCAAAATACTTTAATATGACAGGCTGGCGTTTAGGCTGGATTATTGCGCCTGAAGTTCTGGTTAAGGATATGGATAAACTGGCACAAAATATTTTCCTTGCTGCGCCCACTCCGGCCCAATATGCCGCTTTAGCTGCGTTTAATTCAGAAACAACAACTATACTGGAATCGCATAAAGATGAATTTAAGCGACGCAGAAATTTTTTATTACCCGCGTTGAAAAAACTTGGCTTTACTATAGAAGTAGAACCTCAAGGTGCTTTTTATATTTATGCGAAGTGTGAAAAGTTTACAAATGACAGTTATCAATTTGCTTATGATTTGCTGGAAAATATTGGTGTTGCTGTAACGCCAGGTAAGGACTTTGGTGAAAACAAAGCGAATATTTTTGTACGTTTTTCTTATACAACATCAATTGAACGTCTTGAAGAAGGTATAAAACGTTTAACGACATACTTAAATTAATACGAGATTAAGGAACTAATTGTAATGGTCAAAGTCTTCACCGCAAAAAACAGCATCGAGGCAAATATTGTAAAAGGGATGTTGGAAGCAAATGATATTCCAGCTTATGTAGAAGGCGAATACCTGCAAGGTGCAATTGGTGAACTTGCTGCGATAGACTTTGCCTTTGTTAGCGTCGATGATATTAATCAATCAAAAGCATTAATTTTGGTGAATGAATACGAAACAGGAAGTTATTCTATTTCTGTTTAATAAAACCGGTATATGAATTCGGGCACTCCAGTAAAATATTTATTTAGTTAAACCGTATTTTTTTGTAAATTATCTAAATAACTTTAAAAATTTGTCGATAACTTATACTAAATAGAACGATAATAATTGTGGATGATTAGTATGAAAGAAAAAATTCATCAAAAATCAATAATTTTTGCTCATTGTATTAATAATGCCAATATTTAATAGTGTGTTTAATTTAAATGAAATTATATTCAAGTATCAAGGTAAGAGAAATAACCGGTTTGTTCTTTGAGATGAGAGTATCACTTCAAATAATTTTATTATTATTTTTTCTTTTTTTCAGTGTTTTAATAGGAGGGTATTTGGCAATACACCAGCTGAAAACATTCAAATATGATGCTTTTACAATTAATAATATGGGTATTATTCGAGGTTCAATTCAACGTATAACGAAAAAAGAACTCAACAATGACAATTCAGACGATCTTATTATGCAACTTGATAATACAATTGAACGGGTAAAGCCCCGTTATATTGATATTGACACAAATTCATTTTACATGAATCAGAAAAACTTAAATGAAATTATTCAGCAATTAGGAAGTGAATGGGTTAACTTAAAAAAGTTGTATTACAGACACAGAATAAAGAAAATCTATTCCAGGGAAATATTACAGCAGAGTGAACTATGCTGGGACAGGGCAAACGTTGCAGTATATACCGCGCAAAAAATCAATGAAAAAAAACTGGCAAATTATAAAAAACAAATAATATACATATTATTTTTGATCTGCATTATTATATTAACCATTATTGCCCTGGTATATAAAATTGTTCACAAAAGTCTCGAGCGTGATGTAATTACAGATTCTATGACTAAACTTTATAATCGTAATTATTTTGATAAAATTTTACTTAAACAAGAAGAACTCTCTCAACGATATCACTTATCTTTTTCGCTAATATTATGTGATATAGATTATTTTAAACTGGTGAATGATGATTTTGGACATCCGAAAGGCGATCAGGTACTTATTCTGTTGTCAAAGTTATTAAATGAAAATACTCGTGCAGTAGATTATGTATTTCGTCTGGGTGGTGAGGAGTTTGCGATTATTTTACCTCAAAGTAACCTGGAACAGTCCATCAAGATAGCAGAAAAATACAGGAAGTTGATTTCTGAAACAGAATTTGACATCGGTAGAAATTTAACTGTGAGCATGGGTGTGAGCCAGTATTCACTAAGCGAAACAAGTGAAACATTCTTTCAACGTACCGACAAGGCATTATATCAGGCGAAATCAGCTGGCAGAAATAGAGTGATGTTTGTTCAGGAATAATACAGATGTGAAAAAACAGATGACGGATTAGCAATATTGGAAACCTGCTTTTGGCTGAAATCAGCCCCTAGAAATATCTCCCAATCTTTTTAACCCGCTTTAAGAAAAATTTTGTTCTGGTTTTGGGATTGTTTTTCACCGGGGCAGGTAACGTCGCTGCAAGTTCAACCGCTTGCCTTACTGACATACGAGAAGCTGGGATTCCCCAGTAATATTGCGCAGCAGCATTCACGCCATAAATTCCTCGACCAAATTCTGCAATATTTAAATATAATGACAGAATACGTTTTTTGCTTAAGTTACGTTCCATCCCTATTGTTAAAACAAATTCATGCCATTTTCGTAGCGGGTTACGTGATGGACTAAGAAATATGTTTTTAATGGTTTGTTGGGAAATAGTACTACCACCATAAACAAAACGCTTTTTTGACAGGTTATATTCCATTACTTCTCTTAAAGCATCAGTATCGATACCGCTGTGAGAATAAAACCGGGCATCTTCTGCAACAATGAGTGCGCGAGTCATGTGTTTAGGGATGTTGCTAAATGAAGTAGGTTGCCATCGAAGTTGAGGCCAGTCACGATGATGATAATGTTCAGAAATATAGTTACGGATAAAGCTTGATTGTTGAATAGGGCCTTTGGCATAAATTTTCCAGTCAGGCCAAATACCAATTAAGTAACCTGTATCCATTACAAAAATCAACAATAAAATTTTCCAGCTCCACTTTAAAGTAGTGATAACGCTGGGTAAGGTGAAAAATGATGTGGATTTTTTTTTGAGTTTATTAAAGAACATATCACAGACTATTTATTAAATTCATTTATATACATTTTAGTTGCGCCAGCAACGGCAACTGGCATCACCAGGAAATTTATGAGTGGAATTAAGGTTGCCAGCATCACCATAGATCCAAAGCCTAAAGATAAAAGTCTTTTGTCTGCTAATTTTTCTCTTATGTGACGAAATGCTATACCGTGATTAGCCATGGGGAAGTCAGCATACTCTAAAGTTAATATCCAAACAGTATAGACCATCCATAACACGGCAATGGCAGGAGCGATCAGGGGGAAGACCAATGAAATTAAAGATAAAAAGGCCAATGGCATCATTAGATAGAGCGAATATTTAAGTTTAATCAACTCGTTTCCTATCGAGTCTTTAACTTCTTGCATAAATGTTTTATTCGTACTGATGTCCTGGCTGCCTGTAATATGACGTTCAACAGCTGCAGCTAATGGTCCGTTAAATGGTGCGGCAATAATGTTGGCAACAATAGAAAAGCCAAAAAAGACAAG
>CAZZIS010000085.1:0-12253 GCA_964654445.1 uncultured Thioalkalispiraceae bacterium
CCCCCTGATGTTTTGATGGCGGAGGGAGAAGTAATTCAAAATGGTCTAGATCAGCTAATTACTTATTTAAATCTTATTAAAGGTTCATCTCCCAATTCAAGTGGCGAAACAAATAAATGTCCAGGAATAACCTAAGCAAACAGACTCAGAACCAGAATGTCTTAAAATAGATGATATGTCGTGGACTGATGCCATGAGAAAAGCGATTAAACAGGAAAAGGTTAAAGAAGGCTGGCCTGAGCCGGAGAAAAACTCAAACAAAGACGAAGAATAAGGCAAATAACTAGTCGGCGACTAGCTTTCAATCAATTTGCGTCAAGTACATACTTGCGAAATCTTTAAGCTATTGTGAAAAAAAATTTCCAGATAGAGATCAGGCTATAGTCAATATTTATGCGAGTGGTGGGTATAGTATGAAAGAAATAGGCAGATTATTTTAATCTGCATTACTCAAGAATCAGTCGCGTTCTAAAGGCAGTGAGTAAGATATGAACACGTTGTCTATAACTTGTTGTTTATACAAGGTTATCCTTTGACTTGACATGTCAATCTTCGTCATCTAATGTTGACGTATGTCTACTATTAAAATCAGTTCAAAAGTTGAAGAATCTGTGTGGAATGAGCTAAAGGAAACGGCTAGCGAGTCTCATCAGAATGTGTCCGGTCTTCTTACCGAAGCGATTAGGGACTATCTGCGTCGTCGTCGTATTCGTCCGGTTGTTAAAAGTCACCTCGATGATTCCATCCAGGAAAATGAAGAGTTAGGACAGCTTCTTGCCAAGTGAGTCTGTTCAGTTTTTATCGCTGGATGAGGTTGTTGAAATTCATACCGTTTTAATAGAACGATTTGGTGGACCAACAGGTGTGCGTGATCTTGGCTTATTGGAAAGTGCACTATACCGACCACAAACGGGTTATTATAAAAATTTAACCGAAATGGCTGCTGCCATGTTTGAATCGCTGATAAACAATCATCCGTTTGTTGACGGTAACAAGCGAGTGGCTTTTTTCGCAACGGACGTATTCCTTCGGTTAAATGGGTATAAATTTCAAGTAGAAGGAAAGGTTGCACATCAATTTTTAATGAATTTGTTTGACGCTAATAGCTGCGACTTAGAACACTTGCTTCCATGGGTGAGTGAAAGCATTGTAAAAAGATAAATGTAGGGAGCTACTAAATTTCCCATAATGTCTATAAGAAAGAAATTAAAATGAAAAATCATTTAAAACCAGGTATTAGCTGGCCACATGTTCGACAACGCGCTTATCAATATGCTCTTTTAGCCCGTTTACATAAACCCATAGGTATTTTTCTTTTACTTTGGCCTACATTGTGGGCGTTGTGGATTGCGGCAGATGGAATGCCTCGTCCCGGTGTTTTAACAGTCTTTGTGCTTGGCGTAATTCTGATGCGTTCTGCAGGTTGTGTGATAAATGATTATGCTGATCGTGAGATTGATCCACGGGTAAACAGAACAAAAGATCGGCCTATTGCTGCGGGGCGAGTTTCAGCTGACGAAGCGATGTTGTTGTTTATGGCATTGTGTTTTAGTGCTTTTTTACTTGTGTTGACAATGAATACTTTCACTATTTTATTGTCGTTAGGCGGCGTGATGCTTGCTGCGATTTATCCTTTTATGAAACGTTACACGCATATGCCACAAATTGTTTTAGGTATGGCATTCGCCTGGTCCGTGCCAATGGCTTTCGCCGCGCAAACGAATAGCGTACCAAAAATTTCCTGGCTCATCTATGTGGTCACCGTACTATGGGCGGTTATTTATGACACAATGTATGCTATGGCTGATCGTGTAGATGATTTAAAAATTGGCGTGAAATCTACCGCAATTCTTTTTGGTGATGCTGATCGTGTCATTATTGGAATCTTACAGGCCATGATGCTTTTTTCTCTTTATTTGATAGGTCAACAGGCTGAGTTAGGTAATGAATATAATCTTGCGATCTTGTTATCAGCAGGTTTGATGGTTTATCAACAGTATTTAATTCGATATCGGCAGCCCGCTCTTTGTATTAGTGCTTTTTTGAACAATAACTGGATAGGTGTCGTGGTCTTTGCAGGAATTGTTGCAAGTTATCGCTAGCTCACCATTACCCATACTTTATGTAAGTTGTCTTAATGTAGGCAATGACTAAAATTTGTTCTATAATCTCTAAAAAACATAGGCTTACAGAAGAAAGCTTGAGTTGAACATTATATTTATGTTCTAAGTTTATTTAAACTGTACAATAACCAAGTAAAGTTCCTGGTTTAAATGATAGATATAGATATTTTGAGAAAAAATTAAGAGTTGGAGGCTGGGTGTTTACTTTCCTTAAAAAGAAAAAACGCGGTCAGGGAACGAATGCAGTGGTGCTTTCTGAAGAAGGCATCGCTCATGTGTGTATTATTCGCAATGCAGGCCAGCCACCTACCCTGCAGTCATTTCATTATTCAGCGATTGATAATAAAGCTGAAACCAGCCATTTATTAAAACAGTTTGTACAACAAAATAAGCTGCAGGGTTTTCCTGTTGTAACAACATTACTTACAGCCGATTCTAACCTGGTGATGCTGGAAAAACCGGAAGTTGCGGATGACGAGTTGCGTCAGGCAGTGCGTTGGCGAATAAAAGATAGCCTGTCTTTTGATATTAATAACGCCATTGTTGATGTATTTGAAATACCGGGACATAAAGAACGCGGTCGGGCTCCTTTAGTTTATGTTACCGCAGCAGAAAAAGATTTTTTAAAGCAGCACATTCAAATATTAGAAGAGCAGGAGCTGGAAGTTGAAAGTATTGATATTGCCGAATTAGTGATGCGCAATATTGCTGCTTTGTTACCTGAAGATCAGCAAGGTGTTGCCCTGCTAAAATTAGATGCAACTAAAGGTTTAATGACACTCACGCAGGATTCATCTCTTTATTTAGCACGAAATATTGATGTGGGTTACAGCTCCCTTTCAACAACGACAAACTCCATTCTTGGTGAAAATCCAAATGAGGCTGATGGCCTGGCATTAGAAGAAGGTCTGGCTCTCGATCAACAACGTTCACTTGATTCTATTGTATTAGAAGTACAGCGTTCTCTGGATTATTACGAGAGCCATTTTGCTAAACCCGCAATTAATAGCCTGGTAATTGCACCGTTACCTTATGAAATTCCTGGTGTGATTAAGTACCTCGCAAGTGCACTTGGTTTACAAGTACGTTTGCTTGATTTAAATACCGTACTTGATACACAAATGCCGATGAGTGAAGAAAAACAGGCCAATTGTTTTTTTGCGATTGGTGCTGCTTTAAGAGAATCAGAATCAGCTTCACTAGCTCAAAAACAAGGACAAGAAAAAGGTGAAGCGGCATGAGTACGCAGCAAGTAAATTTATATCAGGATGAATTAAAGACGCAGAAATTAAATTATTCAGCATTAATGTTAGTACAACTAAGTCTGATTTTTCTGTTTGTATTTTCAGCAGCTGCGGGCTTTCGATATTTCCAGTTACAACAACATCAATCCAGCCTGGTTAAGAATCAACAAAAACAAAAAATTGCAATGGCTGATTTACAAAAATTACAAGCTGAGCTTTCGATAAGGAAAAAAGATGCTACCTTGGCAAAGCGAATAATCAAGAGTACAAAAGAGCTGGCAAACAAACAAAAAGTATTAAGCATTTTAAGCCAGGATGAGTTTGGTAATACCGATGGTTTTATTGAGCACATAAGTGGTTTGGCACGACAACGCATTGATGGCTTGTGGTTAACACAAATACGTATTGCAGGTGGAGGTACTGATATTGCATTACATGGCATAACCTCAAAACCTGCATTACTACCAAAATATTTACAGCGCTTAGCAGCGGAAAAAGTATTTGCCGGCACAGAATTTCAAAGTTTATTAATGGCGAGACAGAAAAAGAAGAAACAATGGCTGAGCTTCAGTTTGCAAAATAAAAAAGCTGATGAGGTGAATCCCCTGTGAGCACACAACAGCAATTATTATTTGAAAAATTTAATGCATTAAATGAGCGTGAACGTCTTTCAGTGATACTCCTGTCTGTTGTGGCAATTATTATTGTTTTTGTTGAATTACTTATTACACCATTAAACCAGAAATATGACGTAGTTGATAAGCAAATAGTCAGTTTACAAACGCAAACGAGACAGCTTGAAAGCCAGGTTTTAATTTTAAAAAGTAAAAAAAGTCGCGATCCGGATTTTCAGGAAAAACAAAAAATTAAATTACTTGATGAACAAATTGAAAGCTTAAATGTTCATTTAAAAGAAAAAATGCTTGGCTTGATAGAACCTAAACAAATGGCAAAAGTGCTGGAAGAGGTGCTTGCTCAAAACACGGATTTACAGTTACAGCGGGTACAAAGTTTAGGTGCTCAGCCTTTATCACCGATAAAAGCAAAAGAAGGTGAAGAAACTCAAACACTGGGGATTTATCGACATGGTTTGCAGATTGAATTTAAAGGTTCTTATTTAAGCACCTTAAAATATCTTAAGGCATTAGATGATTTGCCATGGAATTTTTATTGGGATGTATTGGAGTTAAGTGTTAATAAATATCCTGTTTCGACAATAGTGATCACGGTACATACCTTGAGTTTTCATGAGGGCTGGATTGGTGTTTAAACAAAAAACAATATTATCAGGTTTATTTATATCGATAATGTTTTTGTCTGTATCTATAACTGTGCAAGCACAACTGGATGATCCAACTCGTCCTCCAGGGTATCGTTTGGTTTTACCGGGCGGAAAAAAGGCAGTAACAGCAGTTCATTTTTTACTGTCATCAGTTCGCATTTCATCAGTACGACGTACAGCTATTGTTAATGATCGTGCAGTTGAGTCCGGTGACATGGTTAATGGGGCAAAAGTAGTTGCGATTTACCCGTCATCAGTAAAATTGATAAAGCAGGGTAAGATATTTACCGTTAGACTGGTTTCACAAATAATGAAAAAAATACGTACACATTAAATATATTATATAGATTAGGCGGAGAACGGCTTGAAAAAAAGTAATAAAACATTTCGTTTAATAACATTCAGCATGGTTTGTGTGTTGTTGAGTGCCTGTGCCAGCCAGTCAGGAACAAAAGAAGTAAGTGCATTAGATCAAATGATTGATGATGCTTTTCAGAGTAACCAGCCAACAACATCTGAACGAATAGCATCTGAAGATGAAATAGCATCAGCTTTACTGCCGGACATTAATTTAAGTGCACCAGGTGTTGGTAGTATTGATGTTGAGCCACGTTTTGATATTAAAGTTCATCGCGCAAAAATTCGACAGTTTTTCATGGGCCTGGTGGATGACAGTAACTACAACATGATTTTACATCCAAAGGTAAAAGGACGTATTACTCTGGATTTGAAAAATGTTAGTGTCGGAGAGGTGATGGAAGTTGTGCGTGATGTATATGGTTATGATTTTGAACAAACTAAAACGGGTTACAGTGTTTTCCCGAATACTATGCGTACACGTATCTTCACTATGAATTACCTGAATGTAAACCGCAGCGGTGGTTCGAAAATGAGTGTAAGCTCAGGCCAGGTGACAGAGTCAGTCAGTGGCACTGGAGCAACGGCAAGTACTACACAAAGTATTTCCGGAAGCAGTATTAGTACTGAAAGCAAGTCAGATTTCTGGAATGAATTAAAGGAAAGTTTAACTGCACTTGTTGGAAATAAAAAAGGTCGTAATGTTGTTGTTAGTCCACAATCAGGAATGGTTGTTGTGCGTGCAATGCCGCATGAATTACGCGCAGTTGAAAAATTCATTAATAAAACACAAAGTTTTGTTCAGCGTCAGGTGATTATCGAAGCTAAAATTCTTGAAGTTGAGTTGAATGAACGTTTTCAAACTGGAATTAACTGGGCAGCTCTGCAGGCATCAGGCAGTAATAGCACGCTTGTTGGTCAAACAGGTGGTGGCAGTATTTTTGGCGGTTCAGGTGTCACAGGCATTGCGGGAAACACAGGAGAGTTAAATCCATCTGCCTTGTCGCAAATTACGGGCACAGCAGCTACTGCATTTGGAGGCATGTTTTCTTTAGCCTTAAATGTAGGTTCTGATTTTAGTGCGTTTATCGAACTGTTAAAAACGCAGGGGGATGTGCAGGTCTTATCCAGCCCGCAAATTTCAACTGTGAATAATCAAAAAGCTGTTATTAAGGTAGGTAAAGATGAATTCTTTATTACGGATGTTAAAAGTAATACCAGCACAACAACGGCAACAGCATCAACACAAAGTAATGTTGAATTAACCCCCTTCTTTTCCGGTGTTGCTTTGGATGTGATTCCGCAAATCAGTGAAGGCGGTGAAATAATCTTACATGTTCATCCTACCGTTAGCACGGTTACAGAGAAGACAAAAGATATTAGCATAGCTTCCGGCACGACTTTAAGTGTGCCGCTGGCAATAAGCACTATTCGGGAATCAGATAGTATTATTCGCGCCAAAAGTGGTCAGGTTGTTATTATTGGTGGATTAATGCAAAACACAGTTCAACAAAATGTATCAAAAATTCCTCTGCTGGGAGATATACCTTTGTTGGGTGCATTATTCAGGCATACGCAAGATATTACCAAAAAGAGTGAACTTGTTATTTTATTGAAACCTATTGTGATTGATTCGGATAAACAAATGGGTGAATACGTACAACGAATGAAATCGCGTTTAAAAAATGTAAGAACTCAATAATGAATATCATGCGAGTCATATATTAATTATGTATCAGGAATATTTTGGTTTAACAGAAGCGCCTTTTTCAATAACACCTGACACCAGTTATTTTTATGCGCATGGGCATTATTCAGAAGCATTAAATACATTGCTTGTTGCAGTACGTACAGGTGAAGGATTTATAAAGGTAACAGGTGAAGTTGGAACAGGTAAAACCCTGTTATGTCGAAAGTTATTAAACACAATTGAAAAGCGGTTTGTCACTGCATATATCCCTAATCCAATGCTGACTCCCTATGGGTTACAAAGTGCAGTAGCGGATGAGCTTGGACTGGATATGAGCCGCCATTATGGGCATCATCAACTCCTTAAAATGATTAGCAATCGTTTGCTTGAATTAACAACAGAGGGAAAAAATGTTGTTTTATGTATTGATGAAGCACAGGCAATGCCAGTTGAAACCATGGAAGCATTACGTTTATTAACTAACCTGGAAACAGAAAAGCAAAAATTACTGCAGGTTATTTTATTTGGTCAGCCAGAACTGGATGAACGTTTAAATGAAAAAGATGTTCGACAGTTAAAACAACGGATTACTTTTTCATATCATTTGTTGCCTATTGATAGAGACGGCATGGAATTGTATCTGACACACCGCCTGGGAATAGCCGGTTATAAAGGTGGTAATCTGTTTGAGACAAAAGCAATGGGCAGTTTATATAAAGCTAGCCGAGGTATACCGCGCCTGATTAATATTCTTTCTCATAAATCCATGATGTCTGCTTATGGCCAGGGCACCAAGTATGTTGACAATAAGAATATGCAGGCGGCAATTAAAGATACTGAAGATACACAGCTTACTCATGCAGGCAAGTATAAACCTGTCTGGTTACCCGTTGTTTCAGGCTTATCTATTGTTTTATTTACTACATATTTTTTCTTACGTTAATCAGTTACGGAATTTAAATGAGCCTGATTAACCAAATGTTAAAAGACCTTGAGAAAAGACGTTCGCGTGACCTGGAAACGTCAGCGTCATTAAGTAACAACATTACCTGGGAAACACGACCTAATCAAAAATCATTTAACTGGCTAACTTTTTCAATTGGTTTCACATTAGCCTTTTTGCTTGTAGTAATAGGTTATTTATTATGGGATAGAACTTCACAAAACCCCCGGCTTGCAGCAGGAAAAAATACACAAACGGTTTCTATTAAAAAAATAAAAGTTAAAAAAACTGTTGTAAGGAAAAAAGTTAAAATACTAAAACCGGTAAAAGCAGAAAGTAATATCGAAAAAATTAATACGGAGGAAGTTGATACGGATGAAGTTATTGATGTCGAAGAGGTTGACTATTCTCCACCGATACAGCTAAAGAAAAAACATCGCCCTCTTAACAGCAAGCAACTTGCAGAGATCGCATATACAAAAGGTTATAAACTTTTACAGCAAGGTCGTATGCGTCAAGGTAAGGAATATTTACGTGAAGCTTTATCGCTTTATATTCCGCATATAAAAGCACGTGAAATGCTGGCCGGAATTTATATTAAATCAGGTCGATTTATTAATGCAGCAGAATTATTAAATGAAGGGGTTAAAGTTGTACCGGAATATCCATTGTTTGCACAATTATATGCACGTGTATTGCTGGAGCAAAATAATCCGCAGCTTGCGATAAAAATATTAAATCAGGGCTCAGTATCAGCAGCAATGAATGTTGAGCCTGATTATTATGCTTTACTGGCTGCGACTTATCAGCGGGTTAAAAAGCATTCTAAAGCGGTTGATATTTATCTTCAGTTAGTAAAAATTCGACCTGCTGCCGGTGTTTGGTGGTTAGGCCTGGCCATTTCGCTGGAAAAATCAGGCAAGAGTCAGGAAGCGATAGATGCTTATCAACGCGCACAAAAAACAGGGAGTTTAAAAGCTGGTCTGGTTAAATTTACCAATAATCGTGTTTCAGCTTTAGAGGAAATTGGTTTCCCGGAAAAGTAGTAGTTAACAAAAAATAACATTTGTGAGAGTGATTAACTAGTTTCATCGTCTAGACTTAGCTATAATTTTTACATGTCATCCCCCACAAGTTTGCGTAGCTTAAGGATGAGCTCAATTTAATACCACAACTTTATTATTAGATTTATCATTATGGTTATTTATAAAAAAGGAAAATTTTTAGCGCTGGCAGTTCTTCTGTTTACTGTTCATGTGGGCTATACACTGGCTCAGCAAAGCGATCCCTTACTTAATTTCAAATTTAATCATTTATCGAATATTCAAAATGGTGATCAGAATTCTTCACTATTGTCACCGCTAAATAATAATACGCTCAAGTTTTCGCAATTTGACGCAACATGGACATATCCATGGGAAACTAGCAACATGAATATTGATGTAGGTGTGACACTACGTCATTTATCCGGTTATATGAATTCAACAGAAAATTTGGGTAATGGTTATTTTCAGCAAGTATTGCCGTTATTTCACGCTTCTGCATTATATTCACTTCCTTTCAAAGGCTTTTCTGCCGGCATTGAAGGTAGTCACCTTGATTCTAATGCGACCCGGGTTTTTGATTATCGTGCTAAAGTTTCCTATGAATGGCGTAAAGGCTTTGGTTTACAAGGTGGTTGGCAACACCAACAGTTCAACCTTGATAATGCGACGGATGCGGCTACTGAGTATCAACGAACCGGGCCGTTCCTGGATTTATACCTAAGTTTCTAAAATTCTCCTCACGGCTAACGAGAAACCTGATAGCCGCGTTGAAAACAGCTTCAAAATGCTCATGTACATTCCGCTTTTTCACCCGTTTTCGCCTTGCTCTAAGGCTTCTCATTAACCGTGATAATATTTTGCATAGCTTCTCGTGTAAATTATTTATGTGATAAACAGTGTAATTTTTTGTAGCTTGGGCTGGGCTTGTGAATCCCAAAGAATGACGTATATATCCATTTACCGTTGTTGGGCTTCGTGCCTCATCACCAACACACAATCTCAATCCCACAGTAATTATTTAACAACAGGTTTTGTAGGTTCGCCTTCAGGCGAACGCGGTGATGGCAAAGGGCCCCTTTGTTGTCTAAACCATATATTTAATGGAAAAAATGATTTGATTTTATTCCCTCTCCCTAAGGGAGGGGGTTAGGGGGAGGGGATATATTAAATGACTTTTTCTAATGCTTTTTATCACGTGTTCGGGCAATCGCCCATACTTCTATTGTTTCTACACCGCTTTGTTTTAGTTGCCGTGCCAGTTCATTAACGGTTGTACCGGTGGTGACAACATCATCAAAAATAGCAACATGTTTATATGAATGTGGCTTTATTACGCTAAAGGCATTTTTCAGATTCTTTTTTCGCTGTTTTGCACTTAAACCGCTTTGAAACTGGGTTGCTTTGTCTCGTTGGCATAGTGAGTAATCCAGTGGAATGTTGAGTTGTATTGCGACTATCCGGGCTAACTCAAGTGACTGGTTAAAGCCGCGTTGTCGTAAACGTTGGCTATGTAATGGAACAGGGATAATACATTCAGGAAGGTTATTTTTACGGTGTTTTACTGAATTAATAAAGTTCTGTGCCAGCAAAGGGACATATGAGAGATTGCCATGAAATTTTAGATGGGCAATTAATTGCTTAAGCGGTGAGACATAAAGATGAGGAATTAAGCTGGTCGTATAATTTGGTGGGTTTTTCTGACATTTTCCACAAACAAGGTTTTTTTTGTCTGCTTGTATGGTGCTGAAAGGAGTTGAACAAATAACACAGTGAGCCGTATTTTCCGGCAAATCCTTCTCACAATTGCAACAAAGTAAGTGCTTATTAAGCGTGGGAGCCAGACACAATAAGCATTGCTTAGACATTAAGCCAGAAAGGCTATTTATTAACCAGTTGTAAATCATTGACATCCATATCAGTTGACACCCGGTACCAAGTGTTTATCATTCACTTTACTGCTAAAAGCACTAAATTGTAACTGAATAGCCCTCCGACTACCGAAAATTATATATGACGACTCAATACGAATCTCCAAATAAAGTGGATAAAATATCAGAAATAACAAAAGTTATTCCTGCAAAAAATGCACGAATGTTCGCCCGCTTATTTAATATTGGCAATCTATTGTCATTGTTGCCGGGCCTGATTGTTGCTCCGATCATTCTTTTAGCTGAGCATGAACGAACCTCAATGATCTTCATGTTTATCGCAATGATTGTACCGCCGATCTTGTGGTTTGGTCTTTCGATTATGATTTACATTATTGCACGTCATCATCCAAATGAACTTGTTGGCCACTATACGCAACAAGCTGCTTATCGATATTACGGCATGATTGGTGTTGTTATACCCGTGGGAACATTTTTTGGTACAGACTGGAAACTCTGGATTCTAATGGGGGGGGTGGTTGGTTTTGTTCTGGTTCCCTGGACAATCTGGGAATTAATAAAAGTTCAAAAAGAAGACTGGCAAGATATTGAAACAATAATAAAACAAACTGAAGGAGACATGGCATGAGCGTCATGATGGATAAGTTAGATAAAGAAGCTGGGATGTTACGTCATGACTGGAAAGTAGATGAAATTGCAGCATTGTATGATATGCCGTTTAACGATTTGTTATTTGAAGCGCAAACAATTCATCGTGAAAATTTTGATGCCAATGCCGTTCAGGTGAGTACCTTGCTCAGTATTAAAACAGGCAAGTGCCCTGAAGATTGTGGTTATTGTCCGCAAAGCGCACGTTATGACACCGAGTTAGAAAATGAACCGTTAATGCCGCTGGATGAAGTTATCGAATCAGCAAAACTGGCAAGAGAAAATGGTTCAAGTCGTTTTTGTATGGGCGCTGCATGGCGTAGCCCAAAAAATAAAGATCTTGAACCTGTTATTAAAATGGTAAAAGAAGTAAAAGCGTTGGGCATGGAAACATGTTTAACACTTGGCATGTTAACCGATGAACAAACCGAAAAATTAAAAGATGCCGGGCTTGATTATTACAACCATAATCTTGATACCTCTCCGGAATTTTATGGTGAAGTAATTACTACACGTACTTACCAGGACAGACTAGATACGTTACAACGCGTTCGCAATGCAGGTATGAGTGTTTGTTGTGGAGGCATACTCGGCATGGGCGAAAGTCGCCGTGATCGTGTTGGTTTATTTCAGGAGCTGGCTAATCAAACGCAACATCCGGAAAGTGTACCGATTAATATGCTTGTTCGAGTGAGTGGCACGCCAATGGAAAATGGTGATGATTTAGATACGCTGGAATTTATTCGTAGTGTGGCTATCGCACGTATCATGATGCCAAAGTCCTATGTCCGGCTATCTGCAGGTCGTGAAAAAATGAGTGATGAAATGCAAGCAATGTGTTTTTTTGCCGGAGCAAACTCTATTTTTTATGGTGAGAAATTATTAACTACACCGAACCCGGATACCAATCACGATATACAGTTGTTTGAACGCTTAGGTATCAAGGCTATTTAAACAAAAAATTTTCACCGCCGAGACGATGCCAGAACATGCGGAGCATGTTGAGGTAATACTGACGAAACGCATAGCGG
>CAZZIS010000086.1:0-8918 GCA_964654445.1 uncultured Thioalkalispiraceae bacterium
ACAACACTCATAATGTTGGGGTCCCTAGTTCGAATCTAGGTGTAGCCACCATATTTATCAAAGGGTTAGACGTTTTCGTCCAACCCTTTTTTATGTCTGTGACCAAAGCTATTTTTTGATAAATTCAAAATTTGAAAAAGTCTCAAATTAAGTACAGCGCTCTTTTTTATAGTAAAATTAACCTATTTAGTTAATTTTACTTTACAGGTTAACCTATTTGGTTAATACTTTGTGTGTATGGATAAGAAAACACCGACTTATGATTTGGAAGCCATTAAGGAATCAGTTAGGGAAAACGGTGCCCGTACAACCTTCTCTGCGAAGCGGAGTATGACTGAATTACATCTAGTATTAGGTGATGTAGAAAGTGTCGTTCTACAACTAACAAGAAGTAATTTTTATAAATCCATGACCACATACAAAGACCATAAACTATGGCAAGACGTGTATCACGCAAGCTACTTAGGGTATGAGTTATATGTGAAGTTTATGGTGGATGATGAAGGCTATCTGGTTGTGTCATTCAAAGAAAAAGGTGATTAGTTATGAGTAAACAATGCCCATTTTGCGGTGGAACAATGGAACAAAAAACCATTAAAACCACTTACACTTACAAAGATTTATCTGTTGAAGTAGAGCAGCCTGGTATGTTCTGCGATAGTTGTGAAGAAGGTATTTTATCTAAAGCCGATCACAAAGCGACAGAAAAAGAAGTCCATGATTTGCATGCAAGAGGAGACGGTCTTCTCATGTCTGATGAAATTAGATCCATCCGAAAAGGTTTGGGCTTAAACCAGCAAGAAGCGTCTAAACTGTTTGGCGGTGGTGTAAATGCATTCAGCCGTTATGAGTGTGGTGAAACCATGCAATCAAAAGCATTAGATCAGCTTCTAAGAACTCTCCATGAACATGCTGGTATCCTTGATGAAATCAAAGCAAGAGAAGTTCAAGCCGCATAGGATAGCGAAGAAAATAAGTGGCTGATCTTTATTTGTTGTTCCTGGTTTGAATCCAGGTGTAGCCAGCATTTTCGAAAATCGAATATTTTTCTCTTTTCAAAAAAATTGCTTACCATTTTTACTTCTAGAAAAGCAGAGGGTTAAATCTTACATCCCACACATGTCGAATGTGAAATGTAAGGTTTGACCCTGAGGGCTCCTCTTTGGTCACCCTGTAAACATCCTCATTTTATATACGAAAAGAATAATTTAAGGGGTTAAATGGTGTGTTTTATTGATATAAAATGAAAAGAGTCAATGAGTAAGCTAGGTCCGACCCTGTAGCATCACGTAGCATCAATAAATGGATATCAGTAACATTGTTTTCCTCAAAAAATTATATTGAAAAAATAAAATGTAGGGCACTAACGATTTGATGCGCTTGTATGGCATGGGGTGCATAGACGAAACGTTAGTCTGAAAGGGAAACACATAAGTCATTTTCAGGAAAATTGATCTTTCTTCCCCCTGTTATTCGACTGATCTAGAACCTCTAATGAGCCTTCTCTTAGACTCAATAAGTTTTTGCCAATGCTCAACATCGACGGGTTTGTCAGGCGCTTCTACGTCGTCACCGACAAGATCTAAAAAAACATCACGCATCGACAAAATCTTTTTACCATGCACTAATACACCTCTAACCTGTAACACCGCACAAAGCCGATCAACAGCGAAAAACTTATGCTCAGTATACCAATATTTATCATCCCAATGGGAAAATCGAGTCGAAACCTCAAACCGCTGGAATGGTTTTATTGGTCTAAAATAACTAATTTCTTGTGCTTGCACTACCGGCAACCACTTTCGTTTGATCATATTAAACAATACTCCGACCTGACCCATAAAATAAATGCGACTCAGATCGCATAATGCAGAATACCGCGCATTGGTTAAATGAAAATTGATATCACAATCAAAGGGCCAGGCCCGATATCGTGAGCGACTCTCATCAAGCAGACCAATCTGGCGCACAAACATGCTTTTAAGAAGAACCATTATTAATCTGAAATATAAATTCATAGGGAAGTCCTTTTATCTATTAATTTTTATATGCCTAACGAGAGTGTAGAAAAACCCATAAATAGCTACTTTATGGAACCCAGGTTGAAATTGTAAAAATATCGACTCATATATAAAAGTAGTGCTTAAATTCAATGACGTTACAAATGCGAATCAAACAACAAAATTTATATTCGTGTACAGGATAAATAATTTTAAGCGCTTATATCGTCTCACATTTTAGTTGCATGTCAACTTAGGGTTTTTCTACAGCTTCAACGCTTAGCTAAGCGGCGTAGTAACCTGGCGATTTTTTGTGCTCATTGCAAAAAAAGTGCTTGGTTACGGAGCCCGTCTTGAGCGTTTTTGTTATGTTTGCTTCATAACATTTATTTTTATTTAAGTAAATTTACTTAATTACTTTTATCTCTTGTACGTATAAACTAACATAAATATTAAATAATTAAAATTTTAAATTAAACTACACACTATCAGTTTACTGCTATTCTGAAAGTGCTTTTCGAAGACTCAAAAATTGAATTTTATTTACCCCCTTGGTTTTAAAAAAATATTTCAACGTGATTTTTATCATGCTACCGCCATTCCAAAATATTAATTGAAACCAAATACCTTTGAGTCATTATACTTTAAATAGTAAGCTAGGTCCGACCCTGTAGCATCAACTGTAGCATCACAGGAAAATATTGGTGTTACTCTTTTACCTCTAAGTCTCTCAACACGAGGGCAGGGACGTGTTGGTGAAATGACACAGCTAATATCAGCTGCATTTGAATTTACAGTTTCTGAAGCGAAAAAACTTAAATCAAGTAATGGCCGTGCTCGAGGTAGCGTGATTTTGTTAATTGATGAAGCAGATGCCTTAGCTCAATCTCGTGAAGCAGCACAAATGCACCATGAAGACCGAGCTGGTGTAAATGCTTTTATTCGAGGTATTGATCGAATTGCTAATGCTCAATTACCTGCGGCTGTAATTATGTGTACAAATCGAGTTAATGCACTTGATCCCGCAATAAGAAGACGAGCAGCAGATATTCTTATTTTTTCCAGACCAGACGATAAACAGCGAGCAGCGGTATTAAGTGAACCACTTAGTCAATTGGGTTTTAAGCCAGAGGAAGTAAAGCACTTTGTGCAAGTGACTGGTCCTACAGAGAAACGAGCATTTGGGTTTACTTTTTCAGATTTAACTCAGCGACTTATACCCGCAATAGTTCTTGATGCATATCCATCTCGAGCAATTACGCCTAAAAGAACATTTGAAATAGCGCAATCGATTGAACCAACACGACCTTTTCAGGAGAATTCTTTATGAGTGAGTGGTCTCTTCCAATACTTCTTGAAAATTTGCATGATAATATTGAACATAGGTTATCAACTGTACGTAAATCATTTGCTCATCCAAGAACAAAAGGTGATGGTAGCGAGAATGTATGGCTTGAGCTTTTTAACACATATTTACCGAAGAGATATCAAGCTGCCACAGCACACATTGTTGATAGCAAAGGTGTGTTCAGCGAACAAATGGATGTAGTAATATTTGATCGGCAATATTCACCCTTTGTATTTAATTTTGAAGACCAAATGATTATACCTGCAGAAAGCGTGTATGCTGTTTTTGAGGCAAAGCAATCTATTAACCGCGGCATGGTTGAATATGCTTAAAAGAAAATAGAAAGTGTTCGAAAATTACATCGAACAAGTTTACCGATACCTTATGCAAATGGTACGTATCCTGCAAAAGATCAAATTAACATTATTGGGGGGATTTTAACTCTGGAAAGTGATTGGGCTCCAGCTTTAGGGGACCCTTTAATAAAACAACTCAGAGTTAATGTTGATGATGGATTATTAAATATTGGGTGCTCCACGTCTCATGGATATTTTTTGCTCGATAAAAAGGATAAACAATTCCACGCGTATTCAGAAAAAAAGCAGCCACAGTATTTTTATTTAAGTTGATTTCAGAATTACAATGTAGTGGGACAGTTCCGATGATTGATATACAAGCCTATAGTCACTGGTTAAATTAAATTTCGACGTAGAGATAAGATAAAATAATCATTATATAATTAACATAATTTCATAAATATTAAAAATATTGGGGGTTTATTATGACGAACATACTTGCAAATTCTGAGGCTGAACTAAATCAAATTAACAGCTTGCTAAATAAAAAAGTTCCTTCTTACAGACAAGCATATAGTGACAGGACTGCTTGGTTGATGTCTTGTCTGGCAGAATTAGCTTATCTTAGATTTAATCCTTTATTTTCGAATGAAGATCACAAAAAATATTTTATTGAAAGCATATCAAAGCTGGTGAACAAAAATGAAAAGTCATCATTACTTAAATTGCTTGATATAGTTGGTTATGACCATAATAAAGAAAAAGAAATATTAGAAACCGATCTTAGTACACTGAAAATGGAGCTCATTAAGACATTTGATACTAATGGAACTCAGGCAATTTTAGTCTCATTTGATAACTTTATTGTTTTGTCCTTTAGGGGGACAGAAGCTACAAGTATAAAAGATATTAAAGCAGATGCTAAAGCAATGACTATACCATGTGAATCGGGAGGGAGGATTCATTCAGGGTTTAAAACTGCTTTTGAACAGATAAGTTTTGATGTTGAGACAACGTTGAAAGAAGAGCGGTTTCAAGATAGGCCTTTGTTCATTACTGGGCATAGCCTAGGTGGCGCATTAGCAACGGTTGCTGCAAAAAAACTATCTCATAAAGGTGGTCTTGCTGCATGCTACACATTCGGTTCACCCAGAGTGGGAGATGAGGATTGGATTAAAAATATTAAGACACCTATTTACCGAGTGGTTAATGCTGCTGATTCCGTGACCATGATGCCACCTAATAATGACGTTATAGTTATTGTTGGCTGGGTACTTCAATTTATTCCACGATTCGGGAAACTGATTAGAGCATACTTATTATCAAAATTTGGAGGTTATATTCATTGTGGCAATATGCGGTATTTAACGCATTGTCCAGGGGGACAATACGAAAAAGTGGAATTATTATATTCTGTGAGTATTGTACATCGAATTAGAAGGCTTATCGTTAATGGATTATCATGGAAGCGTCTATTAGGTGACCATTCTATGACCATATATAGAAAAAAATTAACAATTGTTGCTAGAAACAGAAATTAAAAAACAATAATGATTATTGAAAATTGAGCATTAATGAAATTAGTTCGAATCTAGGTGTAGCCACCATATAAAAAAAGGGTTAGACGTTTTTGTCTAGCCCTTTTGTATTTCTTCCGGTTTTTTTTGAGCATCTTGAAATAACCATTCCCGCGCTGTTTCTGTTTTCATGGTTACTGCAGGATGAGAAATCTTACGTCCTACTGAAATTGCATAGAACTGTTCTCGTATTTTTTCCGTCTGTCCAATGATGGTAACGCCATATTGTTTATTCATCTAACATTTCAAGTAATGGCGTTTTATATTTATCATCGAGTAGCATTATTCCTTGACGTAATTGAGTACTAAATTTGTTACTCATATTTTTTGTTGCTTGAAAGGCGAGCTCCACTTCCCACGGTCTTTCATTTAACAGGATATCCAATAATAACTGTGCTTGCATTCTATCTTTAACCGCTTTGTTATGTTCGTGTGCTAAACGTCTAACTGATACTACTAATTTATGTAATGCAAATCGCGAGGGATTCGGCACATTAACCAGGATACCCGCTTTAGCGACCACAACTGCGGGGATTGTATCTTCGAGCAAATAATCTAAAAACCGTAATGGCTCAGCAAATGTTTTTAAGTTTTTCAAATAAACAGGACGACTACTGGTGGCACCAAACATAGGTGTAATAAGATCTACACTGAATTCCTGGCCGCGTATCTTATATGCTGTAGATGGGGTTTTCGGATGTAGTGCTGGAACTTCAAAAAACACCATTCCGGTTTCTTGTAATGCCTCACTAATTGTTTTATCTGTTCGTTTCGCTGCAACAGGAATTCGTTGTGTCCCAGCAACATCCATATCCTGCGTTTTCATTATCTGAGTTGGCCATTTAACACCAAGCATATTTCCATAAATGCTGAACGCATGTGAGCCGACCAGGATCCCCCCTGCAAGAAAGACCCCTGCGCCTTCTAATACTTCAAGCACTCTAGCCTCTGTTCCAGTTGGACTAGCCGCCCCACCTTTTAAAAGCATACCAACTAATTGTTGACGGCTTTTTACCTCGTCTTTTGCTTGCTCTACAAGCGCTCTTCTTTCTCCTATTTGAGAGCGCAGCTCTTCGCAATCCACACCAAGGGACTTTTCTTTTTTCTCGCCACCAACGGCCAACTCAGAGTACCAATATGTTTTCCCTGAGACCTTTTTCTTTGAGTAGCTAATACCCTTATCAATAGGCAATACTGTAGCGCATTGCTGTTGTAGCTGTGAATACAATAATGTGGTGGATTCTGCTAGTTTTTCCATAATTTACAGTGCCTTACGCTATTTTATAGGGAGCCTAGCATATTTACCCCTATAAATATGTATAACTTGTTATTTTATATGGGAATATTGTTGTTTTTTGGAGACGGGTGTCAGAGGCCAATATATTTCTAATGTAGGTTAGAGAGAATTATTCTCTGGTACCGTTTATTCGTCTAGCCCATTTTATTTCTTCCACTTTTATGAAATATCTTGAAATAACCATTCCCGCGCTGTTTCTGTTATCACGGTTACTGCAGGATGAGAAATCTTGCGTTCTACTGAAATGGCATAGAACTGTTCGCGTATTTCATCTGTTTGCCCAATAGTAACAACACCGTATTGTTTTGTGACTTCATCTGTAATGGGGGTTGGGGCAGTAAATACCCCTGTTCCTGTTTGACCAAATGCTTTCATCAGTGCACTGTCATCAAATTCACCAATAATGTGAGGATAGATATGTTGTCCGTCAAGCCACTCGATAAGGTGGTTACGTGCTACTGTCATTTCACCCGGAAGTAGCATAGGCATTGCGTTAAGATTATGTGGAAAATTGTTTCCAAGTTTATGTGCGAGTTTGGGGGAAGCAAAAAATGTAACACCACAATCCCCAAGTGGGTGGTTGAATCCGCGTACTTTAATTGAAGAGGGAATGGGGCTGTCAGCAATAACTAAATCAATTTTATGTATCGCGAGCTCAGCTAACAATGAATCGACAGAACCTTCACGGCAAATAATACGTACGGGTTCTGGTAGTTGTAGTGCAGGGGCTAACAAACGATAGGCAATGGATTTCGGTATTACATCAGCAACCCCCACTTTAAACATGAGCGGCCTGTTTTTTGGAAGGTTGTGCAACATTTCTTCCAGTTCACCACCTAATGAAAAAATCTCTTCGGCGTAACTTAATACAAGACGCCCGGCTTCTGTTAACTCCAGGTTTCTTCCTACCCGGGAAAATAAGGATTCGTGCAAATTTTCTTCCAGAAGACTGATCTGTCCACTAATGGTTTGAGGGGTGATATGAAGTTTTTCGCTTGCACGAGCAATGCTGCCGGACTTGGCAACCATCCAGAAATAATGAAGGTGTTTATAGTTCATCGTATAATTAAATAATTCTGGATAATTAATATTACTTCGTTAAATACGATGATTATAGCAATAATATTCGACTTTTTCTTATGATTAATTGGCTGTATTCTATTTTTATCTTTCAAAGATAAAAGTCGTAAACAAATATTTAATCAGCTAAAACAGGTAAAGCAATGAAACGAATTATGTTATTTATTTTCACCAATATTGCCATTATGGTCGTATTGAGTATCACTTTGAGTTTATTAGGTGTCGATAGCATCTTGGCTGAGAATGGCTCAGATCTGAATATACAGGCGTTAATTATACTTTCTGGTGTGATTGGTTTTGGCGGTTCATTCATTTCTTTACTGATATCTAAATGGATGGCAAAACGTATGACGGGTGCGGTAGTGATTACCAATCCAACGTCAAATATTGAAAAGTGGCTAATTAATACTGTTGAAAAGCAGGCAAAAATTGTTGGTATAAAAATGCCTGAAGTGGCTATTTTTCCATCGCCTGCGATGAATGCTTTCGCCACCGGCGCCAGTAAAAACAATGCCTTAATGGCGGTGTCTCAGGGCTTATTAGATAATATGGCTCAAGGTGAAATTGAGGCGGTTGTTGGCCATGAAATGAGCCATATTGCCAATGGCGATATGGTGACTCTGGCATTAATTCAAGGCGTGGTGAATACCTTTGTTGTATTTTTATCTCGGGTTATCGGGCATATCGTTGATCGTGTGATTTTAAAAAATAACCAGGGTCATGGCATTGGTTATTTTGTGAGTGTGATAGTTGCACAGGTTGTTTTGTCCATACTTGCGTCAACTATTGTGATGTATTTTTCAAGAAAGCGTGAATTTATTGCTGACACTGGTGGTGCTGATTTAGCTGGACACCAGAATATGATTAGTGCACTTAAACGTCTTGGTCAGGTTGAACCAGAAGCGTTGCCAGAACAAATGGCTGCTTTTGGTATTAATGATAAGGGCGGTATAATGGCACTCTTTTCATCACACCCACCTATTGAAGCCAGGATTGTGGCATTGGAAAAGAGAGCTGCGAGTCGTTCATAAAAACAGAAACTTACCATCCACAAACAAAATAATTCGTAATACGTATACATTGTGTAGCCACCATATTTTAAAGGCCTGGATAGTATCCGGGCCTTTTTCGTTTCTAAACTCTTAAAGTTTAATGGCACAGTAAGTTTTGCGTTCTAATTAATAGAACTATTGTGCTATTCATTTAAGTAAATATTGATTTAGATCAGTATCTTATTATATTAATTATGTTGAGATAATTAAGGATAAGGATAAGGATAAGGATAAGGATAAGGATAAGGATAAGGATAAGGATAAGGAT
>CAZZIS010000086.1:9018-12039 GCA_964654445.1 uncultured Thioalkalispiraceae bacterium
AGATAAGACAAAAATATGAAATTATAATTTGTTCTCTAGTCAAATTTTTATATTTTACTTAATTATATCAAGGAAATAAGGAGATACTCTGATGCCCGATACTTCAATTCAATTATCATCAAAATGCGCAAATTCAAATATATATGGAATGGTTTCAATAGCAGATGCGAATTATGCAGCTGAACCAGGGCCTTTCGCATTAGAAGTAGATTTAGGTGTAAGTTTTAATTCTCAACCAGTTATCCAGCTTACTCAAAAAAGGCTTCATGATGAGGATGGAAATGTTTACGATTCTGGTGAACATGAATTTACATATCGCTGGTTAGATGCAGATCATTTTAGTAAGTTCGAGATAATGCTGAACTCCTCCAGATTAAATTACCCTCCATCTATCTCTTATCTGGTTTCGGGTAATCTTGGTATATTTCAACGTCTTTTATATTGTATTTTTCGTTGACTAAAATATGATTGATATCAGAACACATTTTTCTGTTATATCAGATGCATTGTGTTTTGATCATGATTATTGATTAAGTTGTGATGCTCGTTAGTGCTAAATTCGAGAGAGTATAACACTCATAATGTTGTGGTCCTTGGTTTGAATCTAGGTGTAGCCACCATATTTCAAAGGGTTAGATGTTTGCGTCTAACCCTTTTTTAGTGCCAGTTTTACTTTTGTCTTACTGGCACTTATGATGTTTTCTTTAGTGCCAGTTTTACTTTTGTCTTACTGGCACTTATGATGTTTTCTCATGTCTGTAATCTGGTTGTGATTATCCTTTAATTTTGTACCTTCAGAGATAAAAAACTTTCCTTATATAGTAGATTGATTTATCTTAAATATAGTTTTCGCAGTAAAGTGAATGTAAGATTGAAAAGCGATTTAGAAAATAAACCTCTTCAGACGAGAATAATGGCAGCTGTTGACCTTGGTTCAAACAGTTTTCATATGATTGTTGCCAGTCTTGAAGAAAATGGTACCCTTAAAATCATCGATAGAATTAAAGAAATGGTTCGTTTGAGTGCGGGGCTGGATTCCAAAAATAATATTAATGAAGAAACGCAACAACGTGCACTGGAATGTTTAAGTCGGTTTTCCCAACGTTTACAAAATATTCATGAAAACGATATCCGTATTACAGGCACAAACACCTTACGTATTGCGAAAAACAGCAATAAATTTATTAAAAAAGCCAAAAAGATTTTAGGACATCGAATTGATATTATCTCCGGTGTTGAAGAAGCTCGCCTTGTATATCATGGTGCCGTTTATAGTTTAGCTGAGCTTGGAAATAAAAGGCTGGTTGTTGATATTGGTGGTGGTAGTACGGAAATTATTATTGGCAAGGATAATAAAGCCATGAAGCTTGAAAGTATTGAAATGGGCTGCGTCAGCATAACTAAATATTTTTTTTCAGATGGAAAAATTAATAAGTCAAAAATTAAGAAAGCGGATATTTTTGCCCGTCAAATGATTGAACCTGAACGCAGAAGATACCTGAAAACAGGTTGGGAACAATGTGTTGGAACATCTGGCAGTATTCGTTCAATTTCAAAGGTGCTACTGGCGACAGAAATTACCGATGGAACAATAACTGAAAAGGGACTTGAAAAGTTATTGGATAAACTCTTAAAGTTTGAAATAATTAATAATATTAAACTTGATGGACTTAATAGTGATCGTAGACAGATTTTTATTGGTGGCGTTATTGTATTAAATGCCGTATTTAAAGCATTAAAGTTAAAAGAAATGATTGCTTCCGATGGTGCCTTACGTGAAGGTTTATTACTTGATATGGTTGGTCGTATTAAACATGAAGATATTCGTGAAGTATCCGTTCAGCAGTTGGCTTCACGATATGATGTCCGTCAGGAACACGCAAAAAATATCATCTTATCCTGCAAACATTTATCTAGTGAGCTTAAAAAAAGCTGGTCGCTTGATGATGAAAATAATCAGCTTTTATTGCTCTGGGCTGCACATTTACATGAAATTGGCTTAGCAATTTCCCATACTGGCTATAATAAACATGGTGCCTATCTGGTGCTTAACTCTGATATGCCCGGTTTTTCACTGCATGAGAAATTACTTGTTTCTTTGCTTATTCGTTATCATCGACAAAAATTCCTATTAGATGATTTTGAATCATTTTCACCAAAATACAGTAAGAAAATATTTTATTTAATTATTATATTACGTATTGCGGTTATCCTGAATCGCAGTATTCCCGAATATCAGGAACCAGATTATACTGTTAAGGCGAAAAAAGATTTGTTAACTCTGTGTTTTCCTGAACATTGGCTTGAAAATAATCCACTAACCATTGCTGATCTTGAGAATGAAACAGACTGTCTCGCAACAATAGGAATTAAATTAATAATTAAACATTTAAACTAACTATAATTCAGCAGCAAGGTCTTGCAATAATTTTATTTGTATTGAATTTGTTTTTTGACCAGATGTTGCGGTTAGTTTTTCATAACTACCATTAGACTGCAACAACCAACTATCTGTATTATCAGATAAATAAGCCATTAAACCATCTTTTATCACCTGTTTTTTTAATGTTTCGTCCTGTATAGGAAAACAGGCTTCGACTCGACGGTATAAATTTCGCTCCATCCAGTCAGCACTTGAACAAAACACTTTAGGAGCGTCGTTATTTTGGAAATAATAAACACGCGAATGTTCAAGAAAGCGCCCTACGATAGAACGTACTGAAATGTTTTCAGATACACCTTTAATACCTGGTCGTAGTCGACATACACCACGAATAATTAAATCAATTTTTACTCCTGCCTGAGATGCACGATAAAGCTCCTGGATAATACTACTGTCAACTAAAGAATTAATTTTTGCAATAATATGAGCGGGCTTGCCGGCTTTTGCATGCTCCGCTTCAGTTTGAATCATTTCAAGTAAACATTTATGTAAGGTAAAAGGGGATTGTAATAATTTCTTAAGTTTTGTTGCTTTACCTAAACCGGTAAGCTGCAAAAACAACTTATGTACATCTTCAC
>CAZZIS010000087.1:0-11927 GCA_964654445.1 uncultured Thioalkalispiraceae bacterium
GGTCCCGCGTTCGAGTCGCGGACGGCCCACCATACATATCAAAGCCTGTCAGAAATGACAGGCTTTTTTATTTCCACCTCATAAAATCCCTTCATTATTTTATTACTCAGGTTCACGAGATATTCATCAGCTCATAGATCTACCTCCCATTACTAATCCTGTTCTAGTAACGGTCAGCCTACGGTTCCCTAAAGAGGTTATATACCTAATTTCAGTACTGTCATATCATCAGATCACGAATCAAATTTCCCTAAGAGGCATTTAATACTGGAGTTGAGAATCATCAAATAGAAGGGTTGTAGTACAAATTTATAATCCTGAAAAAATGTTGTCAGATTGTCTTAAATATCGAAATAAACCGGGGGTGGTTCTAGAATCCCTTAAACTTTATAAATTACAAAAGTCATACAGCTTAGATATGTTATTCAAGTACGCTAGAATATGTCGTGTTGAAAAAGTTAAATTATTAGCTAAATAATCAGGCATGAGGCAAAGGATGTTAGTGCTATAATGCAAGGACGGCGAATTAATCTTCATAGAAAATGATGATTGCTATATTGATGATTTGGTTAAAAGTTTGTTCTAGTATTTATCAACTTAATTATTAAATCTACTCAGAGGGATAGGGAATGAAAATAGTTATAAGCTTATTATTAATGTTATGTATGTCAGAATTATATGCGAACCAATATGTCTATTTTATGCGTATACCTTCAACAGCAACAACTTCTGAAGCTCTTATTGCAGTAAAAAAAGCGGCGTTAAAACGAAGGTGGAGTGTTACAAAACAAGACAAAGAAACGTTACAAATAAAATTAAATCATAGTGACTATAAAGCAGTATTAAAATTCATTGTTTCTGGTAGGAAGTTACTTTATCTGGATTCTAGTACTTATTTGACTGAGAATATTGATGAAGTCGATGAAGATGGTGAATGGAAAGAAAAAGCAGCTCCAGTTAAATGGATTAGATATATAAAGAATGATGCACGTAGATTATTAGAGCAAATGACTTTGTATAGGACTGAGGATACAGAAATTCACTCTAAAGAAGATACGGAAAGTAAGTTGGAAGGATTGAAAAAATTGTTCACGAGAAAACTTATAACAGAGTCGGAATACAACGCTAAAAGAAAGCAAATTTTATCTGAGTACTGAGGCTATGTGGTATGGGGGTGAGCCCAAATTGGGCACACCCTTAGAATTAATAATCTAATATGCTATATCTAGCCCGTTGATACTTCAATAAAATCAGTGACATACAGGGTGTATTGATTCTCAAGGTGACTTTTAATTCATTGCTTCCATGTTCGAGTCGCGTTTTAGTCCGACCAACAAATTCTATAAATACCAATTAGATTTTATGCAGATCAGCCTCTCCTATAATTTGTTTTTCATCTGACATCTGGAATACGATGAATTGATGCTAAACTAATCTTGCTATGTATATTTTAATTATCGAAGATAACCCGGATCTTGTTGAAAATCTTAGTGAGTTTTTTGAAGAGCGTAACGATGTCGTTGACATTGCTTATAATGGGCTCAATGGCTTAAGTTTTGCTCTGGAAAATAGCTACGATGTCATTATTCTGGATTTAATGTTACCGGCTATGGATGGGCTGGAAGTGTGTGAACGGCTTCGTAAGGAAGGCCGAACTACGCCAGTATTGATGTTGACGGCACGCGATACTCTTAATAATAAACTGGAAGGTTTTAATCATGGTGCAGATGATTATCTGGTAAAACCTTTTGACTTGCCCGAGCTGGGAGCGCGCATAAAAGCACTTGCAAGACGTGGTGGTAATAAAATGGTGCAGTCTGTTCTGGTGGTTGCTGATTTGGCGTTTGATCCTGGCAGATTACGCATTACTCGTGGCGGTCACCGCATCGATTTGCCACCGATTCCGATAAAAATTCTAGGTTTACTTATGCAGCGTTCACCAGATGTGGTGAGTCGTGAAGAAATAGAACGTGAAATATGGGGAGACTGCCTCCCTGACAGTGATACATTGCGGGCTCATGTGCATGTGATGCGAGCTGCAATTGATCGTGATTTTGATATCTCCCTTGTTCATACTATTCGTGGCATGGGTTACCAGATTGCATTATCCGATGACCGCTAACTGGAGTTTAAAAAACCGACTTAGCATCACTCTTGCAATTTTTGGTGGTCTAGTCAGCTTGGTCTTGGCAACAATTATCTATGTTGCATCTCATGATCTTGAAGCCCGTTTGATAGATGACACACTGACGGCTGAGCTTGATGATTATGTAGAAAGGCATCAACGTAATCCTCAATCTATACCGGAAAAAACAGCAACTATCCAGGCCTATGTCGTTACTTCGCAAATAGATACTAAACATATTCCTGAAGCGATTATTAACCTTAAGCCAGAGCAACACCATGTTATTTTAGATGGCGTTAGTTATCGTGCCTCAATGCGTACTGTTGCCGATCAACGTTATATCGTTTTATATAACACCAGCACATTGCAGCAGCGTGAAACAGGATTTCTGATCTTGTTATCAGTCAGTGTATTACTGGTGACACTGATTTCAGCATTTGCGGGGCGCTTGTTAGCTGCTCGCGTGATCGCGCCAGTGAATGAACTTGCGTTACGTATCTCTGAGCTTGATCCTGAAGATGAACATACTCCTTTAGCTGAAGAGTTTCCCTGGATTGAAGTGCGGCGACTAGCAGAAGATTTTGACATTTATCTGCAGCGTTTACATGATTTTATTGAGCGTGAAAGATTGTTCACAGGTGATGTCAGTCATGAGTTACGCACACCACTTGCGGTTATATCGGGTGCGACGGATTTGATGTTAGCGGATGAGAAGCTTGATGAACGTCACAGAAAGCGGGTTGTGCGCATTGCCCGGGCAGAGAAAGAAATGGGTGAAATAACAGCTGCGCTTCTGGCTCTTGCCAGAGAGCAAGGCGATGCCAGCAATCATTCAACAGAATGTGACGTTGAATCTATTGCACGTGAACTTATATCACGATATCAGGAAATATTTAAACATAAAGCCATTACGGTGAAGTTACATGTGAACAAGCCTTTGCGAGTAAGAGCCGAACAAGCTATTCTTTCAATGGTACTGGGTAACCTGTTACGTAATGCGTTTAGTTTTACCGAGCAAGGTGAAATTGTGGTAAGTATTGATGAGCATTCGATCCGAGTGGATGATAACGGACCAGGGTTGGGTGAATATCAGCCAGAAGAATTATTTCAACCCTATGTTCGAGGTGACCATGTAAGCAGTGGAGCTGGACTTGGGTTATCGCTAGTGTGGCGGTTATGTAAACGTATCGGTTGGAAGATTGAACTGCATGAGCGTAGTGAAGGCGGTACCCAAGCTCAACTTTGGTTGGGATAAGTTTAAATTATCGTATTAACGCTCCCTTAACATTCTCTTAGCATTCCCTATATGTGTCGTACTGTAAGCTGAAGTATGAAATCTAATACTCATCTCGCAGGTAATATTATGACAACGAATACCCTGAACCCTTTGCAGGCAAGGCTTTCTACTGCACGTCTTACTCCAATTAAAATAATCGCATCCTTGTTAGTGTTATCGTATGGCATATTTAATTTTAGTGCTCATTACTGGATTCTTCTTGCTCTTCTTGTTGTTGCCATTCTTGCTATTTCAGACCGCATATCTCGCTTAACGGCTAGCCACAAAACGAATAAATCAAACCAACAGCGTGTCATAAATACTGATGGCGGTTCTTTTAGCAAGCTCGAACAAAGTCGAGTGGCACGTAATGCATCTCCGGTTGTTCTGGATGGTGGTATTTATAATCGTAAACATTAGGAGTTAAAGCTATTTTGATCAAAGTTTTACAGAGGCAATTAGCTTCATTCGCGCACTTTTCATTTATCAACTTTTCATTGTTACGCTTTTTTCCCTTTTTACAATGGCTGCCTCTGGTTAACAAGCAATCTTTACAAAAAGATTTTATGGCTGGCGTGACAGGTGCCGTTGTGGTTTTGCCACAAGGCGTTGCATTTGCCACCATTGCAGGTTTACCACCACAATATGGTTTATATACTGCGATGATAACACCAATCATTGCAGCCTTGTTTGGTTCTTCACGACATCTGGTATCGGGACCAACCACGGCGATTTCTATTGTGGTTTTTTCTTCTATTAGCCAGTACGCCACTCCGGGTTCACCGGAGTTTATTCAACTCGCATTAACGCTAACATTTCTTGCCGGGGTTTATCAGTTTGCCTTCGGTGTGGCACGCTTAGGTGTTTTGGTTAACTTTGTTTCGCATACGGTCGTTATTGCCTTTACAGCAGCGGCGGCTATTCTTATTGCAACAAGTCAGGTTAAGCATGTACTTGGTCTTGAACTGGAGCGTGGGCATTCATTTGCACATACCTGGTATGAAGTATTTAACAATATCGGAAATGCAAACCTGTATGTTTTTATTATCGCAGTGGCAACGTTGGCTGTCGCATTATTTGGTCGAAAATTATCAAAACGTGTTCCGCATTTATTATTAGGTTTGGTAGTGGGCTCATTTCTTGCGCTTGGCTTAGGTGCCGATATACATCAGATTAAACTGGTAGGTGAGATTCCTTCACAGCTTCCACCGTTATCGACTCCAACTTTTAGTATGGAAACAATTCGTATGCTTGCCCCGCAGGCTTTTGCTGTCGCTTTATTAGGTCTAATTGAAGCAGTATCTATTGCGCGTTCAGTGGCCACCCGATCTCATCAACATATTGATGGCAACCAGGAATTTATTGGTCAGGGTATGTCAAATATCATTAGTAGTTTCTTTTCCAGTTATGCGGGTTCCGGTTCATTTACACGTTCAGGTATTAATTATGATAGTGGTGCACAAACACCTGTTTCCGCTATTTTTGCGGCTGTCATTTTGATGGCGATTGTATTGATGATTGCACCGTTAACGGCCTACTTACCTGTGGCGGCAATGGGCGGAGTTATTTTATTGGTTGCCTATAACCTCATCGACTTTCACCATATTAAAGAAATATTTAAAACGAATCGAACCGAGACATCGATCTTTTTAGTGACCTTCTTTTCCACACTATTTCTGGAACTTGAATTTGCGATATATACTGGCGTGTTATTGTCTTTGGTTTTATTTTTAGCAAAAACATCCAAACCTCAAATCACTATGCTCGCACCTGATGCTTCAGAAGAACGTCGCCCACTTATCAATATTGATACAAAGCCATTAGACGAATGCTCTCAAATTAAAATTCTCAGAATAGATCGATCAATTTATTTTGGTTCAGTTAGTTATTTACAAAGCAGATTACAGGCCGTGGAAAGTAAAACTGGAATAAAAAACATTCTGTTGGTGGCTTCTCGAATTAATTATATCGATATGGCGGGCGCAGAGATGTTAACGCTTGAAGCTTTACGCCTGCAATCAATGGGGGGAGGGCTTTATATTTGTGGTTTAAAAGCTGAAATCTGGCAGTTTCTGGCTGAAGGTGGTTTCCTGAGAAAAATAGGTACCCAATATTTCTTTGCTGATAAAAGTAGTGCTATTAAATTTCTCAATCACGGATTAGATGAAAAAATTTGCGATCAATGTCAGCATCACGTATTTAAGGAATGTCAAAAACAAGTTTTACCGGTAGAAAAAGTTGTCGGTTTTAATTAATTTGAGGTTATCCATCCGAATAAAGGGTACTACGAGCCTGGCATATGAAATTTATTTAAGCGCTTGCAAGTAAAGTCAGTCCTACGAAGTACGTAAACCTTTCATTTATCCGCTTCTATAATCCGTGCTGCATGATTTAAAGCTGATGGACGATTTGAATGAATATACTCTTCATTTACTAGTTTTAAGATGTTCTGTCTTGTGAGGAAAATTTTAACCTTTGGCCGCATTCCAACCAGTATTGCTTTACGGCTGGTTGAATCAAGTGTGTTACAAATCATGTCATTCAATGCCATAGCTGCGGTAAAGTCGACTACCGGTACGCCGCTTAAATCCAGCACCAGCACTTTGTAGTCGTTGAACCTGGATAGTCGTCGTACCATGCCTTTTGCGGCACCAAAACTTAACGGGCCTTCCATATGGTAGAGAAGGATCTGACCTTGTGCATTTTCCATGATGGCTTTTTCATCTTCGTGTAACGGAAATTCTTTAGTCGGCAGGTTAATGGTGGTGGTGCTTTCCATTTGTAAGTCTGACATACGCTTCATGAAGACCATGGATGCCATGACCATCCCTGTTGCTACGGCGATAATGAGATCGATAAATACCGTCATTAGCAGCACGGTTAACATCATCGCAATGCCGGCCTTAGGCGCTGTTCCCAGCCGTTTAAGGTAATCCCAGTCAATGATGTCAGTACCCACTTTCACCAGGATGCCCGCTAATACGGCTTTAGGTATGGTTGAGGCAAGTTCGTCAGCACCTAATACAATAATAAGCAAAATCACGGCATGCAAAGCACCTGAAATTGGAGTCAGACCACCAGCCTTAACATTTACAACCGTGCGCATGGTGGCACCGGCTCCTGGCAAACCACCAAATAAACCGGAGATGGTATTGCCGATTCCTTGTCCAATAAGTTCCCGGTCAGACTTGTGATAAGTACGAGTGACGTTATCGGCCACAAGAGATGTGAGTAATGAATCAATTGAACCAAGGGCTGCCAGGATAAGAGCTGACTTAATCATGTCAGGTAAATATTGCAGTATGATGGTGGGTAATTGCGGGTGAGGGAAGCCTGTAGGAATATCCCCAAGAATAGGACTGCCACTGTCTTTGTAAATAAGCGTGTAAGCAAGCGTGCCGGCAACCAGGGCAAGTAGCGGGGAAGGCACCATTTTATTTAATTTAGGAATAAATTTGGGCACCCCATAAACAATAACCAGCGCAATTAAGGCAAGCATGAGCGATGCATTGTGAATGTCAGCAAAGAAAGTTGGCATCATTTGCACAGCTTCAATGGGTTTTGCCGATGTTGCATGGCCGAGCAGGGGACCAATTTGAATCAGAATAATAATAACGCCAATGCCACTCATAAAACCGGAAACAACAGGGTGAGGAACAAACTCAATAAATTTACCGATGCGTAAGAAGCCAAAAAGTATTTGGAACAAACCACCCATCATGACAACGGTAAAGGCCAGGGCTGCTCCTGAAGCAGGGTCATCAGGAAACAGGGCGGTATATTGAGTGAAAATGAGAGCCATAACCACAGTCATAGGACCGGTTGGGCCAGAAACCTGGGCAGGAGTACCACCAAAAATGGCAGCAAAAAAACCAACAAAAATTGCGCCGTAGATACCCGCGATAGGGCCGGCACCGGAAGCAACCCCCATTGCTAGCGCGAGAGGTAAAGCAACTACTGCGGCGGTTAATCCACCGTAAATATCACCGCGTACGTTATTGAAGTGTAGGCCGTTTACAAAACTCATTAATTAAGATCCTTTTTATATTTTTATAATCTTATTTTGTTCTGTCATTGTACTTAATGAACCGTAAAACGTTTTACCTCAGAACTGCCTGCGGCAGATCATCAGGCACTACTTCGCGTTGCTTAGGTCGCGTCAGTATTACCTTAACCTGCTCCGCGGTAATCTCAAGACGATTTGTTCTTTATTACTTCGCTCGAAAAGACAGGTTGTACTGAAATCATAACAATATCAGCATGTTAAATGAACCATTATCGATAAATTACAAATAATAAAAATATTCAAGTTATTGATTTGATAAAGTTGTAGGTCAGCCTTCAGGCTGAATAAAGCAAGCTCGTTGTTTGAACGGCTAATAAACTATCTTGTGTGAAAATGGTTTTGATTTTTTATTTAAGTGTAGCATCGGGCTGATACCCTCTTACATATTTCTGAAAGAGGGGCACTATGCTCTCGACCTGTAAAAAGATAAGAGCAATATTGTTATTCGGGTAGCAAAAAAAAACGGGCTATTACTTTACGCAAGAGCCCGTTTTAATTTAATGTTTCAGTAGTGGATCAAAGCATATTTTGTAACCACATGTGAACTAATATACTCAGCGCATAACCTAAGCCAATGGCCCAGGTCCACTTAAGATGAGCAAAGAAAGTATAGATACCGCGAGCTTGTCCCATTAGAGCAACACCTGCTGCTGAACCAACAGATAGTAAACTACCACCAACGCCAGCTGTTAAGGTCACTAATAACCATTGTCCATCTGCCATATTTGGGTTCATGGTCAGTACTGCAAACATAACAGGAATGTTATCGACGATGGATGAAAGTAAACCAACCGCAATATTTGCTGAGGTTGGGCCCCATTGGGTATACATCACATCAGAAGCTAATGCGAGGTAACCAAGAAAACCTAAACCACCTACGGCAACAACTACACCGTAGAAGAACAATAAAGTATCCCACTCGGCACGCGCAATTTTATTGAACACATCAAAAGGTACAACCGCCCCCACAGTTTCATGATTTCCGTTACTGTTTATTTCTTTGGGGATATCGATGTGATGAGTTTTTTTCAGGTAATAACCAAAGAACTGCAAATAGGCTAAACCAGTCAACATACCAATCACGGGAGGCAAGTGCAGGAAGTTATGGTAACTAACAGCTGTGATGATAGTTAACAAAAATAACCCAACAATGACTAATGCACCACGTTTCATTTCAGTCAATTCATTTACTGCTGTCGGTTTTTCATTCGGTATCGCAAAATGCATAATTGCTGCGGGTACAGTAAAGTTAACAACTGCTGGAATAAATAAAGCAAAGAATTGATCAAACTGTAAAATGCCTTTTTGCCAAACCATTAATGTGGTGATGTCACCAAATGGGCTGAAGGCACCACCGGCATTTGCAGCTACAACAATATTAATGAGTGCAAGTACAACAAATTTTTGATTATCTCCACCAACAGCCATAACAACGGCAGCCATCAATAATGCAGTAGTTAAGTTATCCGCTACAGGAGAAATAAAGAAGGCAAGCGTACCGGTTATCCAGAACAGTGAACGGAAACCAAAGCCTTTATTAATTAACCATGCACGTAAAGCATCAAATACTTTGCGTTCTGCCATGGCGTTAATGTAAGTCATCGCCACTAATAAGAATAACATCAGTTCAGCGTATTCTAATAAATTATGGCGTACGGCTGCTTCTGCAGCATGGTTCATACCATGGCTTACATAAACGTAACCAATTAACGCCCAGATAATACCGGCAGCTAAAATAACAGGCTTGGATTTACGTAAGTGTGTAAATTCTTCTGCCATGACAAACAAGTAAGCAATGACAAAAATAGCTAATGCAGCATAACCAACCGGATGACTGGTTAGATCAAGTTTTTCTGTTGCAGATGAAGCAAATGTTAAACCCGGTACTAAAAGCATGGTCAATGCAGTAAGGATTTTATTCACGAAATATTTCCCCTTTAAAATAAAAACGGGGTGACATCCCGCTCATTTTTTAAATACAAAAACGGGGTAACATCCCGCTCAGATTTGTTTTAGATAAAAAACGGGGCAAATTAATTCGCCCCGTTCGTTGCTTATTATTTATAACTTAAAAAACAATATTTAACATGGTTAGTGACACAATCAGGAACAGGATAGTCATTATGCCACCTGCTCTTAAGAAGTCAGGAACACGATAACCTCCTGGACCCATAATCAAAGCATTAACCTGATGCGTTGGGATCAGGAATGAGTTTGAAGTTGCAATCGCAACTGTCAAAGCAAATACGGCTGGATCAGCGCCTGCACCTATAGCGATGTTAACGGCAAGCGGTACAAGTAAAACGGTTGCACCAACGTTAGACATCACAAGGGTGAAGAATGTAGCAAGTACCGCAATAACAGCTTGTAAAACCCATGTAGGTACATCACCCATAAAGTTTAACGTTGCATCCGCAATCCATGCAGCAGTACCTGAACTTTCAACCGCAAAACCTAATGGAATTAAACTGGCGAGTAAGAATACTGTTTTCCAACTTACTGCTTCATACGCTTCATCCATGCTTAGAACACCACTTAAGACCATACCCATTGCACCAACGAGCAGCGAAATAGATAAACGCAAGTCAGAGAAAAGCACCAGACTTAATGCAATAGCAAAGAAGAATAAAGCAAAGCCTAATTTTTCAGGACGTGCTTCTTCATGAGGGTATTCAGTCGTAACGACAACAAAGTTTTTTGTATCTTTCGACAGTCGATCAAGAGCATCCCAGGTAATGTGAGCAACCAGTGTATCGCCGGCTTGCAATGCCAGATCACGGACACCATCACCTTCACGAATAGTCTCGCCACCACGAAGAATAGCAAGTAATGATAAACCGTAGGTTTTGCGCATCCAGACATCACGGGCACTTTTACCGATAAGTGATGAGCTTGGAGGAATAACGATTTCAGCAATACCCGCTTTAGCTGATGATAATGCTTCTGTAAAACTGACAAGTTGTTTACGGGTTTTTAGACTAAAGTGGTTAACAAAACCCTGGATAGCGTAAGGCGAGCCAATGATACCTAATACCGTTCCGGGTTCAATTGCAGTGTTACGTGCAACGCCACCAGCTCCGATACGTAAATCATCAGTACCTCGACGCAAAGCAATAATTCGAATTTTATATTTATGCTCTACATCTTCAAGGATGTGACCGGTCAGATCACTTTCACTCGGCACAATAATTTCATTTAAGTCGTAATCCAGGTTATAAAGTTCCTTGAAATAATCCATTGCACTTGCAGGTGTGCTTGTTTCTGATTTATTTTTCGGTAAAACAAACCGACCTGCAATAACAAAATATAAAATACCCGTAGCAACCAAAACAAGACCGATAGGTGTTACAGAGAAAATACTAAAAGTTTCCATTTGCTTGTCAGCAGGTAAAGCACTGTTTGACGTGAGAAGTAAATCATTCAATAAAATGAGAGGGCTGGAACCAACCATAGTAACCGTACCACCTAAAATTGCAGTAAAGCCCATTGGCATAAGTAAACGTGACATTGGCAGTCCGGTGCGAGACGAAATGCGACTAACAACGGGTAGAAATAATGCTGCAGCGCCTACATTTTGCATAAAGCTTGAAATAATACCCACTGTACCTGAAACAATAGGAATAATACGTTGCTCAGTATTTCCTCCAACTTTGAGAATAAAACTCGCAACTTTGGTCATTAAACCTGTTTTATCTAAACCGGAACCTATAATCATGATCGCAACAATCGACATTACCGCGTTACCGGCAAAACCATTAAATAAGTTTTTTGGCTCAACCAGGGGAGCAGATAACCCCATGTAGGAGAAGAGCAGGCCGGTTAAACCTAATACAACCATCACCGTGACAGCGGCAACATCAACTTCAACAATCTCAAAGGCGAAGAGAAAAATGGTAAATAATAAAATTGCGCTCACCCACGCAATTTCTATGGATGGAACAATACTACTTAGATACAAGCCGAGCAGAATAAAAATAACCGCGGCAATAATATTTTTATTATTTAATTTATTATTAGTAGACAAAAGAGCTCTCCGCAATGAATTATAAATTACAAAAAATGTTTGTCCGCAAAAATGATCAGAAAGCAAAAAGAAGTGATTTACTTAGAAACAGGCGGAAATTAACTCAAAATTATATACTTAATTGCAATGTTTAGATAGATAGGGCAATGCTTTGAAAGAATAATATTACTTATGAATCAATAAGATATATGTCAACGTAAGGTTAAGGTTCATCATGATAATACAGCTAAGGGAGTAAATTTTAATGCAGTAGTAGGTTTAATGTTATTAATTCGGCAAACAAAACTATCATTTCTATTTGTGAGAGCTATTATGGCCAGGCAAAAAAAAGCCCGACTTACGCCGGGCTTCTTTTTGAATCAAACTAAATAGTCTTACTGGCGAACAGCTGGACCATTAATTTTGATACCGTTACTCATGTAAGTATGGAAATACT
>CAZZIS010000088.1:0-11861 GCA_964654445.1 uncultured Thioalkalispiraceae bacterium
TCTATCTCTTTGTTTTTGATCAACTTTTTTGTTTAATTCGTGGGGATACAACAGCATAAAACATAACGAGACCTTTACACAGATAACGAGGAGTCAGAGAACAAGGCAAAACTGATGAAAAAGCGGAGTGTACGATTAGTACATGAGCATTTTGAAGAGGTTTTAACGCAGTAATCTGGCTTCTCGTTATTTGTGAAAAGGGCTTTTAATAAATTTTTATTAAGAAGAAAATTATGACTCAACACTTTCTAACATTAATGGATTTAGATAAGGCAACGTTAAACACGCTTGTCACCCGCGCTATCGAACTTAAAGCATTACAAAAGTCTGGCGAAATTTATGAACCACTTAAAAACAAAGTATTGGGAATGATTTTTGATAAATCATCTACCCGTACCCGTGTTTCGTTTGAAACCGGCATGGTGCAATTTGGTGGCCATGCTATTTTTCTTTCACCACGTGATACCCAGTTTGGCCGCGGTGAACCTGTAGAAGATACTGCACGTGTTTTATCTCGCATGGTTGATTGCATTATGGTGAGAACATTTGATCACGAAATGTTAGAAACATTTGCGGAATATTCTAACGTACCCGTAATTAATGCTTTAACGGATATGTATCATCCCTGCCAGTTACTTGCAGACATGCAAACGTATTATGAACACCGAGGTGACATCACAGGTAAAACTGTAACCTATATCGGTGATGGTAATAATATGTGTCATTCTTATATGAATGCGGCACGTCAATATGGTTTCACTCTAAATATTGCGGTACCTGAAGGATATGATCCTGATGCTGATTTACTGGCTGAAACCAGAGATTGCGTAAATATTTTCCGTAACCCGGAAGAAGCAATGAGTGGTGCTCATATGGTAACTACTGATGTTTGGGCAAGTATGGGGCAAGAAGATGAGCAAGCATTGCGTGTTGAAAAATTTGCAGGTTACCAGGTAAATGACAAATTAATGGCGCTGGCAGATAAAGATGCAATCTTTATGCATTGTTTACCGGCACATCGAGAAGAAGAAGTCAGTAGCTCTGTTATTGATGGTTCACAAAGTGTTGTCTGGGATCAGGCAGAAAATCGCCTGCATGCTCAAAAAGCATTACTTGAATTATTAATGACAAAAAAATAACCTGTTCTATAATTTAAGTGACATCAGTAACATAACAAAGATTTTTACCAACCCACATTCATAAAAGTGATATTTTTAATTATGCTAAAACGTTTTATTATATTTTTAGTCGTGATTCAATCCTCAGTTGTTCTTTCCTCTGAGCTTGAAGATGGATTTCAGGCTTTTTCATCCGGTCACTATGAACAGGCTTTACGCTTATGGTTACCTATAGCAGAAAAAGACAATGCTGATGCGCAATATAATTTAGGCATTTTGTACATGAAAGGCCTGGGAGTTGAAAAGAATTTAAAAGCTGCATTTATCTGGTACAAACGTGCATCTGCTAATGGCCATACCGATGCAATGTATAACCTTGGTACTATGTATAACAAGGGTAAAGTTATCTATCGTAGCCCAAAAGATGCCAACAAATGGTGGTTAAAAGCCGCTGAGCTTGGTAATGCTTCTGCGCAGTTTAATATTGCGGTTGAATATGCTTATGGCAGAAACCTTGGAAAAAATGTTTCTGAAGCAATTAAATGGTGGACCAAATCAGCTTTGCAAGGTAACAAGGATGCGCGTGCAGCTTTACATAAAACCTACACAGAAGGTTTATTTGGCATAAAAGAAAACCCTCAAGAAGCTAAACGCTGGAAATAAAAAAATGCCCGATTATGCAGTTGCATAACCGGGCATAAATAAGGAAGTTCAAAATCAAATGGTAACGTCCCTGTTACCGTTGTCTTCCGTGTAATTAGTACAACTAACCGTTAGAACTTCAGGATATAGCCAGCTGAAACTGAGCTGTTATCTTTAGTCGTTGCTGTATCTTCTTCTTTGATTTTATTGTACATCGCGTACACAGTGCCTTTTTTACCTAACTTACGATCAAAGCCGACTGAGAACTGTGTGCTTTTCAATGCAGATGCTGCATTATCTTTCACTGTAATGAATTGTGCTTTTAACTTGTTGTTTTTACCCATTTTCATGTTAAAGCTCAAACCCAACCAGTTTTCTTTAGCTGCTGCTGTATCCGGAGCTTCTACACCCGTTTGATATAAAGCACCAAATTGCATACTGCTCAATTTATACGTCGCAACAAGACGTGTTAAAGAAGCTTCAGCTGAACCCGCTTTGTCATCATAAGAATCCTGTGCTACTGCGAAGTACATAGGACCGGTTTTATAGCTTACCGCGGCAGAAATGGTATCTGCCGGACCTTGACTAGCGGTTGAACCATCACCTTCACCAGGAATAATTTGTACGTTAACACCTACACCAGAAAATTTTCCCAGGTATGTGATTGAATTCTGATTACGATTTTCACCATCTTCATCACCGGCATGTTTTAAATCACCTTCAGTATCACCGAATTGATCAAATTTTCCCTGAGCCATTTTTAAGGGAGAGTCATGACGGCCAATACGAACTTCACCAAAACTACCTTTTAGTCCAACATAGGTATTACGTGTTGCAAATGAAGTCGTACCACTTTCAACCGCAATTTCAGATTCAAATTTATATGTACCAACTAAGCCTGCATCCAGTTTTTGTTGTCCTTTAAAACCTAAACGTGATGCGTAACTACTTAAACGCCAGTTATCTGCCGTAGTACCTAATTCATCATGTTTACCAAAGTTAAGGTGTAATTTACCGTAAACTTCAAGTTTTTTATCAGCAACATCAACTGCATTTGCAGCCACCATTGGTAACGCTAAGCCCGCAGCAACCGCAACGGCAATTAATTTTTTGTTCATGAGATATCCTCAAATTTAATTTTTAATATAAGACGTTTAAATGTTTTTCTTTTAACGGGAAGTATCTTGAATAAGAAATATGACAGGCAGGTAACAGTTATATGACAATAAAATGAAAACTGTTTTATTTAATTAAAATTGAGATTGATTTTTGTAAATGAGTTTAGTTCTCATTTGGCTATAAAAGTTGTATTATTGCGTATATGAATCCTATTCTCGAATTAAAAAATATTGAATGCCAGCATCGTGGGCAAACGGTTGTTCAGGATATGTCGTGTCATATTAATGAGGGTGATTTGCACTGCCTGTTAGGGCCAAGTGGTTGTGGAAAAACGACGGCTTTACGTGCCATAGCGGGATTTCAGCCATTACACCATGGTGAAATATTCCTTAATAATGAACGCATCTCGTACCCGGGTTACACCAAAGCCCCGGAAAAACGTCATATCGGCATGGTCTTTCAGGACTACGCATTGTTCCCACACATGAACGTAAATCAAAATATCAGCTTTGGTCTGCGTAACAAATCCGACAAAGATAAACAATATACTGTTGAGAAAATGCTCGAAGTCGTCAATTTATCCGGATATGGTGAACGCTATATTCATGAACTTTCCGGCGGTCAACAACAACGTGTGGCATTAGCGCGTGCACTTGCTCCAGAACCCAGACTCATTTTACTGGATGAACCCTTCTCCAATCTTGATATTGAAATGCGTGAGCGCTTAAGTCGGGATGTCCGCGATATTTTAAAATCACGCGGTGCAACCGGTATATTGGTTACCCATGATCAACATGAAGCTTTCTCCTTTGGTGACATGATTGCTGTGATGAATCATGGTCAAATCTTACAACGTGATAGTGCTTACAATTTGTATCACTCACCCATAAATCGCTTTGTTGCAGATTTCATCGGACAGGGTATCTTTATCAAGGGAAAATTATCTTCACACGACACGGTAGAAACCTCTCTTGGAACAATTAAAGGTGATCGCGCCTATGAGTGGTCAGAAGGAACCAAAGTTGAATTACTTTTGCGCCCGGACGATATCATTGCCGATGACCAGGGCACTCTGGAAGGGACAATAATACAAAAAGCGTTCAAAGGTGCCGAAATTCTTTACACGCTAAAATTGCAGCAGGATATAGAGGTTTTATCCCTTTTCCCAAGTCACTATAACCATGAAATTGGTGAAAAAGTGAAACTCCGGCTTGAACTGGATCATATGATTGCTTTCCGTCAAACATGAAAACTTGAGCATTCTGATAAAAAGTGTATAAATGTCTCTTAAAAATCTAATTACAAATTAATAGGTACCCCCCGGTGAAATTAGCAAAAACAGGCTTTCTTGTTCTTCCTTACTTTTTTATGTTCATATTGTCACTTGCTGTACAAGCCGAGACCCAATATGTCAGTGACCACCTCGTGATCACAGTGCGCACGGGACAAGGCGCACAATTTCAAATTATTAAAACCCTTGAAAGTGGCGAGCACGTAAAAGTTCTTGAAGTGACAGATACCGGCTATACCCGCATTGAAACCACTGACGGAACAGAAGGCTGGGTGCGTAGCCAATACCTGGCAGAAGAACCCGTTGCCAGTGAAAAACTGGTACGAGCTGAAGCCAGATTATTAAAAACAAGAACCGCATTGAAAAAACTGAAAGAGAACTATTCCTCTTTAAGTAAAGAACACAAAGTTTTGTCACAAAACCAGGCCACTTTGAGTACGGACAAAAAACAGCTTGATACTGAGCTAGCTCGTTTAAATGAAGTTGCCAAAAAACCGATCCTGCTTGATAGACAGAATCGGAAACTACAACAAAAAAATGTTACGCTGGAAAAAGATCTACAACGCCTTAACCAGGAAAATCACTCTTTGAAAGACCGCTCTCAACGTGAATGGTTTATCGCAGGTGCACTCGTATTGTTTGGCGGTATGATTCTTGGATTACTGATACCTAAATTACGTGGTCGTAAACGTAGTGCCTGGTAAAAAAACAATAAGCTTTGATGCCTGAATATACCAGCCTGTAGCCCGGATACAGCGCAGCGAAATCCGGGGAATTTATTTAAGCCGCTTTCCCGGATTATATTACATTTCATCCGGGCTACAAATACAGCAAAACCATCTAAACACTTGCTTGCGCATGCTTTTGCATGGGATCATACTGCTATTCTTCAACAGTAAGAGCTGGATACAGATAAAGTTAATACGATCATGAGCAAAGACAAAGACAACCAAAATATTGAGTTTGTACGTTCTTTTCGTAATTCCGCAGGTTATATTAATGCCTTTCGTGGATGTACTTTTGTGATCGCTTTTGGTGGCGAAATGCTCACAGATGAACAGTTTGCTCCCCTGGTTCACGATATTGCATTATTGAACAGCTTAGGCATTAAACTTGTTCTGGTACATGGTGCTCGCCCGCAAATTGAATCCCGTTTAAAAGAACGTAAATTAGCCAGTGAATACAGTAATGGCTTGCGTATCACGGATAACAATGCGCTTACCTGTGTAAAAGAAGCAAGCAGTAGTGTCAGAGCCGATATTGAAGCCTTATTATCTATTGGTATTACCAATAGCCCTGTAAGCTGCTCCCGGATCAGTGTAATTTCAGGAAATTTTGTCACTGCACAACCCTATGGTGTTCGTGAAGGTATTGATTACATGCACACTGGTGAAGTCAGGAAAATTGATCATAAAGCCGTTAATCAGGCCTTAGAAAATAATTCTATTGTCCTGCTCTCACCCATAGGTTATTCCTCGACAGGTGAAATTTTTAATCTCAGCGTCGAAGATGTTGCTACCGCAGCAGCCATTGAATTAAATGCAAATAAGCTGATTTATCTTGTTGATGCAAAAGGTGTTACTAATAAAAGAAAAACTTTAATTCGTGAGTTAACCCTGGATGCGGCAAAAACATTAATAGAAGATAATAAAAAATTAGACGCTCCCATACAACGTTGTTTAGCAAGTGCCATTAAAGCATGTCAACATGATATAGAACGTACACATATTCTTAATCGACATATTGAAGGTGCTTTGCTGCTTGAACTTTTTACTCGTGATGGTTGCGGTACACTGATTACTTCTGAAAGTTTTGAGGATATACGTCCTGCGACAATTGAAGACCTTGCTGCTTTAATTGAATTACTCACCCCGCTTGAAGATGAAGATATTCTGGTTAGACGCTCACGTGAAAAACTTGAAATGGAAATTGAACATTTTACCGTAGTTGAACGTGACGGTATGATTATCGCCTGCGCTGCTCTTTATCCTTATTTACAGGATAAGGTTGCTGAACTGGCCTGTCTTGCAGTTCACCCTGATTACCAGGGTAAGAACCGAGGTGATCAACTATTAAAATATATTGAGCAGCAATCGAAACAACTCGGTATTAAACAGCTTTTTGTTTTAACCACACGTACTGCCCACTGGTTTAGAGAGCGCGGTTATAATGCAAGTGATATTAAAAAACTACCAGTAAAACGTAAATCACTTTACAATTATCAACGACAGTCAAAAATGTTTGCAAAAAACATTTAGGCTTGTTGAATAATACATCAGGTAATATTCTGGACTAACTTCATGGCAGTAAAGTCAAAACCTAACAATAAAAAAAATAATAATATCCGCCCGTTTCTAAAATGGGCAGGAAATAAATACCGCATTATTGACCGCGTTAAAGAAGCACTACCTGAAGGAAAACGTTTAATTGAACCTTTTGCAGGTTCAGCCGCAGTATTCCTTAACACGGATTATGAACATTATATTATTAATGATAATAACCCGGACCTCATTCATTTATACACAATATTAAAAAATGAAGGCGCTGCATTTATTAAAAAATGCCGTTATTACTTTACTCCGCGTTTTAATAATGAAGAACAATATTATAAATTGCGAAAAAGATTTAATGAAACAAGTGATATATACAAACGTGCAATTCTATTTGTTTATTTAAATCGACATGGTTATAACGGTTTATGTCGCTATAACCTCAGAGGGGGCTACAACGTTCCTTTTGGTCGATACAAATCACCTTATTTCCCTGAAAAAGAAATGCTGATTTTTCATGAAAAAGCTGTAAATGCTGACTTTGTTTTATCCGGGTTTGAACAGATTATTCAATCAGCAAAAAAAGGTGATGTCATTTATTGTGATCCCCCCTATGTTCCTCTATCGCCTTCTGCAAATTTCACCAGCTATAGTGCGGGTGGATTTAATATGAAAAAACAACAACAACTTGCAGATTTGGCAAATATAACATCAGTCAAAGGTATACCGATGTTAATATCGAATCATAATACAAGCTTCACACGTAAAGCATATGATAACGCTAATAAAATAACGAAGTTTCATGTACAACGATTTATTAGTTGTAACGGAAAAAAACGGGGAACTGCGGGAGAATTACTGGCCTTGTTTGAGTAAACTGGAATAAAACCAGACCTGCTTGTTTACTTGCTTTATATTAATTTAAACTTCTATATCCATTGGTACAACATTCAAGACTTCGTCAATCGTTGTTAAGCCCATTGCAACTTTTTGCGCACCCGAGATGCGTAAACGAACCATACCTTCCTTTACGGCAAGATCCCGAATAGATAAGGCATCACTTTCAGGAGTAATTTTTTTGCGTAATGTCGGCGTTAAAATCATCATTTCATAAATACCCGCCCTGCCAAGAAAACCTGTTTGACGACATTCATCACAACCAACCGCTTTAAAAAATGTAGCTTTACCGTTCATACTCCAGGGATGTGTTAATGACTTCCAGGTATCTTTATCTATTTCTGTCGGTTCTTTACAATGAGGACAGAGTGTCCGGACAAGACGTTGTGCTAAAATACCGTTAACAGTTGCATTGATTAAGTAAGCGGGTATACCAATTTCACGTAAGCGAGGAATAGCTGCAGCAGCATCATTTGTATGTAATGTCGACAGGACAAGATGCCCCGTTAACGCAGCCTGGATCGCCATTTCTGCTGTTTCCAGATCACGAATTTCACCTACCATAATGATATCAGGATCTTGCCGCATCAATGTGCGGATACCTGCAGCAAAATCAAGATCAATATTATGTTGTACCTGCATCTGGTTAAATTGAGGTTCAACCATTTCAATCGGATCTTCTACCGTGCATACATTAACTTCCGGTTTTGCCAGTTGTTTTAAGGTTGAATATAAGGTTGTTGTTTTACCCGAACCTGTCGGCCCCGTAACCAGAACAATGCCATGAGGTTGTGTCACCATGCTATTCCAACCAGCAATATCTTTAGCACTAAGCCCCAGGGCAACAAAATCTTTCACCAGAATTTCAGGATCGAAAATTCGCATAACAAGTTTTTCACCAAATGCGGTAGGCATGGTGGATAAACGTAATTCAATTTCCTGCTCGTTAGGCATCTTGGTTTTAATCCGTCCGTCCTGTGGTCGACGACGCTCCGCCAAATCCATACGACCGATCACTTTTATACGACTGGTAACGGCTGTCATAACTGATGCGGGCATTTCATAAACAAGGTGCATTACACCATCAATACGAAAGCGTATATTGCCAACATCACGACGTGGCTCAAGATGAATATCACTCGCACGCTGATCAAAAGCAAATTGAAGCAACCAGTCAACAATTTGAATAACATCATGATCATCTGCATTTAGTCGCCCGGTTTTTCCTAATTCAACCAACTGTTCAAAATTAGTAATGCCAGGAATGCTATTTTCACTACTTGCTGTAGCGCGTCGAATAGAATGACTCACACTATAAAATTCTGCCAGAAAACGAGGGATATCCAGTGGGTTTGCTATTACTCTTTCAATGTTTAAACCCGTAATATGTTCAAGTTCATTTTCCCAGCTACGCACATCCGGTTCAGCTGTAGCAATAATTATTTTCTTTGATTCAACTTTTACCGGGAGAATTTTATAACGATTAGCGTAAGCCGAAGACATAATTTCGGTAACGGCAGTGACATCTATTTTTAAGGGATCAATTCGGAAATATTCCAGTTTGGATCTTTTCGCCAGCCATTGTGTCAGTTTTTCAAGTGAAAGGAACTTTTTATTATTATCCGGATCAGGCCATTCCTGCTGGCTAATTAATACCAAAGGATGAATATCCAAAGACGTATGATGCTGTGATGTCAGGATGAACTCTTCAGCTATACCTTTTGAAACATAGCCATCCTGAACTAATTCAGCTAACACATCTTTTATAAATAAGGGGCAATCTTTATTAAATATATTTTTTATCTGTGACACATTAATTCCCGGCTCTTACCAATCCACCCATTCCAGCATCTTCAAAGGTTTGGTTTAAATATTTACGTATACCCGCTGTATCTTCTATAAGTAAAACTTCACTCAAAATTTGCCGCGCGCGTTCCCGGGTAACATTACGAATTACCCACTTTACTCTGGGTAAGCTTGAAACACTCATACTTAAACTATCAATACCCATTGCCAGTAATAATAACGCGGCAATCGGATCACCGGCCATTTCACCACAAACACTAACCGGTTTATTATGTGCACGTGCGCTTTCTACTACTTGCAATATTGCACGTATCACCGCTGGATGTAATGAGTCATACAATGAGGCAACACGCGGATTATTTCGATCAACTGCGAGTAAATATTGTGTTAAGTCATTAGTACCAATAGACAGAAAGTCAACTCGTCTGGCAAGATTACCCGCCTGGTATACCGCAGAAGGTACCTCAATCATTACACCAATTTCAGGCATAACAACTTCTTCGCCTTCTTCGAGTAGCTCACCATAAACCTGATGAATTAAACCAAGCGCTTCATTCAACTCTGAAATATCACTGATCATAGGGAGTAATATTTTTAAATTATTCAGGCCTTTACTTGCACGCACCATGGCACGCACCTGAACAAGAAAAATTTCAGGATGATCCAGAGTGATTCTAATACCACGCCAGCCTAAAAAAGGATTATCTTCCTCGATAGGAAAATAGGGTAAGGCTTTGTCCCCACCAACATCTAACGTTCGCAAAGTGACCGGACGTGGATGAAAACTTTCCAGTACTTGCCGATAAATACTACGTTGTTCTTCTTCACTGGGAAATTTTTGTCGTTCCATAAAAGGAAATTCAGTACGATAAAGGCCAATACCTTCAGCGCCACTTTGCAGACTTGGAGTGATATCTGATAATAATCCTGAATTTACTAATAACGAAATTTCAATACCATCTTCTGTTTTAGCAGGAAGATCTCGCAACTCCATTAATTCATCCGAGAGTTCAGTTTCTTCTTTAACCAGTCGTTTAAATTCATCAAATATATCTGACGATGGAGAAATGAAAACACGACCACTATAACCATCTGCAATGATTGTCCTGCCATCAATTCTGCCAACAGGTAAATCTGTTGCTCCCATAACCGCGGGAATACTCATAGCACGTGCAAGAATAGCAACGTGTGAAGTTCGTGAACCACGTACCGAAATAACACCTGACAATCTGTCATTAGGTATTTCAGCCAGCATTGATGCTGAAATGTCTTCACCTACAAGTACAGTATTATGTGGGTATTCAATTTTCTCTGGTGATTCTTCTTGTAAGTGCATCAGGATACGTCGACCCAGATCACGTACATCATCGGCACGTTCTCGCAGGTAACTGTCTTCCATTTCATGAAATACCTGTTCATGCTCCAGTATCGTTTGACGTAAGGCTCCCTGTGCCCAATTTCCTTCGCGGATTCGATCTCGTGTAACACCCGAAATAGCCTGGCTTTTAAGCATTAATAAATAAACATCAAATAACGCCCGATCTTCTTCGGGTAAGACATCCTTCAAGCGTTCTGACAACCCGGTAATATCATTAACAACGGCTTCTACTGCATCATCAAATACTTTAATTTCTTTTTCCACATCAGAGATATGTCGATCCGGAATAGCATCTATATCAGCAGACGGATACATAACAACAGCTGTCCCCATTGCCACACCCGGCGCACCAGGTAAACCATTAATAGGTTTAGCTTTATAATCCTTTTCACCTTTACTCTGTTGCAAGCCATTAATCCCACCGCTGGCTTCAGCATGAACAATAGCGCCAGCGAGTTGAGCTGCGACAGTCATTAAAAAGGTTTCATCATCTTCACTAAATTTCTGAACTGCACTACTTTGAATAACAAGAACACCCAGTACTTTTCGATGATGAATAATGGGCACACCTAAAAAACCATGGAAAGATTCTTCACTGACTTCAGGGAAATGATGGTAGCGAGGATTTTTTTCTGCATCCGCAATGTTGAGAGCTTCCGCACGCATACCAACCAGGCTAACCAAACCAACTTTATCACTCATGCGAACTTTACCAACTGCTTCAGAATTTAAACCGTCGGTTGCCATTAAGACATATTCATTATCAAGTTCATTCGTCAAAAAAACAGAACAAACATCAACATCCATAACATTCTTAACGCGCTTGACAATGATCTTCAGTGCTTGCTCAAGGTTATTAGCAAGATTTACTTCCTGAACAATTCGTCGCAATATATCAAGCATAAATATTTTGTTTTCACTCAGTTGTTATTTTGGTGTCGCCATGAGATTACTTCGTTACCTCTCATCTCAATTGCAGACTAGTTATATACCACGTCATTTCATTTCTTTGATTCGTAAACGGTGCGTCCGTGCACCACTACTCCCGCACGCTCTTAGCGGGAATCCACGAGATTTAAACTAGATTCCGGTTCGCGCTTTGCTTGGCCGGAATGACGTTTCTTTTCTATCATGGTCACATTATCCTCTCGCAATAACATGCTATTTTTATCGCTGTTTCTAGCACAAAGAGTCTTTGCACGGATTGCGAGGAGTTAGAGAACAAGGCAAAACCGATGAAAAAGCGGAATGTACAATAAGTACATGAGCATTTTGAAGAGGTTTTAACGCAGTTATCTAGCTCCTCGCTATTCGTGCAATGATCTCTAATTAATTAACGG
>CAZZIS010000089.1:0-11692 GCA_964654445.1 uncultured Thioalkalispiraceae bacterium
TGGTTTGAAAGGAAAAATCAAACTTTAAAAGTGAAAATGGCCGGGAATTGCTCCTCGACTTTGTCTCCTGAGTCGTTCTAACTCCTGCATCCATGCAGTCGTGCATTCCTGGCACTTCCGCCATCCATGGCGGGCGTAACAAGGGACATCTACATACTCTCCGGTAAGAGTATGTGGATGCTTATTAAATATTTATAGATTTAAAAGTTGGTTAAGAAAATGAACACACGAGTAATGGATATGATAGAAAGTAAATTTATGATAAAGATATTATCGCTATCAAAACCTAAAAATATTGATTGGGATAGTTTTTTCAAAAAAACCGTACAAACGTTAGGTGTGCCGTTAATGGCTATAGGTGTTTTTCTTGCTATTTGGGGCGGTGCTGCTTCGCAAATTCAAACATCATTAGGTCAGCTTCCTGGCCCGGCTAAAGTCTGGCAACAAACTGTCTCTCTTTATGAGGAACATAAAGAAGAACGAAACAAAGAAGTTGCGTTTTATGAAAGGCAAGATAAACGTAATGCAAAAAAAATATTAGCTAATCCTGATGCAAAAATAAAAGTTCGCTCGTATACAGGTAAACCTACATTCTTTGATCAGATTGGCACAAGTATTATTACAGTTATAACCGGGTTTATCATTGCCTCATTAATTGCAATTCCTATTGGTATTATAAGTGGCTTAAGTCCGATTATTTATAATGCATTGAACCCACTTATTCAAACATTTAAACCGGTATCTCCTTTAGCGTGGCTACCGATTGTGACTATTATTGTTAGTGCCGTTTATGTAACAGATGACCCCATGTTTTCCAAATCCTTTATTAACTCGGCGATAACAGTCACGTTGTGTAGTCTTTGGCCAATAATTATTAATACTACGGTGGGTGTTTCAACAATGGATAAAGATTTGGTAAATGTGAGCAAAGTGCTTCGCTTAAGTTGGTTTACACATATTACTAAGATTGTTTTACCTTCATCTGTTCCTATGATGTTCGCAGGTTTACGCGTTTCATTTGGTATCGGCTGGATGGTTCTCATTGCCGCAGAAATGTTGGCACAAAACCCGGGCTTGGGAAAATTCGTATGGGATGAATTCCAAAATGGTAGTTCTAATTCACTCGCTAGAATTATGGTGGCGGTTATTGCTATTGGTTTAATAGGATACATACTCGATCAATTTATGTTGAAGGTACAACGAAGTGTGTCATGGGATAAAAACGCAGTGTTGCGTTAATTCGATTTAATTTAAGAGAGATCTATGCAAATCAAATTTGGAGAAAGAACATGAGTAAAAAACATTTAGAAATAAGCCAGGTATCAATGGAGTTTCACACACCAACAGGGCCTTATAAAGCCCTGGATAAAATTAAACTTAATATTAAAGAAGGTGAGTTTATTTCTTTAATTGGACATTCTGGTTGTGGTAAATCAACCGTATTAAATATTATTGCGGGTTTGTATCAAGCAACAGAAGGGGGGGTAATTTTAGATGGAAAAGAAGTAAATGAGCCAGGTCCAGATCGAGCTGTAGTCTTTCAGAACCATTCATTGCTACCGTGGTTAACCGCCTTTGAAAATGTTGAGCTTGCAGTTAAACAGGTATTCAAAGGCAAAAAATCACCAGATGAAATGAAAGAATGGATCGTTCACAACCTCAACCTCGTTCACATGGAACATGCGATGAATAAGCGTCCTAGCGAAATATCCGGGGGAATGAAACAACGCGTTGGAATTGCACGTGCATTGGCCATGGAACCCAAGGTACTGTTAATGGATGAACCTTTTGGTGCTTTGGATGCTTTAACACGTGCACACATGCAAGATTCATTAATTGAAATTCAATCAAGATTAAATAACACCGTCATTATGATCACGCATGATGTTGATGAAGCCGTATTGTTATCCGACCGAATTGTCATGATGACCAATGGCCCCGCAGCTACGATAGGTGAAATTCTCGAGATTGATTTAGCAAAACCTCGTAACCGTGTCAGTTTGGCTAACGATGCTCAATATAATAGCTACCGGGCGTCAGTATTGAAATTCTTGTATGAGCGACAACACAATCCTTCCGATAAAGTTGCTTAAACTTTCACCAGTCCCACGGCATCTGGGTGGAACCTGCATGTTTAATTAGCAATCTGGCCAGGGATGGCTCTCCTGTTCACAACTGCTTAAGTAAGGGGCAGTCTCATATTATGTGCACCAGTGTTGTGCATATGTTTTTATGCCTAAAGATTAGCTAAAACGTTAATATTTTTATTTATTCTTAATTAAAACAATAAGATAGAGTGTTATTTAGCTTTCCCTTATATTCTGGCATATATGTTGCTTTATGGGAAAGTAGCTATAATTCTCAGAGCTATTTACTGAGGTATTTTGAACAATTTTGGAGCATAGGATGAAAGAGAAACTGGTTGTTATTGGCAATGGCATGGCGGGCATACGTACCGTTGAAGAACTGCTGAAAATAGATGAAGAACGCTATGACATTACCGTTTTTGGTGCTGAACCATACGGTAACTACAACCGCATTATGCTTTCACCTGTGCTGGCGGGTGATAAAACCATTGAAGAGATCATGCTTAATGATGACCAATGGTATGTGGATAACAACGTAACTTTACACAAAGGTAAAGAAGTCACTTCAATTGACCGTGTTAACCGCAAAGTTATTGCCGATGATGGTACAGAAGAATCTTACGACCGTTTATTAATTGCCACGGGGTCTGACCCCTTTATTATCCCGGTTCCGGGTAATGATCTTGAAGGTGTGATTGCTTTCCGTGACATTAAAGATGTAGACACTATGGTTGCAGCGGCTAAAGAGCAAAAGCATGCAGTTGTGATTGGTGGTGGTCTGTTAGGACTGGAAGCGGCTAATGGTTTAATGCAGCAAGGCATGAGTGTGACGGTCGTCCATTTAATGGACAAATTAATGGAACGTCAAATGGATGGTCCAGCTGCAGCAATGTTAAGAGAATCTCTCGAAGAACGCGGACTGCACTTTTTAATGGAAGCGGCGACAGAATCGATTATTGGTAAAGATCGAGTCGAGAAAGTGCGCTTTAAAGATGGTTCAGAAATTTATGCTGATTTAGTTGTGATGGCGGTGGGTATTAAGCCAAACATCAAACTTGCTAAGGAAGCAGGTATTCACTGTGAGCGCGGTATTGTGGTTAACGATACATTGCAAACGTATGATCCTTCCATTTATTCAGTTGGTGAATGTGCACAACATCGTGGCATCGCCTATGGTCTGGTTGCCCCTTTATTTGAAATGGCAAAAGTTTGTGCCAATCATTTAGCAAAAATGGGAATTAGTCGTTACGAAGGCACTATGACATCTACCAAGTTAAAAGTGACCGGTATTGATTTATTTTCAGCCGGTGATTTTAACGGTGACGAAACAACGGATGAACTGGTCTTCCAGGATAAAGCACGTGGTGTTTATCGTAAAATTATTGTTAAAGATAACAAGATTCTCGGTGCGGTTATGTATGGCGATACTATCGATGGCACCTGGTACTTTGATCTCATGCGTGACGAAACAGATATTTCTGAATTCCGTGAAAACTTATTGTTTGGTCAGGCGCATTTAGGTGACTCAGGTCATGGTGATGACAACCGTGTTGCCGCAATGTCAGATAATGCCGAAATCTGTGGTTGTAACGGTGTCACTAAAGGTGAGATTGTTAATGCAATTACGGTTAATAAAATTTTCACGTTAGATGAAGTTCGTGCACATACTAAAGCATCAAGCTCATGTGGTTCATGTACGGGTTTAGTTGAATCTTTAATGTCTCATGTATTGGGTGGAGAATTTTCAACCGCGCCACATTTAAAACCAATGTGTGGCTGTACTGATAAATCGCATGATACGGTTCGTGAAGCAATTGAGACACAAGAATTCAAATCTGTTCGCACTGTTATGGATGCGATGGAATGGAAATCGCCAGATGGCTGTAGCAAATGTCGTCCAGCAATAAATTATTATTTAGTTTGTAAATTCCCTGAATTAAATCTTGATGATAGTCAGTCACGTTTCATTAATGAACGTGCTCACGCCAATATTCAAGGTGATGGTACTTACTCCGTTATTCCACGTATGTGGGGTGGTATGACGACGCCACAAGAATTACGTGCAGTAGCTGATGCAGCTGAAAAATATAACGTTGATACGGTTCATGTAACCGGTGGACAACGTATCGGTTTATATGGTCTTAAGAAAGAAGAGCTACCTGAAATTTGGGATGACTTAAATAAAGCCGGCATGGTGTCTGGACATGCTTATGGTAAGGCACTCCGTACTGTTAAAACCTGTGTGGGTAAAGAATGGTGTCGTTTTGGTACACAAGATTCAACGGGTTTAGGTATTAAACTGGAAAAAATGAGCTGGGGCTCATGGATGCCACATAAATTTAAAATGGCAGCATCGGGTTGTCCACGTAACTGTGCTGAAGCAACGATTAAAGATTACGGTGTGGTCTGCGTAGATTCAGGTTATGAAATACATGTTGGTGGTAACGGCGGTATTAAAGTTCGCGCAACGGATTTGTTATGTAATGTTGATACGGAAGAGGAAGTACTTGAATACAGTGCTGCTTATATTCAGTTATATCGCGAAGAAGCACATTATCTTGAACGCACAGCGCCGTGGATTGAGAGAGTGGGATTGAATCATGTGAAAGAGGCGTTAATTGATAATCCAGAAAAGCGTAAAGAATTAGCAGAGCGTTTTAACTTTTCGCAAACCTTCATGCAGGATGATCCATGGGAAGAACGTGCGAAAGGTGCAGAAGCACATGAATTTACACCAATTAAAGTGATTGGCTAATTTAAAATATATTGTAGGTTGGACTTCAGTCCAGCAGCAGCGTCAGAATGAATTCTGACCTACATCTAAAAAGGTAAATATTATGAGTGATTGGATAGAAGTAGGAACATTAAACGATATACCTAAATTAGGCGCACGTGTTGTAAGCCGCGCAGAAGGGGATATTGCGGTATTCAGAACAGCTGATGATAAAGTTTTTGCATTACGTGATAAATGTCCACATAAAGGTGGTCAGTTATCGCAGGGAATTGTTCATGGTGATCGTGTTGCCTGTCCAATGCATGACTGGAAAATTGGTCTTGAAAACGGTATTGCGATAGCACCTGATGAAGGTTGTGCAGCGAGCTTCCCGATAAAAATGGAAGGTGAAAAAATTATGTTGTCATTGACACCTGTTGAAGGTTGTTCTAATAAATAAACTTGTCGGCCTGATACCCTCTAATTTATAAATTAAAAGTGGGGCACTATGAGAGCCGACCTACAAAAAACTAAAATGTAGGTCGGTCTTCAGGCCGACAAAATAGGAATAATTAAATGCTGTTCGGTCGTAAGAAAAAGAACCCCATTAAGATTGCCGATAAAGGTGTAGTGGAATGGAAGTACACTACATGCGGATATTGTTCTACCGGTTGTTCGATTGAAGTTGGTCTGGATGATAGCGGTGAAGCAGTTGCGTCACGAGGTGTTGGTGGTGCTGATGTTAATCGAGGTAAGTTATGTTTAAAAGGTATTTTTGAACATGAACTTTTTCGTAGTGCAGGCAGAGGCGAAGCACCATTAATTCGCGATCACTTTTATGATGAGTTTAAAGAAACAAACTGGGATACTGCGCTGGATAAAGTTTCAACTGAGATAACACGTATTCAGAAAAAATACGGTCGTGATTCATTTGCGATTGTATCGACCGGTCAAATTATGACCGAAGAGTTTTATACCCTGGGTAAACTTGCGCGTGGAGTTATTGGTACAAATAACTATGATGGTAATACTACACTATGCATGGCATCGGCAGTGTCCGGTTACAAGCGCTCTTTTGGATCCGATGGTCCACCAGGATGTTACGAAGATTTCGAACACACGGAATGTTTGTTAGCCATCGGATCCAACCTGCCTGAACAACACCCCATTATTTACTGGCGTTTAAAACAGGCGTTAGAAAAACGACAATTCCCTGTCATTGTGGTTGATCCTCGTGTCACTATGTTTGCGCAAATGGCTGATATGCATTTGCCAATTACACCTGGAACCGATCTTGTTTTACTCAATGCATTAGCTCACGTGATTCTTGACGAAGGTTTGGAAGATCGTTCTTATATAGAATCATTTACAAATGGTGCGAAAGAGTTTGAAAATTTAGTCGCACAATATGATCCCGTAACTGCTTCTAAAATTTGTGGCATCGACGAAGATACTATTCGTACTGTTGCACGTTTATATGCAAAAGCCGGTGCAGCTATGACAATTTGGACCATGGGTATTAATCAGAGTACACATGGTTCAGACGGTGTAGTTGGCATTAACAATCTTAATTTAATTACCGGTAACATCGGTAAGCCTGGTGGTACCAGTTTATCTATTACTGGTCAGTGTAATGCCATGGGTACGCGTGAATGGTCATCTTGTTCTGGCTTACCCGGTTATCGTTATTTAGAAAATGCTAAAGACAGAAAAGATATCTCTGAATTCTGGGGGATTGAGGAAGACTTCTTACCTGAAAAACGTGGTTTAACGCAAACGGATATTTTTCCTGCGATTGAAACAGGTCAAATTAAAGGTTTATGGCTTGTCGCAACTAACCCGATGACATCTATGCCGAACACGGCACGTATTCGTAAAACATTAGAAAAGCTGGATTTTCTTGTGATACAAGATGCCTATGCTGATGTTGAAACCAATGAATATAGCCACGTTTATTTGCCGGCGGCTGTCTGGGCTGAGAAAGAAGGTTGTTTTACCAATACGGAGCGTCGTGTAAATTTAATCAGTAATGTGATTAAACCATATAAAGATTCAAAGCCAGATTTGTGGATCTTTAATGAAATGGCGAAGCGTTTTGAACAAGCTAAAAAAATAAAATTTCCAGAGACGGCATCCGGTGTTTTTGATGAATTAAAACATTTATCAAAAGGCCGCATGTTGGATTATTCTGGCATGAGCCATGACAAGATTGAAGAGCAACGCGGTATCCAATGGCCATGTACTGATGGTGATGAAACCGGTTCACAACGTTTATACACTGACGGTAAGTTTCAATTTGAAGATGGCAAAGCCAAACTCATCACTTTACCATTTATAGATAATAATGAACGACCCGATGAGGAATATCCTTTCTGGTTAAACAGTGGGCGTGTAGTTGAACATTTTCATACCCGCACACGTACCGGTAAGGTGGGGAACTTGAATAAATTTAGCCCAACGCCTTATATGGAAATGAATCCTGATGCAGCAAAAGAGCTGGGTATTAAACACGGTGGTTATGCTCGCTTAACTTCACGCCGTGGTGATGCAACCGTTATGGTTCAGTTAACTCAACGGGTACCGCCAAACATGATATTTATTCCGTTTCATTTTCATGAGTGTGTTAACCGAATTGCTTTGGGTTTGCTGGATCCGCATTCACGCCAGCCTGCTTTTAAACAAGCTGCGGTAAAAATTGAATCGGCAGAAAATCAAACTGTTGCTGCACAGCAAAATGTTGCATCACGAACGTATTAATTAGAGAACGTTATGTTAGACAAAACAATTCAAAAAAAATATTTTATTCGTGATGATGAGCAGGATTATGCATTATTGACTAATGTCGATGCGCCTGAAATAAATCAATATGGAAAATCTATCCAGCTTGTTGATAAAACAAATAAACTGGCTGGAAAAAGTTTAAATATAAACGGTGATAACAGTGTCAGTGAAAACCCTGATCGTTATAAACAACATGGTTTTTATTTTAACGCAGATAACTGTATTTCTTGCCATGCCTGTGAATCAGCCTGTAGTGAAAAAAATGATTTGCCTGCACATCTTGCTTATCGAGCAGTTGGTTATATAGAAGGGGGTAGTTTTCCAAGTTACACTCGCTTAAATATTTCTATGGCGTGTAATCACTGTGATGACCCGGTGTGCTTAAAAGGCTGTCCAACGCGCGCTTATACCAAGTTCGCTGAATATGGCGCCGTGTTACAAGATCCCGATATTTGTTTTGGTTGTGGTTACTGCACCTGGGTTTGTCCATATAACGCACCACAGTTAGATATGACCAAAGGCCACGTTCACAAATGTAATATGTGTGTTGATCGTCTGGAAGAAGGCTTGAAGCCAGCCTGTTCTTCAGCATGTTTAGCGGGTGCGCTTGATTTTGGTGTCATTGAAACAACACCGGAAAATCGACAGCAATTAAAAACACAAATACCCGGTTTTCCGTCACCAGGGATGACTAATCCTAATATTCGTTTTCAGCAAACAAAAAGTTTGCCAAATGAAATGAAGCGTACCGATTCAATTCCTTTGAAATATCGCAGAGAAGGTTCGGCTGGAGAATACGTTGCAGAACTTGATAGCAGTGATGCAGATACCAATAAATACTGGAATTTAAAGAAACTGTTATCGTCGCATGAAAATGCACACATTATTTTCACTTTAACATCACAAGCCGTCATTGGTGCGTTTTTGTTATTGATGTTTGGTGCTGATATAGGTGTTGCTAGTATAACAAATAGCTTTATTCATTCATTTGTTCCGGTGATGGCAACACTGTTTATCATCTTTACTATTGGCATGGTTAAGCTGAATCTACATTTAGGTAAGCCTCTTCGGTTTTACCGTGGAATGAATAACTGGCGTTTATCTCCATTAAGTCGAGAAATTGCCGGTGTCACATTATTTTATATAGGCTTCGCAAGCTATGGCGTATTTAATTCGTTCGAACTGTTTGGCTTATTCAATAATATTGATGTTCTTAATGTAAGCATACTGGAAATGTTACTAACCGCTTCAGCTGTTGCCGCTGTATTGGGTGGTATTGCTGGTTTATATTATATGGTTAAACTTTATTTGATCCCGGCAAGACCTTATTGGAACCACTGGCAAACGGCGAGTAGCTTTGTGTCAACGGCATTGGTGTTTGGTGCGACAAGTATTGCATTTATTGCAAGTATTGCAACATCAAGTCTGGAAAGTACATTGATATATCAAGCTGCCATTATTGCTTTAACAGGTTTAATACTTGAAGCCACAGGGTTGATTGCTCATGCATATGACCTGAAGAAAAACAAAGGTGAGGGCGCCGTTTCTCATTTTGAACAAACAACACGCTATGGTAAATCTTATTTATTACGTAATGTTTTGTTATCAATAAATATTGCGACATTAACGGCTATTATTGTTGTGGGGTTAAGTGGTGTGTCTGGTGTCTTAATAGGTACATTCCTTATTGTATCTTTATTAGCCAGCGCAATTATTGGGCGAGCTTTATTTTATGTGTTGGTTATACCAACCACAATGCCAGGTGCCTTTTTCTGGCGTAATAAAGGCTTTCAGGAACATGCACGTGAAACAGGATTAGCTGAAATGCAACAAGTTGGTATATTGCCAGATCATCCTTAAGTCGTAGGTTGGTTCAAGGAGCACTGTAGAACCGCTACGCGTTTCATTCAGTACTTCTTCGCTAACGCTCAGGTCGCGCGCGACGGAACCAACAAAATCATGTTGGCTCCGCTGCGCTTGAGCCAACCTACAAATAAATCGTTAAGAGAAAAATATTATGTATCCAAATATGAAAATTAAAACTGTGCTGGTAGGTGGTAAAGAAATCCAGACCTGCGGGGAAGGCTATATCGTCAACCGTGATGAATGGACAGAAGGGTTTGTTCAGGCTCAGGCAGTAGTAGAAGGTTTAGAGTTAACTGATGAACATTGGGATGTCGTGCGATTTTTACGCGACTTCTATGAAAAACACGGTACTCAGGCTGAAGTACGTAAAATGGTAAAGCACTTTAAAGATGCATGGGACGAAGAACGGGGTAATAGCCGTTATTTACACAGAATTTTTCCTCGTGGTGGTCCGCAAAAACAAGGTAATCGTTTAGCAGGTTTGTTACGTACAAAAGGTGAGCATTAGCTTTTGACTTTTGTAGGCGGCTCATAGTGCCCCTCCAATAATATATAGAGGGTATTCAAGCCGACGCTACAGTTTGAAGATATTATTGATATCTATTAATTTGTATGGCTTTGTTGTAGCACATCGTCGGGCCGAAGCCCGACCTACAAGATACTAATAGTTATTTTATTAAATTTTCTAGATACTGCGTAAATTCTGCACCAATTTCAGAATGTTTCATTCCTAGTTCAACATTGGCTTGTAAATAACCCAGCTTGCTGCCGCAGTCATAACGAATGCCATCAAACTCATAGGCATATACTTTTTCATTCGCTAATAAGTCTGAAATAGCATCGGTTAATTGAATTTCGCCACCAGCCCCTTTTTGTGTTTTTTCCAGAAAATGGAAAATACGGGGATTAAGAATATAACGTCCTACTACTGCTAACGTTGAAGGTGCATCAGCAGGGGCTGGTTTTTCAACTATGCCAGATATAAAACCCTCATTATCAGTTTTGTTTTCTAAACTAACAATGCCATATTTATCGGTGTCATTTTCTTCGACTTGTTGCACGGCCAAAATACTTGCAGTATGTTGCTCATAAGACTGAACCATTTGTTTAACACAGCCATTATTACTGTTGTCGATTAAGTCATCAGCAAGAATAACAGCAAAAGGTTCATCTCCAACGACAGGTTTTGCACACAATACGGCGTGGCCCAGGCCTAAAGCTTCTGACTGGCGTAAATATATGCACGAAACATGTGGAGGGACGATGTTTTTTACAAGCTGCAAGAGTTTATCTTTGCCCTTGGCTTCGAGTTCAGCTTCAAGTTCATAGGCTTTGTCAAAGTGATCAGGGATTGAACGTTTATTCCGTCCAATTACAAAGATAAGTTCTTCAATACCTGCTTCAACTGCTTCTTCAACTGCATATTGAATTAATGGTTTATCAACGACAGGTAACATTTCTTTTGGGCTGGCTTTAGTTGCAGGTAAAAAACGTGTTCCTAAACCTGCAACAGGAAATACTGCTTTTCTTATCTTTTTCATGTGGGTGAAGAGCCTGTTGTTAAATATTTATTTTGCTATTTTAGCATGGGAATAACACATTGATAAACATGACCCGAATGGGTAGTAATGATGTTATTAAAATCAAAAAGGCATCCTCAGATGCCTTTTTGATATCAAAACATTCATTCTTAATTTTTTACAATAATTGAACCATGATTTTTCTCAAGTAGCTTAGAACCTATACCTTTTACTTTCTTTAAATCTTCAATTTTCTTAAATTTTCCATTTTTTATCCGGTAAGCAACAATTGCTTGTGCTTTTTTTAATCCCACACCTTTAATGTTTTTGCTTAAAGTTTGCGCATCAGCAGTATTAATATTAACTGGGCCAGCATACACAAATGCAGAGAGGGATAAAGCGAGAAGAGCAACAAAAATCCTTATTGTTTTCATAATTAGACTCCATGTCTGTTTTTTTAAGAGTTTTTATTATATGAAAACGTAAAGTTTTAAAATGTAGGATATTGCTGAATTTAATGTAGGGCTTGTCTTACAATGTAGGTCAGCTCTTTAGGCTGATGCGGTGCCTGAACATCAATTACTGCATTCAAATAGCACATCTATTTACGAGGAGTTATGTGGCTTCGTTGTATCGCAACGTCGGCCTAAAGCTTCCGCTCCCTGCTCACGCCCCTTACCTACGTCCATGTAGGTAAAGGCCGACCTACAAGTTTAGCTCTTTTT
>CAZZIS010000090.1:0-11387 GCA_964654445.1 uncultured Thioalkalispiraceae bacterium
TCCAGTGTATATTTTTCATAAACTGATGACCTGCCTCGGTATGACACTTTAGACAGGCTTTAGTAACCTCAGGGCCACCATTTGGAAAAGCCGATTTCAGTTCTTCAAATTTAGAGTGGTCAGCAGTGGAGTTGGAATCTGTACGCTTAGTAGGTTGTTCCACTACCTTGTCCAGACGAAAGTTCATGTCGGTATCTGTTTTCTGAGTAGATTGAACCGAAGCCTGTATGATGGATGTTATTGAAAACAACAGTAAACCGAAGATCAAGCTCAATGCTATTTTTGATGTAATATGTTGACTAAAGATGAACATGAGTTTTTTCTCACCACAATGCACAACAAGTTCTGAACAGACTAACGTCAACTTAATAGTTTGTCCACTGTATACCTTAGTCTTCTACGGAGTGAGAAAATAATTTTAAAAAGAAAAAGTTTCGTAGCGACTTATTTTTACAGAATCCTCCCACCAGTCAGATGAGAGCCCTGCTTTCATTTTTAAATGATTTAAAAATTCTTTTTTATCCGCTAGTTGTTCCCATACACTGGGCAAAAATGTACCACGGTTAACTCCATATTCAAGAATTAACCCATCAATATCAGGGCGAATTTTTTGTAATAAATCTTCTTCATTTTCAAATATCATCGCTTCGGGTTTACCAAGTACAGAAATTTCAATCTCAAGTTGTTCATATTCATTGTCCTGTAAAGCAGGAAATCGAGGGTCATGAAATGCAGCGGAATAAGCATGTTCAGCTATATCATTAATCAGTGGTTGGTAAGCTTCCAGGGCACCAATACAGCCTCGTAATTCTCCATTTTTATGTAAGGTAACGAAGCTCGCGAGGTTTTGTTGCAAGTCACTTGAATAATCACTGCTAATAACCTGAAGTGCACTGCTCTTTTGTAAACCGTGCTTAATGGATTGACGGGCTATTTGAAAACAGGTTTTCTGATCTTCAATTGATAGCTTAATGGAAGACATATGCACCATATCCTACAACGCGATTTTTATCGCCAGCCGTATCACCTGAGTTTCTTAAATCAAGAATATCAACAGAAAGATTTTTTTCTTCAGCGACTGTAATCATACCGATTAAGCCATTTCGACCACAGGCATCATCATATCCAATAAGATCCGGCTTTAAATTTTCAATGGCATCACTGGTAGCACGATCCAGTTGTTTCGCTTCATTGTATTCATGGTAATGACTCAGATCAGTGCTAATAACTATTAAGGTATGTTCGTCACCCCATAATCTTTTAATAACTTCGGCAACTTCATGACGTTCAGCATCACCTACGACTATTGGGATAAGAGAAAACTTACCGAGTATTTCCTGTAAAAAAGGTAACTGTACTTCCAGACTGTGTTCTTCTCGATGAGCCTGATCGGAAACAATGACCTGAGGAAGATTAGCTAATAACTGAATACCTTCTTGGTCAATCGGGATGTTGCCCAGAGGTGTATTAAAAACATCAGATTCAGGAACGGCCAAACCGGTAAACGCAACACGATGAGAAGGGCCAAGTAAAACAACACGCTTTATTTTTTCTTTAAACGGAATAATTTGTTTGTAGGCAGAAGCCGCTATCGGACCAGAATAAACATAACCCGCATGCGGAACAACAATAGCTTTAGGAACAATATCTCGCCCATAATTCGCCTGCTCCAGATACTGGTCAACATCCTCTTTCAATGATTGTTTGTCTCCAGGATAAAATAATCCTGCCACGGCAGGTTGCCTAATTTGACTCATAAAATCATTCCTTAAAATCCAGCAAACGCACACACTACACAAAATCTCATAACCTACTATAATAATAGGGTCATTTTCCATACTTGCAATATTGAAATCATATTCTTTTGCCTATATATATAAGTAGTATAAGTAATATTAAAACCAGGTGTTGTGATGTCTGATCCTTCAGTTGTTAAAACAAAATATTGGCATTTGCTCGATGATGGCCGCGTTCAATGTGATTTGTGTCCGCGCGAATGCAAGTTACATGAAGGACAACAAGGCCTGTGTTTTGTGCGTGCCAACCAAAATAATGAACTGGTATTAACCACTTATGGACGTTCAAGTGGATTTTGTATTGATCCGATTGAAAAGAAACCCTTAAACCACTTTCTACCGGGTACTCCTGTTTTCTCATTCGGAACGGCCGGTTGTAATTTAGCCTGTAAATTTTGTCAGAACTGGGACATTAGCAAGTCACGTGAAATGGATACGTTAGCCGATGCCGCCAGCCCGGAAATGATTGCAAAAACAGCTGCTGCATATGACTGTAAAAGTGTCGCGTTTACCTATAATGATCCTGTTATTTTTCATGAATACGCCATTGATGTAGCAAAAGCCTGTCGGGAAAAAGAGATTAAAACCGTTGCGGTAACAGCAGGTTATATTAGTCCTGAACCTCGCGTTGAATTTTTTCAGTGGATGGATGCGGCCAATGTTGACTTAAAAGCCTTTACTGAACGCTTTTATCACAAAATTACTGGCTCCCATCTTGAACCTGTATTAGATACATTAAAATATATTAAACATGAAACTGATTGCTGGCTTGAAACTACAACACTAATTATTCCCGGTGAGAATGATTCTGAAAAAGAACTCACTGAAATGTGTGAATGGGTAGTAGAAAATCTAGGCCCGGATATGCCCATGCACTTCAGTGCATTTCATCCGGATTTTAAAATGATGGATATACCCTCAACCCCTTCTGCGACATTAACCATGGCCAGAGATATTGCGATGAAAGCCGGTGTGCATTATGCCTATGTAGGTAATGTGCATAATCGTGATGCTGATAGCACATGGTGCCACCAATGCGGTGAATTATTGATCGAACGCGATTGGTATGAATTAGGAAAATGGAATCTGGATGCTGAAGCTTGCTGTAAAAACTGCGGTACAAAGGTAGCCGGAGTGTTTGAAACAAAGCCCGGTAACTGGGGAGCAAAACGTCTACCTGTAAGAATGACAGCATAATTTTTATCCAAAATTATCCTGAATAATCGGGGCAATTATAAAAATTTATATTAAAAACAATAATAAATCTATACTTTAAACGCGCAAAACTCCAATATACTAAATATAATTAATAAATTGATGATATTTAATTTTTCCGGATGAATAAATAATGTCTGAAATAATAATTAGTCTAGAACAGCTCAGAGGAATGATAGGCATAAATCTTTGTTATAACAATAAAGCTTGTCAGGTTGTTGAAGTACTGGAGGATGGACCTTCAATAGTGCTTCAATACTTTGAAGATAATATTCAAAACAACCAGCACGGAAATGCACACCGCCGTGTACCTGAAACATTCTGCATACCCATATTATCTGGCGATAAAAAAGAGTTAAGTGAATTGTTCCTGTCACTTGATTTAATAACTTAAACCACGAGCCTGGCTCAAATACTTATTTTATACCTATCAACTGATTTCTTCATCTGCAGGTATTTGTCGTGCTTCTTCTTCCAGCATAACCGGAATATCTTCACGAATGGGATAAGCGAGTCTATCCCCTTTGCAAACAAGCTCATTTTTCTTTTTTATATACACTAACGGTCCTTTACAAACAGGACACGCCAGGATATCAAGTAGTTTTTTGTCCATTGATTCTCTCAAGCATAACTAATAATTGTTCGGTGAATTGATTATCCAGTATCGCTTTTATTGGTTGATACCAGACATTATGTAAATAAAAACGCTGACACTTTACGGCATCTTTTTCAGTAATCACAATTGGTTGTATTTCACCAAAATCCAAATCTGTTTTTTTGAATGGATAATGATCCGGAAAGGAATGTTCAATAATATCCAAACCACTCAATTTCAGACTATCAAAAAACCGTTGAGGATTACCTATGCCTGCTATCGCATGTACAGTTTGATTCTTTAATGATGACAGCTCAAGCGTGACTGCTGGATCATCTGCACGACGAAGTATTTCTGCCTTATAAGTCATAGCAAATTCTTCTGGACCAGCAATACCATTTGTTATTTTAAAGTTAACTTGATCAAGACGTTTAAGTGGCTCACGTAATGGCCCTGCTGGTAAACATTTCTCATTACCATAGCGTCTTATGCCATCAATGACTGCTATTTCAATATCACGGCCAAGCGCATAATGCTGTAAGCCATCATCACTAATAATGACATTACAATCTGTATATTTAAGTAATGCTTTTGCTGAAGCAACCCGATCAGGCCCTACCGCCATTGGACAACGTGTACGTCGAGCAATAAGAATAGCTTCATCACCCACCATAGTTGGGTCACCGTCCCACCTTACTTGTTGTGGCCAGGTACGAGCTTTACCACCATAACCCCGGCTTATAACACCGGGACGATACCCGTATTCCTTTAATAAATTAGCCAATTCGATAACCATTGGTGTTTTACCAGTACCGCCAACGGTTAAATTTCCAACAATAATCACGGGGATATCAAGATGTGTTGTATGAAATATTCTCAAACGATAAAGTAATCGTCTGATTAGCACCAAAAAGCAATACAACCATGATAACGGCTGCAAGGCTGCAGTCAGACCACTTTTGTTATACCAGGATTTTTGTATTTTTTTTATTAGCATAATTATTATAGTTAACCTGTTAACAGGCTTAGTCTAATTTTCACTTTTAAATTGCATTTTATGAAGAGCAGCATAATGTGCATTTTTATTTATGAGTTCCTTATGGGTACCCATTTCAACAATCTTACCTTTATCCAGTACAACAATTTTATCCGCGCCTTCAATAGTTGATAACCGATGCGCGATAACAAGCGTTGTTCTGGTTTTAATAAGCTCATCAAGTGCTGCTTGTATGTATCGTTCTGACTCGGAATCTAATGCTGATGTTGCTTCATCTAAAATTAAAACAGGTGCATCCTTAAATATTGCTCGAGCAATTGCTATACGTTGTCTTTGCCCACCAGATAACAACACACCATCTTCACCAACGACTGTATTAAATCCATCAGGTAAATTTTCAATGAATTCTAAAGCATTTGCAGCTTTTGCTGCAGCAATAATTTTATTATTATCAATATTTTCAAGATCACTGTATGCAATATTATGAGCAACAGTATCGTTAAATAAAGTGACATTTTGGTTAACTAATGCAATATGACTTCTTAAGTTTTTTAAACTTAGAGCCGATATATCACTTCCATCAATTTTGATATTTCCGCTGGTTCTATCATAAAAGCGTGGTAATAAACTTACCAATGTTGATTTCCCCGCGCCAGAACGACCGACAAATGCAATGGTTTCACCCGCTTTAATATTTAGCGATATATCAGATAACACATTTTCATATTCATTGCTGTATGAAAAATTTACGTTGTTAAACTCTACTTCACCTTTTATTTTTGCAATTTCTTTCTTGCCCTGATCCATTTCCTCTTCGAGATCCATGAAGCCAAATACGCTTTCAGCGGCTGCAATACCTTTTTGCAAGGTCATATTTATTGTCGTTAGACGTTTAGCATGCTGTAGCAACATAACCATACCCATTAAAAATGCGACAAACTTACCTGCTGTCATATCAGAAATGATATCCGGATCTGTTGCCATGTATATCATCACCGCAAAAGCAATAGCAACGATAAGTTGAATAGTCGGATTACTAATGGCATTAGTTGCTACTAATTTTAAATGTTGACGACGATTATATTCATTAGTTTTTAAAAACCGTTGAGTCTCAAAATCTTGCCCACCAAATATTTTAATCTCCTGGTTGGCTTTGATAGATTCTTCCGTTATATCTGTAACACCGCCCATTGAGGTTTGTATGCGTTTTCCAATGGTACGAAATCGTTTACTAATTGTATAAACAATGGCTGCGACAAAAGGAGCAATAATAAACAAAATTAAAACAAGTAAAGGATTGCGATATAACATCCATACAAGCAAACCAATTACCGTAATACCATCTCTGATTAAAACAATAACGACACCGGATGTTGCCGCTGCAAGTTGTTCTATGTCATATACCATTTTTGATAAAATTGTACCGGATGAGGTCGCATCAAAATAGCGTGTTGGTAAAACAATAATTTTATTAAAAACTCTTGCGCGCAGATCACGAATGACATTTCTCGCAATCATTGCCATACCGTATTCTGATAAAAATGTACCAATGATGCGTACTGCAAATATCAACACTAACAAGATAGGCACCCAAAACATGGAATCCGGATCTTTCTCGACAAAACCGCCATCCATCATGGGTTCCAGAATTTGTGCAAAGGAAACTTCCGTTCCGGCGTAAATAATCATACCAATCACTGCAAAAACAAATATTTTCCAGTACGGTAAAGAATACTTTAATAGACGGCGATAGATTACAGTGGCATCGTTGTTATTTAATTCCTGATTCATATTTAATTAATTCTTGTTAACTTGTTTTGTTGCAAAGGTTAAATGTACCAGGCCCAGTTGTCGGGCTGCATCCATTGCTCTCACCACAGCTTGATGAGGTGTCATTTTATCTGCACTAATAATCAATTTAGGTTCTTTAACATCACCACGTGTAATAGAGATCGCTTTTTTTAATGATTTGATGTCTGTATCTTTGAGTCGTCTTTGATTTACAAAATAACGACCCTGCTTATCAATACTAATCTCAATAACCACTTTTTCTGTTTCAGCAATATCACCAGATGATTCAGGCAATTCAATCGTAATTTCAGATTCACGCTGAAAAGTAGTTGATACCATAAAGAAGATTAACAATAAAAACACAACATCAATTAAAGGCGTGATATTTAATTCAAGTTCATTATCACGTTTAGTGCGTAACATTACTTTTTGTCCTGTTGTACACGATCACCATGCATAACATCAACAATTTTTAGCGCTTCTTCTTCCATTTTCAAAACCAGCTCATCTACACGGCCACGAAAAAAACGATAAAAAATCAAGGTTGGAATAGCAACAGATAAACCTGCAGCTGTTGTTATTAATGCTTCTGAAATACCACCCGCTAATACCGTTGGATTACCTACACCCTGAGTCGTAATTGCAGCGAAAACCTTAATCATTCCAATAACAGTACCTAACAATCCCAGCAACGGTGTAATCGAAGCAATCGTACCCAGTGTATTAAGGTAACGCTCCAGTTCATGAATAACCTGATGCCCGACTTCTTCAATGCTTTCTTTCATAATCTCACGGGGATGATTACGATTAATTAAACCAGCAGCAAGAATTTTTCCTAAAGGGGAATTGTTGCCCAGCGCAACAATATGCTCATCGGTCAAGGTTTGCGCTTTATGCCACTGCCATACCTGGGCAACTAACGTTGGAGGGGTGACTTTTTTAGCTTGTAACGACCAAAAACGCTCAGCTACGATTGCTAAAGCAATCACAGAACTCGCAAGAATGGGTAGCATTAACCAGCCGCCATGCTGAATCATTTCGTACACTTTTTTGGATTCCTTATACTACAATTTATAGGTGAAAAACTGATGCTCACTTTATCAGAGACGAAGGTGCGCGGAAAGGGTATCGTTCACAGCATTTAGTGGTGACTATTCCAGTATTTTTGGCTTTGCTTTCGATATTCTGCCGGGATTTTACTGCTGCTTTTTTGACCAAATCGCACTGAGATCGCACCCGATTTATATGTTTCAATAATCGTTATATGCATATCCCTATAACGCTGTAAAACAGTTGAATGGGGCATACGATAGCGGTTTCTGTAGCCTACGGGTATCAAAATATAATCTGCTTCAACCGCATCCAGAAAGCGCTGTGAAGACGAGGTTTTACTACCATGATGCGGGGCAACCAGATAAGTGGATTTAAGTTGTTGTTTATAACGATGCTTTATTAATTGTTTTTCAGCCCGTTTTTCGATGTCCGCACTGAGTAATAACGAATTTTTCCCCGCACTGACACGCAACACACAAGAGGCATTATTGCGTTTTTTATAAGTCACAGATTCATCAGGGTTAAGTATTTCAAATAAAACACCATCCCAAACCCAGTTTTGCCCTGCTCGACATGCTTCGCTACCCTCCTGGTTATAACTACTGATTAATTTATCAATGTCTATTTCTCTTTGAAGAGATTTTAAGCCGCCGCGGTGGTCGTTATCTTTATGACTGAGGATCAACATATCAATAATATTTATGTTTTTTTGCCTGATAAAAGGGGCAAGTACTGCTGCTCCCGTATCAAAAGTTTTACTAAATTTAGGCCCGGTATCAAATACCAGTGTATGTTGCCTGGTTTGCACTACAGCGGCTAAACCCTGACCAACATCCAATAAAGTAATTTCAACCTCACCTTGTTCAGGAAGATGTGTATTCGGCCAAAAAAGAGGTAGAAGTAGAAACAAACCTGTATATTTTGCCGGCCAGCCCTTAGGGGTTAATAACAGGGCGAAACCTAGACTAGCCAGAAAAAGTGGCAATATAGCCGGTTTTACCCCATACCATTGGCTTATAGGCGTGTCCGCCAGATAAGATAAAAACCACCACAAAACATTGAGTACTGTATCGCTAAGAGAATATATCAGTGCCGCTAAATCAGGTAAAAATGAAGCCACAGAAGTTGCTAACAAAACCAGGGGGACAACCAAAAAACTGACAACAGGAATGGCAAATAGATTAGCCAACGGAGAAACCAGGGAAGCTTGTTGAAAAAGAAAAATCAATAACGGAATTAGTGCCAGACTAATACGCCATTGTAAACGCGTCCAGTTTCTCCAGTTTTTATCGACATTTATACGACCAAATGCAGCGAGACTAATAATCGCTACTGCCGAAAAAGATAACCAAAATCCAGCTGATAAGACCGCCACAGGATCAAGCAGCAAAACACTCAATAGTGCGAGACTTAATACTTGCGAGCTTTGTACTTTATGCAACCTGATAATTGAAAGCATAACTATAGTTAGCATAATGAGTGCACGTTGAGCGGGAACGGCAAAACCTGATAATGCAGCATAGAATGCTGCTATTAACAATGCACTCAATGCTGCTGCCCGGGGAGAGGCAATAATAAGTGCAGCTGAGCCACAATAAGGCCATAAACGTCGGCTAAGGAAAAAAATAAAACCGGCAAGTAAACCGATATGCAAACCCGATATAGCAACAAGATGACTGGTTCCGGTTGCACGAAACACTTGCCACTGTTGTTGCGTTATACCTGTTCGTTCACCCATTGCAAGCGCGACTAAAATGCCGCCATAATCTGTTTTAGAAGTAATTTTAATTAACCTGTCATACAAACTCTGCCGCAAAATAAGCATGCTATAGCCGCTCGCTTTTTCGTCCAGTTTTCTGGCAAATTGCTCCTTTTTAACGTTAATACGCACATAACCGGTTGCTCTTATCTTTTTTTGGTAAAGCCAACCCTCATAATCAAAACTTCCCGGATTCATAAAACCATGAGGTTGCTTCAGGCGTAACCAGAATTGCCAGCGTTGCCCTGCTTTAAGTTTCACCTTGTTTTGATAGGCTTTTTTATTCCGTTTTCCACGCTTGCCATACCAACTAATGCGCACTTTGCTGTGAGAAAAGGGTATCGTTAGTTTTTGCTTATTAAATTCCAGGGTTTCTATATCAAATTCAAAACGACGTTTACGTTTATCTTCAAGTGGAATACTGGCGACAACCCCGGTCACCAAAACATCTTTGCCTTGTAATTCAGCAGGCAAGACAACATCCAGAACCCAATGTGCACGCAATAATGCCCACAAAAACCCAAGAACAAATAAAAGGATAATTCTAAAATGACGAGGTAAAAAAGGTAAACTGAAAACAGAGATTAAAGCCCAACACCAGAAAATATCAGGCAATCGAGTAAACTGCTGAAGTAATAAAATGCCAAAAAGAAATGATATAATCCCTGATATCATTAAATTCACCCTTCCCTGAGTGTTTTGATAAAGTATAAATTTACGCTTTATATTGGTAACATCATGATATTGGTAACACCACGATATCGGTAACACCTTGTCACCTTTAATTTTAGATTAACAGATTCTAACGAAATAGAAAGTCGCATGCCTAAGAAGTTTATTAAACGCCATATGCCGGATCATGAAAAAATCCGCAGTAACAAACATCTAAATAAAGTGTTTGGAACATTACTTCACGATCCAAACCTGCTTCATCTCAATCGACGTTCAGTTTCAATGGCCTTTTTTGTAGGCCTATTTATGGCATTTGTTCCCTTGCCCTCGCAAATGATTATGGCCGCAGCCGTTGCAATTTTAGTCCGTTGCAACTTACCCATTTCAGTTGGTTTAGTCTGGATCACGAATCCCGTTACCATGCCCCCTATTTTTTACTTTGCCTACAAAGTAGGAGCCTGGACTTTAGGCTCACCTGAACGCAAATTCAGTTTTGATTTAAGCTGGGAATGGTTAGGCACCGAGCTTTCCGCTATCTGGGAACCTTTTTTATTAGGCTGCGCTATCAGTGGGCTTGTTTTTGGCACTTTAGGTTATATCGTGATCCGACTTTTATGGCGCTTACATATTATTAATGCGATTAAAGAAAGAAAAAAGAAACGAGCATTAAAAAAATCTTTAAAATAAAGTACTCGTAAAATACACAGCGATATCAGGCCAACGCAGTTATTCCTGTTTTTTTCTTCCTGTGATCATTGCCTTAACCAGATTCTCCTTATGTAAATAACCGGATATATACACACCTGCAATATGCAGGATTACGAGTAAAAGTGTAAAGTTGGCAAAAAACTCGTGAATTTCTTCCCAAAATTTTTCCTCCTGATCATGCTCATCGCCTTTATGTTTTTCATCTGAGTCTGCATAAGCACTGCTTATTAATGTCACATTATTTACCGCAGCCAATGGTCCCAAACCCTCTTCGACTGCATACAGTTTCAAACCACTTAAACTCACCATAAACAGAGATATGAGTAATGCAACAACCATTGCACCTCCGAGTGGATTATGCCCCAGATAATGTTTAGCTGATCCGGTTAAAAGCCCCTTAAAATACCGAATAACAGATTTTGGACTATACACAAAATTACTGAACCTGGCATATTTTGTTCCAATAAGCCCCCAAAGTACGCGAAAACTTATCAAGCCAAGTACAACATAACCAGAATATATATGAATAATGCTTTCATCTTCACCACTTATATAGGCAATGACAAAAAACAGCACCAGACTCCAGTGAAATATCCTGACCAGAGGATCCCAAACTTTAACTTCATGTGACATAACCTGCTCCTTAAAATAATCTGCTAAATGAAGTATGGTGTAATAAATCAACGCTAGCATCGGACATATGCCTTAAATTCAGCTGTAGGATATATGTCCTATAACATAACATTATGATTTAACAGGGATAATTATTGTGTCACTCAGTAAGGCAAAAGAAAGTTTACT
>CAZZIS010000091.1:0-11350 GCA_964654445.1 uncultured Thioalkalispiraceae bacterium
CACCGGCGCAAGGGTGATTGCAATGATGTGGAAACGCTGGTGAAGCTGGCGGTAAATGATAAACAGGCGGTGCTGAAAGCGGTTAAGGGTTTAAATGCCAAGGGTAAAACACCGTTGACCCGTTCAGTGAATCAGGCCATCGACATGTTGCGGCCGGAAAAAAATTCATCCACCGTGGTACTCATCAGTGACGGTATCGAAAGCTGCGGCGGTGATCCCTGTGCGGCAGTGAAAGCGGCGAAGGCATCCGGTGTTAATTTTATCCTGCACACGGTTGGTTTTGGTTTAAGTAAGAAACAGAGTGCGCAATTAGAATGTATGGCGAAGGCGGGTGGTGGTCAGTATTTTCAGGCCAACAATGCCAAAGAGCTACTAAAATCTGCCCGCAAGGCGGTACAGCCGGTAGGTATCTTGAAATTAACCGTCACGGTGAATGGCAGCGTGACGGGCTTAAGCTACCGTGTTGAGGATGCAAAAACCGGAAAGATCATTCAACACCCGGTTTTATCAATATCGTCAGGTTTCCCCATCCGGTTAGCAGCGGGTCAATACAATGTGTTTGTGTTACCGGCCGGAGTGAGTGGTGCTAGCGAGCAGACATTACCACTGAGCATCAAGGTTGGTGACGTCATCAAAAAAACACTGGTCTTTGGTAAGGGGGTATTGCACTTGACCGTAACAGTGAATGGCAAACCGGCACATGCGCTTATCCATGTTGAAAATTCGAGTACCCATAAAGGCATTTATGAAAGTTCGGTTTTTGGTTTTGATACGCCAATCAATATTAATCTGGCTGCGAGTAAAGTTGATGTTATCGTACAGGCTGGTGGTCGGGACATACCCGAGCAGCGCGTGAAAGGTGTTGAGATTGTGGCGGGAAAGACGATGGATTTGGTTATTCCGATTGTAGTGAAGGCTGTTGCACCAATCACTGCCGATGCCAACGGCATGGAACAGGACACCGATCGCCCTGGTGGTGGTGGTATCAAGCATATTGTTCAGACGACCGACGACCCTGCCTTGTGTCAAAAAGCGTGTAAAAATAATGCCCGCTGCAAGGCTTGGACCTATGTCAAACCGAATACGATACAGGGGCCACGGCCCAATTGCTGGTTAAAGCCAAGCGTACCGCCAGCTAAAAGTAATACATGCTGTATATCCGGTGTAAAGGTGCAAACACAAAAGTGATGTAACAACATAAGTTGATTCGTGCTACCAGGGATTTGTGCCAGAGCCTCTTGCTTTGGAAGTGAGCATTCTCTATCTATTTTGGCTAACGGTTTTCGGTTATCAAAAGTTGTGGGCGATGAAGTAACATTAATATAATAATGTCCTAGTGTCTGTTTTTTTTAAAATGGATAATATAATTTATTGAATGCATTAACATTAATGTCACTGCATCATAGCTGTGTTGTTCTATGTCTATTGTCTATATTGGTTTATAAATGCCGGCTCACTGGTTGTTTATGGGATCAATTATGCCACTATGTGTCTTTTCAGGTCTTTGTATTATGTTAACTATTTATTCTTGCAAATAAGGGAGGGAGCTGAATGTAATCACGTTAATTTTGGTGATGGAGCAAGGTGACGTGGTCAACCATTTTGATACAATCCAGTTAAGCAACTTTCTTTAAATTCATCAATTCACTTTCAAATTGATCCGGACTTTTATTTCCTAAATATGAATGCAATCGGCTACTGTTATAAAACATCGAAATGTAGTGCAGTATATCTTGCTGTGCTGCAAATCGTGTTTGGTAATGTCGCCAATGTACCCGTTCTTGTTTTAGTGTGCCGAAAAACTTTCAACAACACTGTTATCCCAGCAGTCACCTTTTCGACTCATACTGCCTTTAAATCCATGTAACTTTAACAATTTCCTAAAAGTATGCTGGCATATTGCTAGCTACGATCAGAGTGGTGGATTAAACTGGCTTATGGCCGTCGTTGCCAAATCCATTAGAGCACGTCAGGGAAATACTTAGTCCATAAAATATTCTTAACTTGAAAATTTATAATCAGATCTAATAAGTGCACAATAAGTACAAGTGTATCGAAATGTGTATTATTGTTACAGGGGATGACATAGATCATGTAAATCTGTATTGTGTTTAGACACTTTATATCACTAGTGTCCGGAATATTAATCGAATAAATTCAATTGGTTAAGGCTTTCTTGGTCAATCATGTTTTTATCACATCCTGTAAGTAGTTGATTTAAAGGTATTGTTTCGAACATGGTCAGGCTCAAAATTTGTAGAATTGAGTAGAGGCTGGCCTTGATATTGAGTTGTTTTTTGATGATAGCAATAAGCACATAAACTGAACAGCTATCCAGACTTGAGACTTGACTGCATTGTCCGATGTGCCAAAAAAAGATTTGATACGCAGGTGTTGCTTGATCCATTTGAAAAACAGCTCTACTTGCCAACGGTATCGATAGAGTTGGGTAATGGTAAATGCTGGCAACTGAAAATTGTTGGTCAGAAAAATTAGATATTTTTCTGTCTTTGCATCGTAAAACTTGATCCGGCGTAATTTTTCTGGATAACGTTGCTTGGCATAAAAGCCTGTCAGCATAATGGTTTGATCGCAGAGTAGACCCTTGCTCTTGTCTACGGGGTGAGAATAAATTCTGCGGAACTTGAGATTTGTTTTGGCTCTGATGACAAAAAAGGCTTGGTCTTTGTGTAACTGATGTAAACGCTCGTAATCCAGATAGCCTCGATCCATGATATAGAAAGCGCCGGGCTCTGGTAATAGTATGTCCAACACATTGACGTCGTGTAACTTTCCGTCTGATATGTGGATAAAAGAAGGGATATTGCCGCGCAAGTCTAACAACGTATGGAGTTTGATTGCTGCCTTGGCACGACGAAATTGTGCCCATGGAAAAACTGACAGGCATAAGTCGATGGTAGTGGCATCGAGCGCGTAAACGGTATTGTTGAGTTCGAGGCCAAGATCCTCGTTGGCATAAAGGCGACGAGCTGTTTGAATTAATGACTGAGCAAAGTCTGCATAAATACGCCAATCGCGTTTTTCGTTGGCATCTGCCAAGGTGCTGCGAGCGACCTTTGAGCGTATGCCCATATGATAAAGCTTGTTGCTCTGAGCTTTGAGGCAAGCTTCGATATCGCGAAGACTTTCTCGATAAGTTAACTGGGCAAAGGCCATACAACGATATTGATCTTGGCAGGTGAAGTGCTTGATATTTTTGTTGCCATCGTAACGCTGAATACATCTGCGAAGTGTATGGTGCGGTAGAAAATCCATTGCCTGTGCAAAAATGAGTTTGCCTGTATACATCGACGAGTTGCTCCAAACCATAAAAATGGTTTAAAGCATGGCCTTTATGGTCTGGGGTGTTCAAGTCGGTGACAGGTATAAATTGCATATTTATGCTTTAATTACAGGTGGTTATTTAAATTAACATCCGGTCTTTCCGGACACTAGTGACTTTATATATAAGGTGAGACTGTAGGATAAGCATGATGCTTTATAGCAGGTTTAGCATTCAACTCCAGAATTTAAAAGGCTTAAAGCTGGCTGTAAGATTACTTTCAATCTTATTTATTATTCTTTTTTTTCAACCTGCCTTTTCTCAACAGACTATTGTCCTGAACACTGCTTTTGGTTCACCTATAAGCAATGAATCTCAAACAGGTTTTGCCGATTTAGTTGTTGCCGAAGCATTTAAACGCATTGGTTATAAATTAGAAACGGTTCGATTACCTGCTGAACGAGCACTGATAAATGCAAATAAAGGCATAGATGATGGTGATCTTTTACGTGTTGCTGGCTTACAAAAAAAATATCCTAACCTTATTCAAGTACCTGAATCTATTATGATTATTGATATGGTTCTTTTTTCTAAAAATTATCCCACGTTCATTGTTGATGGCTGGAAAAGTATGAGCAATCAAAGTTTGGCCATTATTTCGGGTTGGAAAATTATGGAGAAAAATTTTTCTCAGTTGGGCGATAAAATCAGTATTATAAAAACGGATAATGCTCAACAATCATTTACATTATTGAAAAAAGGCAGAGTAGATTTTATTGCCTATTCGAACTGGTCGGGTTTGGGATATCTTAAAAAAAATAATATCACAGATATAATATTGCTTCGCCCACCTCTTGCACGCCCTGAATTTTATGTCTATTTACATAAAAAGCATAAAAACATTGTTCCAAAACTTGCTGCCGTAATAAAACAAATGAAAGCTGATGGCTCAGTTACGAAGCTCTATGATGAGTTCCTGAAACCTTTAATGCAAAAAAATAATTAAAATAAATTATGAATACATCATTTTTTAAAAAGCCGTCGATTGCTCGTTTATTTATTTTGTACGTTGTCGTATTTAGTTCCTTTATAACGGTCATTATTACAGTGTTTCAGCTGTATCGAGATTATCAGGCAGATTTAAATATTATCCAGACAGAATTAAATCAAATTAAAACAGTTCATCTGGTGAGTCTTACTTCTGCATTATGGGCATCAAATTCTAAATTATTGCAAACAAACCTCGAAGGTATTCTGGAAATCAGAGATATTCAATTTGTTGAAATACGCGATAAAGAAAAAATCTGGGCAACGACAGGAAAAATAAAAGGAAAAGATAATCTTCAACGAAATTATCCTATGAAATATCGCCATAGAGATAAAGACATCAATATTGGTAGCTTAACGGTAAACGTGAGTCTTGATGGGGTTTATCAAAGATTATACGATAAAGTGTGGGTGATACTTATTTCAAATGGTATTAAAACATCGCTTGTTGCAATTTTTATTTATTTTTTATTTTATCAGTTAGTTGCAAGGCATTTAACGACCATTTCTAATTTTTCAAAAGAGCACGATCCATTATCAAATAATTCATCTTTGTCATTAGATCGTAAGAATAAAAAACATGATGAGTTCGATGCCGTTGTTGAGTCAATTAATGACATGCATGCAAGGTTAAATGAGAAAATATCTGAAATAGATCAGCAAAAGCAATACTTGTCACAAACATTGAATAGCATTGGTGATGCGGTTATTACCACTGATGATAAAGGATGTGTTACTCGATTAAATCCTGTTGCAGAACAACTCACTGGCTGGACAAATGATGAAGCTCTGAACCAGTCATTAAAAACGATATTTCCTATTATTAATGCGACTACGCGTGAACCAATAGCAAACCCGGTTGATAAGGTTTTATCAAGTGGCGAGACGGTTTATTTAAGCAATCATACTACCCTGATTGCAAAAAATGGAAAGGAATACCAGATAGCGGATTCTGCAGCGCCTATTCGTAGCGAAAATAAAATACTGGGCATGGTTCTGGTGTTTAATGATGTGACTGAACAATACCTGATGCGTGAGGCTCTGCATGAAAGTGAACAACGTTTACGACAGTTAGCGGAAAATCTTAATGAAGTATTTTGGTTGGGTTCTCCAGATTGGAAAGAAATAATTTATATCAGCCCTGCTTATGAAAAGATATGGGGTATGAATAAAGAAGATTTGTATAAGAACCCACGTGTCTGGATTGATTCAGTACACCCGGAAGACAGGGAACAGGTGATAGAAGACATTCCCGTAGATCCAAAAGATATTACTGACTGTATCAATTTCAGGGAATACAGGATACTAAAATCTGACGGAGAAATACTCTGGATTAAGGCTCGCGCTTATCCTGTTTATGATAATGATGGAAAACTTATCCGCATAGCCGGTATAGCAGAAGACATTACCGCCCGGAAACATGCAAATGAAATCATACGCCGCACCCAAAAAATGGATGCACTCGGCAAACTGACCGGCGGTATAGCTCATGACTACAATAATATGCTTGGGGTGATACTGGGGTATGCTGAAATATTAGATAGCATGGTGGGAGATAATCAGCCGGAAATACAAAGTTGTATTAATGAAATAACGCATGCAGGTGAACGTGGTGCCAAGCTAACAAAAAAATTGCTGACTTTTTCCAGAAATAAATCATTCGATGTTAAAAAATTAAATGTTAATACGTTACTACAGGAACAGCAGCATATGCTGGAAAAAACCCTGACCGCACGTATTAAACTGGAACTTAAGCTGAATGAAAATTTGTGGTCAGTTTGTCTGGATGAAAGCGGTCTCGAAGATGCTATTTTGAACATGAGCATTAATGCGATGCATGCAATTGAAAGTAATGGCACCTTAACCATTGAAACAAATAATATACAAATTAATGCTGCTGATCGAGAACGATTAGATCTGGAAGCAGGAGACTATGTTCGAATCAGCATTAGTGACACGGGTTGTGGAATGGATGGTGCAACCAGAGAAAAAATCTTTGACCCCTTTTACACTACAAAAGGAGAAAAGGGTACTGGTCTTGGCTTAAGTCAGGTATATGGCTTTATTCATCGCTCTGGAGGAGCAATTGAGGTTGATTCCAGCCTGGCACAAGGTAGCCGATTTACTTTGTATCTCCCAAGATATTTGGGTGAAGACGCCAGTAAACATCAATCTGAAGTAAAAAATAACTCGGATTTTAAAGGTAAAGAAACTATTCTTGTGGTTGATGATGAGCCCGCATTGCTTAACCTAATGTGTAAAATATTGAGTCTGCAGGGATACCAGATTTTCAGTGCTGAACGTGCGAAACAAGCATTGGAAATAATGCAAACAAAACATATTGATATACTCATTTCCGATATTATTATGCCCGAGATGGATGGGTATGCACTTGCTGCCGTTGTGCAAAAAAAATATCCCGATATAAAAATTCAATTAGTGAGTGGCTTTTCTGGAGAACATCATATTGATCACGTCGATAATATTTTAACTCAAAACTTGCTTAATAAACCTTATAAAGCAGAAACATTACTAAAAAAGATACGAGCATTGTTACGATAGTTATAGCCTGCAATATACCCGTACTATAAGTGTATCGAGATTTAATGGTTTCCCGATATACAATAATCGTTGAAAGCTTGCAGTAAAGTGGATCATCCCATAAAGTTAAGGTAGCTGAATTTTTTATGGAGGCGTTAATGACGCGGGAATATGATGAAAAGCGTGATTTCATTCGTATTGATATTGACTGTGAAATTGTATTTAAAAAAGTAGGTTCAGCTGTTCAGGCAGCGGAAGAGCTAACAGGACAAGTCTCTAATTTGAGTGGACGCGGTATGATGTTTATCAGTGATATTGAACTGGAAAAAAATTGTACTCTTGAAATAAATATTAAACCTGCAAATATTTTAACACCCGCTTTACATGCAAATGTGAAAGTTGTACGAGTAGTTAAACAGCGCCATGCAGATGGTTTTGAAATTGGCGCAGTTATTAAAGAAATTTATGATGATGAAGCATAGTCATTAAACTTTAAAATGGAATCGATTTATTAACTCAGCTCCATTTGAAAATATTTTATTCCTCTCAATTTGCTGATAAAGCAAAACTCTCTTTTTACTTGTCACAGTGGCTGGCTGAACCATATTTGATGATATTTTTACCGGTAACCGTGGTTTATGAATATTGTTATTAGATAAAATCAGAAGATTATTTTTGTTTGCTGAGCTTATCTTTTTTGTCGCTATAGATGCAATGGCGTGTTTTGATTTGTCGAGGTTTGTTCTGCCTCGATGTAATGTATTAAGCGAAGCAAATCGGTTGCGATTATAAACAGGCTTTGTTTTTACACAGGTTTTAACTTGTGTTGCCAGGTTTGAGAAAGGCGTGATTCGTACATTCACATCGAACTCCGACTTTTCGATAATATGTTCTATTTATAAATCTAGTTAAGTTCTAGAGTATAAATTAGATAAGTTCCACTAAAGTTTAAATAAATATATGTTAAATTTAAAATGCATAATAAAGAACTAATATTAATAGTAGAACAAATTGCTGCGTTGTTATTAAAAAATAGTAAACAACTGGCTGTTGCTGAGTCATGTACAGGAGGTTGGGTCGCTAAAGTCTTAACAGATTTAGCAGGTAGTTCAGTCTGGTTTGAACGAGGTTTTGTTACCTATTCAAATCAGGCAAAGCATGAAATGTTAGGTGTGGCTGAATCAACATTGAAAAGCTATGGTGCCGTCAGTCAGGAAACTGTTATTGAAATGGCGATAGGTGCACTAATAAATAGTCAGGCTGATTTTAGTTTATCCATTAGCGGTATAGCCGGGCCAGGCGGCGGTTCAGCAGAAAAACCGGTTGGGCTGGTCTGGTTTGCATGGGCTGAAAAAAAACATGATACAGAAGACGTTATTCTAAGTGAGCAAAAAATCTTTAGTGGTGATCGTGATGCCGTTAGAGAGCAGGCTGTAATATTTGCTTTAACAAAATTAACAAACTTGCTGGAAGAAACTTTTGGCTAAACCATCAGTGGGCTATAAAGAACAATTGCCATCTTCTGATCAAAGTAAACGGCTTTTTTTTGCACTTTGGTTAGATGACAACGTGGTTCAAAAAATTAATCAACACGTTCTAAAATATTTTTTTGATTGCCAGGGGCGTATCCTGGAGAAAAATAACTGGCATATCACCCTGGCGTATTTTGGTGCAGCTGCTGCCAATACTCAGGACTGCCTTGAAGAGCAGGCTGAAAAAATTAAAAGTCAGCCGTTTGAATTAAACTTATCAACTTGTGGTTTCTGGCACCGTCCTAAAGTTGCGTGGTTAGCCCCGATAGAAATACCCGCAGCATTTAAACAATTAACACATGAACTTCAAAATGTTATTCAGCCCTGTGGCTTTAAGCCTGAAATACGAGAACATCAGCCTCACATAACATTAGTACGTAAAGCAAAACAAGAACCTGCTATTTCTGAGGTTGAACCTGTTAACTGGCAAGTGAAACAATTTTGTCTGGCTGAATCAAAAACTTATCCGGGTGGGGCACAGTATAAGGTTTTGAAAAGCTGGGATTTATAATTTTATAAAAAAGCCCAGCCCGCAAAAGGCTCTATTTCATCCCGATTCATAACAATTAGCTGGTAAGCATTCGGATTAAGCGAATGATCTTCCGTGGTATCAACCGATAGTCGTTGTAAAACATAAGCCAGTAACGCGCGACGTACCGTAAATTCGATAACATTACCTTCTGCTGCATAATCGGTCATTAATATCTGACGCTTTTCTTCACTTAGTTGAGGGTGAGGCGTGAGTTGTAAATTGATGGGTTCCATCCAGTCATCATCATAAACCGGGTTCGATTCGGCCTTCTCAGTTAATTGTTGTGCCTGTTGTATACGCGATAAAACAAAATCCCGAAAATCATAGGTATCTTCACTATAAGCACGCACATGCCAGCGTAAACCGGTATTAATTAATGAGTGTGGTTCGATGATACGAGTTTCACTGCTATTACGATCAGACAGGGAGCTATATATCAGACTTAGTTTGGTTTTTTGCTTAATTGCACGAATTACTTGTGCGACGACTTTTTTATCTGGCAGGCGTTGTGGCATAGGCAGTTGTTCAGTATTAACACCATATAAAAGATTTTGTTCAACCGTTTGACCGACGAAGGGCAGGTTAGCCGCAATCATAGGCAAAACCTGGTGTGGTTCGAGATCGGTAAATATTTCCTCAAAACTCGTACTGGGCACAAAGCCAAAGACATTGTGCTTGTAAATAAGGTTATCCGGGGCTATTTGGTTATAGAACTTAAGATCTTTTGTTGCAGCAGCATCGGAAATACCAAAAGCTCTGGCAATATCACTGCGCGTGACGACACCGGTGTAATACGCCATGAGTTCAATATATTGCAGGCGCTGCTGAGTGGCGCGTTTTATGCCGTTTACTGATTGATCTACTGCCACAATATTTCCCTACTTGTAATTATTCACACCACGAAAGACCTTTTTATTATACATACTATAAAAGATGATCTCATACAAAATGATATCTGGTATTTTATATTTAGGTGGTAAAAAGTATTGACATAGGTGAAAGTACAGCCTAAAGTACAACCCATGAGCAGGAAGTAACGAATTTAAAGAACAACAATATAAAATTGAGCTGTATTAAATCAGGAGAAAAGAGACATGGCAGATATGAGCGGAGATAAGAAAAAAGCATTGGCAGCGGCATTAGGTCAGATTGAAAAACAATTTGGCAAAGGTTCCGTCATGAAAATGGGGGATGGCAGCGCTTTTCGTGATATTGAGTCGGTATCAACCGGTTCGCTGGGATTAGATATCGCATTAGGAATAGGTGGACTACCTCGTGGTCGTGTAGTTGAAATTTACGGCCCTGAATCATCAGGTAAAACAACCCTGACTTTGCATGTGGTAGCTGAAATGCAAAAACTCGGTGGCACGGCTGCATTTATCGATGCCGAGCATGCACTTGATCCCGCTTACGCTGAAAAACTCGGTGTAAACGTCGATGAGCTACTGGTTTCTCAACCTGATACTGGTGAGCAGGCCCTGGAAATCACCGACATGTTAGTGCGTTCCGCTGCGGTTGATGTCATTGTTATTGACTCGGTTGCCGCGTTAACACCAAAAGCAGAAATTGAAGGTGACATGGGTGATTCTCACATGGGTTTACAGGCACGTTTAATGTCACAGGCTTTACGTAAACTCACCGCAAATATTAAACGCTCAAATACCATGGTTATTTTCATTAACCAGCTTCGCATGAAAATTGGCGTCATGTTTGGTAATCCTGAAACCACAACAGGCGGTAACGCGTTGAAGTTTTATGCCTCAGTTCGTTTAGATATCCGCCGTATTGGTGCTATCAAGAAAGGGGATGAGATTCTGGGTAATGAAACCCGCGTTAAAGTAGTGAAAAACAAAGTTGCTCCGCCATTTAAACAAGTTCAGTTTGACCTGCTTTATGGCGAAGGTATCTCTCGTGAAGGTGAAATCATTGATTTAGGTGTGAAACATGAGTTGGTTGATAAAGCCGGTGCCTGGTATAGCTATAACGGTGATCGTATTGGTCAGGGTAAAGACAATGTACGTAATTACCTTAAAGAACATCCTGAAATGGCGCAGGAAATTGAAGCGAGAGTACGAGCAATCGTGTTGCCGACTGACATGCCAGAAAAAGAGATAGCTGAAGAAAAGGCCAAAGCGAAAAATGTTAAACCTGAGAAGGGCGCTGAGGAAGAAGAGTTAGTTGAAGCTTAATGTTGGCTTTTGATATTGGTTCCCTCCCCATCAAGGGGACGAGCCCATGGACGGGCGAAGGTAGATCAATGCAGGAGCAATTGTCGAGGGTTAGGGTGGGGTGATATTATTTTATTCCCTCCCCCTAACCCCTCCCTGAGGGAGGGGGAATAAATTTAAAAGAGTTATCCTGATGCCAAAATCCATTAGATCAATCCGCGTAGCCGCAATGGATTATTTATCCCGT
>CAZZIS010000092.1:0-11318 GCA_964654445.1 uncultured Thioalkalispiraceae bacterium
GGTAAAAACATAACCAGTCCCGACAGGCGGTTCCATTTTTGTTCACCGGCACTAATAAACTGATCAATAACAACTTGTGCATTATTGGCAAAATCCCCAAATTGTGCTTCCCAGATTGTTAATGTGTTAGGTTCAGTTGTTGTATATCCATATTCAAACGCCAGTACTGCTGCTTCTGATAGTAGTGAATTAATTACAAGAAAATTATTTTCAACACCTTTAAGGTTGCGCAGAGGAACATAAACCGTAGTATTTTTTTGGTTATGTAATACCGCATGACGATGAAAAAACGTACCTCGACCACTGTCTTGTCCTGATAAACGAACATCAAAACCATCCTTTAATAAACTGGCATAAGCCATTGTCTCGGCGAAGCCCCAGTCAATTGGCAACTCACTTTCAGCCATTTTTTTTCTGTTATCAAGAATTTTTTTAACCGTGGGGTGTAATTCAAAACCTTCGGGGATAACTTCCAGCTGTTTATGTAGTTCAACAAGAACCTTATTATCTATTTTTGTTTCAATAGAAAATTCGCAGTCATTACCTTTAAATTCACTCCAGTCTGCCACATAAGAATATATCTTTTTTTCTGTTGGAATTATTTCAGCTACCACAGAATGAGCCGATTCAAGTGCTTCACGATATTCACGCGTCAACTCTTCGACCTCATACTGTAAAATAGTTTTTTCTTTTAATAATTTATTCGCGTAGACCTGTCTTGTAGTTTGCATTTGTTTGATTTTTTTATACATATCAGGCTGTGTTGCCATCGGTTCATCAGCCTCACTGTGACCATGACGTCGATAACAAACCATATCAATCACAACGTCTTTACAATATTTCATGCGATAATCAAGAGCTATTTGCGTTACCAGCAAGACAGACTCTGGATCATCACCGTTAACGTGGAATATAGGCGCATTAACCATTTTTGCCACATCAGTACAATATAATGTAGAACGTGCATCTTCCTGGTTGCTGGTTGTAAAACCAATTTGATTATTTATCACTATGTGTACAGTCCCTTTGGTTGAGTAACCACGCGATTGGGACATATTAAATGTTTCCATATTGATCCCCTGACCTGCAAATGCAGCATCACCATGAATCAACACAGGTAAAACTTTTTTACCTTCTTTATCCTTTCGTCGATCCTGCCTGGCGCGAACAGAGCCTTCGACCACTGGCCCGACGATTTCCAGGTGTGATGGGTTAAAGGCAAGAGATAAATGAATAGCATCATCTGCCGTTTTTAAATCAGAAGAGAAACCCATGTGATATTTAACATCACCCGTGCCGGTATTTTTATTATTCTTACCTTCAAACTCCATAAAAAGTTCTTCCGGTGTTTTCCCCATAATATTAACCAGTACATTCAAACGACCACGATGTGCCATACCAATGGCTATCTCCATCACAGCATGTTTATCACCCGCCCGAAGTATTAAACCTTTTAACATTGGAATAAGACTTTCACCGCCCTCCAGTGAAAATCTCTTTTGACCTATATATTTAACATGAAGATATTGTTCCAGACCTTCAGCAGCAATTAACTGTTTGAGTAGTTCATGTTTTATTTCTTTTGAATAAGGCGGTTTACCCTGCCGACCTTCAAGATAACTTTGAATCCAGCGCTTTTCACCTGTATCGCTGATATGCATGTACTCAGCGCCAACACTACCGAGATAGGTTGACTCAATAATAACTAAAATTTCACTCAAGCTTGCCGTATCCGGGCCGACTAACGATCCAGTATTAAATACCGTATTAAGATCATCTTTAGATAGCTGGTAATACTCTAATGTTAGTTCGGGAATATCAACACGATTTTCCTGTCCAAAAGGATTAAGATTTGCCCATTGATGACCTTTAAATCGATGGGCATTGATTAACTGTAAAACTTTAACCTGTTTTTCATCTATAGATTTTTGTTGTGTGGTGTTTTTTGTTTTTATAGCAAACTTTTCCAAATGACGAAATTGTTCCTTAATTTCTTCATGAGACACGTCTGGCTTGATTGGGTCAGGATGGGTTGTGCTTTGTAATAATGCATCAAAATAGTTACACCATTTTTCACTAACGCTATCTCTATCTTCAAGATAGGATTCATAAAGTTGCTCAAGATAACTCGCATTACTTCCCGCTAATGCTGAGCTTTCCCATAATTTTTCTAATCCATTTTGTTTAACCGGAGAATCCATAACTATCCATTAGGGTCTATTTATACTAATTACTCTTATTTTATTTATCGGTCAAAACTTAAATTCCTATAGCTATAAACGTACTATTCCAATAACAGCATAGTTAAAAATGAAAAATAATGCACAAAGCTAAATATAACTCAGCAAAAACATACATAAAAAAAGTATATAAAAGATAGAATGAAAAATCGTTGCCAACGATTTCAAATCAGGGACAAATAAGTGACGCTAATTTATACACCTGATTAAGAAAATAAGAGACCAGATGGTAAAACACAAATAGACTTAACTTGTGATCTGACCATCAGATAAATGTAGAATACGATCCATTTTATTAGCAAAATTTAAATCATGTGTGACCACAACAAAGCTGGTATTTAACTCACGATTAACTTCTCGCATTAATGCATAAACCTGTTCAGCAGTTTTACCATCAAGGTTACCCGTCGGCTCATCGGCTAAAATACATGTTGGGTGAGTCACCAATGCACGAGCTAATGCCGCGCGCTGACGTTCTCCACCAGATAATTCACCTGGTTTATGTTTGACTCGATGTCCTAATCCTACTCGTTCAAGCATGTTGCAGGCTTTTTGTGTTGCTTCCTTTGTACTTAAACCACGAATAAGTAACGGCATAGCAACATTTTCTAACGCGCTAAATTCAGGTAATAAATGATGGAATTGATAAACAAAACCCAAATTTTGATTTCGCAATAAACCGCGCTGAGTTTCATCCAGTGAAGCCATATCTTTACCGGCTACTTCAACTCGTCCTCTTGTCGGTAAATCCAGACCACCTAACAATTGCAGTAAGGTACTTTTTCCCGAACCAGATGAACCAATGATAGCAACCTGTTCACCTTTACTAATACTTAAAGAAATGTCTTTTAATACTTCAACCTCTGTGGGGCCTTCAGTAAATGTTTTACTCAAACCTTCACACATTAAAACGATGTCAGAAGCACTGCTTTCTGATGTGTTATTCATAACGCAATGCCTCCGCAGGTTGAGTCTTACTCGCTCGCCATGCAGGATAAAGTGTTGCCACTAGTCCAAGAATGAGAGAAATTGAACAAATTGTCCAAACATCATCCCAATGCAAATCAGACGGTACAACACTAATGTAATAAACAGCAGGATCAAGAATGTGTATGCCAAATATTCCTTCTAAAAATGGCACAACGGTATCAAGATTTAAAGCCAGACTCACTCCGCCAATAGTCCCTATCAGGGTACCAATAAAGCCAATGATCGCGCCTTGCACCATAAAGATCCCCATAATACTGCGAGGTGATGCGCCTAACGTTCTTAAAATTGCGATATCACTTTGTTTATCGGTAACAACCATGACCAGAGTTGAAACAATATTAAATGCCGCAACTGCAACAATGAGCAGTAATAATAAAAAGATCATGCGCTTCTCTATTTTTACCGCGCGGAACCAGTTTGCATGATAACTACTCCAGTCCCGCACCCAATATTCACTTAAGGATTTATCTTGCAGCTCATCTCGCGTTAGAGGCGCAGCAAATAAATCATTCAATTTAGCCCGCACTCCCGTCACCCGACCTTTCATACGAAATAAACGTTGAGCATCACTAATATGTACAAAAGCCATGGCACTGTCATATTGGTAATAGCCAAGGTAAAACACGCCGACAACAGTAAAACGTTTCAATCGCGGCGACACGCCTGCCGGCGTCACATTTGCACTCGGCGTGACCATTGTGACTTTGTCACCCACATGCACACCCAGAATTCGCGCTAAATCCTGACCTAAAATAATGCCAAATTTGCCTGCTTTGAGATCAGAAAAACTCCCCGTTTTCATTTTTGAATAAATATTCGACACGGACGGTTCTTGTTTTGGATAGACACCACGAATGAGTGTTCCATTAACGCTACTACCATTTATCAACATACCTTGTGCTTCTATGTAAGGAGCAGCGGCAATTACATTTTTATTTTTTTTGGTGGTCTTGAGTACAGCTTGCCAGTCTCTTAAACCACCATCAAAAGCGGTCACTGTTAAATGTGACACCATATCAAGAATACGTTCACGCACTTCTTTTTCAAAACCGTTCATTACGGACAAAACAGTAATTAACGCTGTCACACCCAGCGCAATCCCCATCATAGAAGATAACGAAATGAAGGAGATAAAATGGTTACGACGCTTGGCGCGGGTATAACGCAAGCCGACAAAGAGTTCTACTGGTTTAAACATAGGTAAATACTAACTGAAAACAACTTTCAGGCATACCATTGATATCATTCATTTTTTTGAGTGAATTTTAACCACTAACAGGCTTTTTAACTGTATAAATGCTGAACTATGCAATACCGTCAGATCTACTGAATCTTATACAAAACGTGTCATAGCAATGACTGTAATAATCCGTAGTTATGAGACAAAGTATAGGCGAAGGTAATAGCTTAACTTTTGCCTGTAAGCTATTGATAGAGTATAGTTTAACTATAAATTGAGATACATTTTGGAGTATTGACATGTTAAGGCTAAGCCACATTACTGCAACAGGGCTACTGTTATTAGTATTATCAGCAAATTTATACGCAGAAGAAATCTATTTACCGGTGACTGACTCTGATACTACCGAGACTGAAATAACGGAGTATAGCGTTCAATTACCGGGACGCGGCATGTCTATGGAGATGGTACAGAATCGTTTTGGTGATGCACTAACAAAAGATTCTGCAGTTGGTGACCCTCCAATATCAAAATGGACATACAATAATTTTACTGTCTACTTTGAAAGTGAATTTGTTATCCATGCTGTAGTAAATAATTAAAAGCTGAAAAATCAACTAAAACCTTAATAAGACAAATCCCGGCCAGTGAATTATCTGAACTTCGGAAATGACGAGTCGAGATACCATACTTCACTGTCTTTATCTCTTTTCCAATGCTGCTTTACTGTTAACGATTTTATCACCTGGCGATCATTTTTATAATATTTAATTTCTACTAATACATTAGAGTTATGTAAATCAGGCGTATCATTTTGAAGGATGGAATAAGCTGTAACCCGATAAAATTTTAATCGCCGCCGTTCAAGATCCGACAAAACAGGATTATTTTTATGAAATGATTTAGCCTTGACAAATTCACCCCAACGAATTGATTTTTCGTACAACATTGTTGACCTGTCAAGTAATTCCATTTCATCTTGCGAGATTGCACAGGAAAATAAAGAATTAAATATGGCAAATACTAAAACCAACTTAAATAACCGCTTGACCATATTCTTCTCCATTTAACCAAATTATAAGTTATATAATAAGCAGCCTGAAGAGAAGACACAACTATTAATGTCACAAGAAAAGAAAGAACAAAAACAATTAGGTCACAAATTTATTATTGCAATGTGGGTTGTGGTAATGATTATGGTATTTTTCTTATTTAATAACCTGCTGGAAAATGATTACAACCCCAACCAACAGGTGAATATTCAGGAAACAGACAAACAGCGCGTTGTTATTTTAAAACGGAATCGCTACGGCCATTACGTCACCCAGGGCAAAATTAATAATCACCCGGTGACTTTCCTGCTTGATACCGGGGCAAGTGATATCTCTATTCCCGATAAAATTGCCAGAAAACTAAAACTTAAGTACGGCCTGCAACGCCGTTATCAAACAGCCAATGGCATGATTCTGGGAAACCTAACCAACCTGAAAAGCGTCAGCATAGGCAACATAAAATTACAGAATGTCCGTGCCTCGATAAATCCACAAATGCATAATGATGAAGTTTTACTCGGGATGTCATTTTTAAAATTTATTGAATTTAGCCAACGTGGAGACACACTAATTCTAAGGCAATAATAGTGTATTCAGTGATTAACACTACACTATTCACAATTAATGTGCTTTAACGACTAAAAAGACATGATAATCACTTGAGTTTTTTACTCAGCAGTCGATAATTAAATAGATAATAAAAAATATCGTATTAAACAGCGTGTTAACTGCGATAGTTAAATTAACCAATCAGCTTTAAGGTGACATATGAAAAAATTACTTCTTGGTGCTTTAGTCGCACTCTTACCATTAACAGGTTTCGCCGCAACAATATTTGGTTTTCAGGCTGGTGGTGGCAGTTGGACACATGATCCAAGTGGTAATTTTACCGCAAGCACAAGTGATGTAAGCGCGAGTGCAGATTTAAAAAATGGTCTTAAATTATCTGAAAAAAGTGAAGGGTATTTTTACTTCTTGATAGAACACCCAGTACCCCTCATTCCAAATTTAAAATATGTGAATACTAAATTATCTTCATCTGGTTCAGGTAATATTGATGCTAGCTTCTCTGTGAATGGGAAAAATTACCCTATCAATTCCTCAATCACTTCATCTTTAGTCATAGATCAAACTGATACTATTCTCTATTATGAAATTTTAGATAATGATTTAGTGAGTTTTGATATAGGCCTAAATGCAAAAAAGATTGAAGGGAAATTAACTGCAGTTACTACAACTCCAGCGAATAACGAAAGTGTAACATTTTCTGAGACAGTTCCTATGCTTTATGGTGCTGTAGAAATTGGATTACCAGCTGGTTTAAGTTTAGCTGGTGAAATAAGCACTATCAGTTATTCTGGTGTTGAGTTCAGTGATGTTACTGCTAAAGTAATGTATACAACAGATTTTATGCTGGGTGTTGAGGCGGGTGTTCGCACACAGACAATTAAAGTTGATGTAGATAGTGTTAAAACTGATATCGCATTTAGTGGTGTTTTTGCTGGAGTCTACTTCAGATTCTAACTAGTTCAAAAATCACCTTTAAAATGCCGGGGTTAATCCCGGCATTTTTATTTATGAAAGACTAAAAAATCACACTTAATCAACTACACTATAAAGTATGCGAATACTTATACTCCTTCTCTTCTTTTGTAACACCATGGTAAATGCTGAGCAAGCCACTTTTGTACAAACACCTTATAACGAACCCAAAGTTGTCTTTGAATTTTATTTTGATAATCCGAATAAAATTAACTCAGCCTTGTACTGGGTACGTTCACTCATGAACCCGTTAATGGATGATCCCTATAGTTATCCGCCCGAACTGATGGATATAAAAGTCATTATTCACGGTACTGAAATTGTTACACTGGCTAAAAAAAATTATCAAAAATATAAAACCGCTGTTGATAGAATGAAGTATTACGCTAAGCTAGGTGTAGAATTCAGGGTTTGTGCATTGGCAGCAAAAGACTTTAATTATAAGACAGAAGATTTTCAAAGTTTTGTAAAAGTCATACCTTCAGCCATTATTGAAATCGGGCATTGGCAGCAACAAGGGTATTCGCTCATTAAACCTCAGATAATGAACAAGAAATTTACTATTGAGGAAATACGTTAGGTGCGCTTCTTGAATTTCAGAAATCTACGCAAAGATCGCAAAGGCGCAGAGTAGGTCAGACTTTAGTCTGAATAAAGCAAGCTCGAAATTCTGGCCTTTGAATAAATCTATCTGTGAAAAAATAACTATGTGGTTGTTTGCGCACCGCGTCAGAATAAATTCTGACCTACACATTCAACACAACCTTGTTGGCCTATATAGCTACCGCATCGTCGGCCTGAAGGCCGACCTACATGAAACCCTCGTCCTCAAATAAAACCTGTAGTAGAATACACTCTGTTTTGTAACCCATATTGACCTTAATAAATGAATCATCCCGGCTCCACCCTCAACTCCCCCTTTAAACCTGTTTGCCCTGATAAAGCAGGATTCCGTAGCCATTGGGGCAGGCTTTATGGCAGCAGTTATGGGCTGGTACTTAGTGCGACGGCTGCACAACATCCAGGGCCAGTATTAGTTATCACGGCAGATATGGCTGCAGCTCAACGGCTGGATTATTCACTGCGTTTTTATATGCCGGAAAAGAGTATTTCTATACTTCAGTTTCCTGACTGGGAAACATTACCTTATGACCGGTTTTCTCCACATCAGGATATTATTTCCGAACGTTTAACGACCTTAGCAAGATTACCTGATTTAACCCAGGGTATTCTGATAACACCAATACAAACCTTAATGCATCGCATTGCACCTAAAAGTTATCTTGATGGCTTTTGTTTATCGCTAACATTAGGACAGCACTTTAATTTAGATGAAATGCGATTACGTCTGGAACACAGTGGTTATAATTGTGTTTCCTCTGTTATGGAACATGGTGAATTTGCCGTTCGTGGTAGTTTATTTGATCTTTTCCCAATGGGCAGCAAACTTCCCTTCAGAATCGAACTGTTTGATGATGAGATTGAAAGCATTCGAACCTTTAATCCTGAAACACAACTTTCTATCGAGAAAGTCGATAAAATTGATTTATTACCTGCACGCGAATTCCCATTTAACAAAGATGCTATTTCACAATTCAGAACAGCTTTCCGCGCACGGTTTGAAGGTGACCCCAAACAAACAAATGTCTATCGAGATGTGACAAATGGTTTAGCTTCAGCGGGGATAGAATATTATTTACCCCTCTTTTTTGAGGAAACAATTAGCCTTTTTGATTATCTGCCCGATTCAACATTACTCATCACTGCAGATGATGTGAATACTGAAGTTGAAACATTCTGGTCAGAAATAAATGAGCGCTATGAACATGGTCGGCATGATCCTGAACACCCATTATTAAAACCTGATGAAGTTTTTTTACCCGTCAATGAAGTATTCAGCCACTTCAAACGTTTCCCTCGCGTTGAATTGCAACACTTTGAGCATGAAGACTCCAGGGCTGTAAATTTTGCAACACAAGCCCCACCTCCACTTACCTTTGATGTTCGTGCAAAAGAAGCTGCTGCTGCACTAAAACAATTTCTTGGTAATTTTAGTGGCAAGATATTGTTTGCTGCAGAAACAACCGGACGAAGAGAAACGCTAACAGAGATGTTGCGTGATAATGATATACATCCAACACAAGTTGAAAACTGGCAAGAATTTATCAGCAGTAAACATAAGCTAGCGATTACCGTTGCACCGCTTGATGAAGGCTTATTACTGAGTGATCCCGCCATTGCCGTTATCGCTGAGCCACAACTATTCGGTTTACAGGTTCTGCAACGCAGACGTCGTAAAAAATCACAGCGTGATACAGACAGTATTGTAAAAAATTTAGCAGAACTTACATTAAACTCACCCGTTGTTCACGAAGACTATGGTGTCGGTCGTTACCTTGGGCTGCAAACACTAACAATTGGTGATTTGGATACTGAATTTTTAACACTCGAATATGCGAACAATGACAAACTGTATGTTCCGGTAAATTCACTGCACCTTATTAGTCGTTATACCGGCGCATCACCGGATAATGCTCCGCTGCATCGGTTAGGCAGTGGTCAATGGGAAAAAGCGAAAAAGAAAGCGCGAGAACAGGTTCATGATGTTGCCGCAGAATTACTGGATATTTATGCGCGACGAGAAGCCCAATCAGGATTTGCATACACTATTGATGAAATACAATACCAGGCATTTTCAGCAGCCTTTCCCTTTGAAGAAACCCCTGATCAGCAACTCGCGATTGATAATGTTATTCGGGATATGCGATCTCCTAAACCAATGGATCAACTTATCTGTGGTGATGTTGGTTTTGGTAAAACTGAAGTCGCCATGCGTGCCGCATTTATTGCTGTACAGGCAGGAAAACAAGTTGCCGTTTTATGCCCAACGACATTATTAACACAACAACATACCGAAAATTTTCGAGATCGTTTTGCAGACTGGCCAGTACAGGTAGAATCATTATCTCGATTTAGTACTAAAAAAGAACAAAGTATTGTTCTGAAAAATTTACAAGCAGGTAAAGTAGATATAGTAATTGGTACTCACAAATTACTGCAGCCTGATGTTAAGTATAAAAACCTTGGTCTCGTCATAATCGATGAAGAACATCGTTTTGGTGTTCGACAAAAAGAACAATTTAAATCACTGCGATCAGAAATTGATATATTAACCTTAACGGCAACTCCTATACCTCGTACATTAAATATGGCCATGTCAGGTATACGTGAGTTATCAATTATAGCCAGCCCACCAGCAAAACGGCTCGCCATTAAAACATTCGTCACCGAGTGGAAAGATGACATGATTAAAGAAGCCTGCTTACGTGAAATAAAACGGGGTGGACAGGTTTATTTTTTACACAATGATGTTGCAACAATTGAAAAACAAACACATAAATTAGCTGAGCTGATACCAGAAGCAAATGTTCAATATGCACACGGTCAAATGCGAGAGCGTGAACTGGAACGAGTCATGTCAGACTTTTACCACCAACGTTTTAATATACTGGTCTGTACAACTATTATTGAAACTGGTATTGATATACCAAGTGCTAATACCATTATTCTAAATAAAGCCGATCGTTTTGGTTTAGCCCAGCTTTACCAGTTACGAGGACGTGTCGGACGCTCCCATCATCGTGCCTATGCCTACTTGATCATTCCTAAACGCAAAACGTTAACTGCAGATGCAAAAAAGCGCCTTGAAGCCATTGAGTCCATTGAATCGCTAGGAACAGGCTTCACCTTAGCTACTCATGATCTGGAAATTCGTGGTGCAGGTGAATTGTTAGGCGATGGTCAAAGTGGGCAAATGATAGAAATCGGATTCAGTATGTACACCGAACTTCTTGAACGTGCGGTGAAAGCATTAAAAGCAGGTAAAGAACCCGACCTTGATAAACCACTCCATCATGGTGCTGAAATCGACTTACATGTTCCTGCTCTGATTCCTAATGATTATATCCCTGATGTTCACGAACGACTCATTATGTATAAACGCATCGCCAGTGCAAATGATGCGGAAGAATTAAAAGAACTACAAGTTGAAATGATCGATCGCTTTGGTTTATTACCTGACGCAGTTAAAACCTTACACCAGGTCACAGAGTTAAAATTACATGCTGCAAAACTGGGAATCAAAAAGATTGATTACGGACAAGAAGGTGGGCGGATAATTTTTGATGAACAACCTGATATTGACCCAATGAAAATCATCAAACTCATTCAAAACCAATCCAGCACCTATAAACTCGATGGCAACGATAAATTACGTTTATTAAAACCTGTTATTGATGTTGAATTCAGAATAAA
>CAZZIS010000093.1:0-11217 GCA_964654445.1 uncultured Thioalkalispiraceae bacterium
AATGCTGCTGCTGCACCGGCTAAATGAACAATACCTGAACCCGCGAAATCAGAAAAACCGAAATCATCACCAAGGCTATACATACCAAACACAGAACCACCACCCCATGTCCAGTTACCTTCCATTGGGTAAATGAAAGAAGTCATCACAACTGCGAATAACATAAAGGCCCATAGTTTCATACGTTCAGCAACTGCGCCTGAAACAATTGACATAGCGGTTGCAACAAATACAACCTGGAAGAAGAAATCTGATGCATTTGAATAAACTGAATCGCCATCAAATCCTGCTTTAGCAGATTCTGCGAGTACGGTTGCCGTTAATGCTTCAGCATTTGCAGCACCATCTAATGCGATATCTTTTAAGAAAATGCCACCGTCATACATGATGTCATAACCGACAACTAAATAAGCCGTGCAGGCAATAGCAAATAAAACAACGTTTTTAGTTAATATTTCAGTCGTATTTTTTGAGCGGACCAGACCCGCTTCGAGCATGGCAAAACCCGCCGCCATCCACATAACCAACGCACCCATTACCAAAAAGTAAAAAGTGTCCATGGCATACTGAAGTTGAAAAATTTGACTTTCCATCTTACTCTACTCCCCAATAATTATAATGCTTCGTCGCCGGACTCGCCGGTACGAATACGAACAGCTTGTTCAATACTGGACACAAAGATCTTGCCATCACCGATTTTTCCGGAATGTGCAGACTTCTGAATACCTTCGATAACCTGATCAACCAGGCCATCACCCACAACTGCTTCAATTTTTACTTTAGGCAGAAAATCCACTACATATTCAGCACCACGGTAAAGTTCTGTATGACCTTTTTGACGGCCAAAACCCTTTACTTCAGTAACTGTAATGCCTTGCACGCCGATTTCTGACAATGCTTCACGCACGTCATCGAGCTTGAAAGGTTTGATAATAGCCATTACCAATTTCATCATTACGCTCCTTACTTTTTTATTTTAATTACGCCAGCTACGAAATGTAACCGGCAGTTTTACTAAATCTTATAGATCGAAGCTTTTGCTCCATGAAACTGAAAGACGTGCTGTACCTGCTGCCGCAGCTTGATCTGTTTTATCATAAGCAAAAGTAAAATCATCTTTGCTTAAACTTAATTGAGTGTGAGTATAATCACCACCAGCATCAAAATCATAACTACCAACTGTAAGAGCTAAAGTAAGGTCTTTCTTTACTTCAAACTCAGCACCAGCACTGACGTAAGTATTTTTATTTTCTGAATCAATTGCGATGCCAGCACTAAACATATTAAAACTTGCATTTACATAAACTTCACTAAAGTCATCAACAGTAGAAAGCGGGTATCCATAAGAAATGTAACCTACGTCCAAACCTACTGGACCTGCATCAAATGCATAACCTGCATAAATATCTTGTTCATAGCCAACCGCTGTAGTAGTCCAGCTTACATTTGATGTCCAAAGACCAACGTATGCACCAGAAGCATGCGCATAATCAATACCGCCTGATATCGCAGAATCGTCTTTTGTCTGGGTAGTACCACGCCAAATGTAATTTGAAGCAACGCCAATGTTAGCTGTTAAAGGTGATTCAGCCAGTACAGCGCCTGAACCTGCTGTGGTTGCTGAAGCTAATAAAGATGCAGCAATAATTTTGTGTAATTTTTTCATTTTCTCTCTTCCTCAAATTGATCTTTATTGTAAGTTAGCCCCAATTAGTGCATGGGTTATGCCAACAAATATTATCTATAAAAATCAAGACTTTAGGAGGGAACGAAAAATAAGCGCACAATAAATGTGCACCATGATGAAAATAAGAAAGATTAAATGCACCTGAATGGTGCGCTTTGGAAAATCAAAAATAGGCTATAAAAGAGAGATAAAACGACGTAAAAAAAACCCGCTTAAAAAAGCGGGTTTAAGTATTAAAACTCAATAGTGACTATCTATATATCAAACTCTTTTGATACCGTTACAAAAAATTCAATGTCATTTTTTGAACCTTCATCCTCATAAGTTAGTCCAAGGCTTAAATCGAAACCTTTTACATCCATGCTCAATGCTGCGCTTAAGTCATTCGCATTTGATGAAGACATACGACCATAATGTACATCAAGATCAATATCTTTTAGTACAACAAAAGAAGCTCCGATATCAAAGTATGTATAATCACTGACTCCTGAACCACTACCCGAAAATAATTTCACATAGGCTGTTTCATAATTTACACCGGCATATAATTCTGTGACACTTTTAGTATTGCTGTTCGAGTAATTGTATATAATTGCACCCACATCATACCCAAGGTTATTTTGTGTACCAAAAATACCTTTCCAACCAGCATAAAGATCAACTTCAAGCCCTTTATCGCCTCCAATATCTACTGTTGAAGCAAACGAGCCTGCGTACCAGCCCGCATCATCTTTAGATTGTTTAATATCATAACCACCCTGTATTGCGACAGCATCTTTTGTCTGAGTCTGCCCACGAAATACATAATTACTGGTTACTGCAGCATATACTGAACTTTCAGCCGCGCTGGATGCTGTTACAGATAAAGCAAATACTGTAATAGACAGCAAAATTGCCGCTAATAAATTTTTCATTGTTCTTCCCCAAATATATAAATCAATTAAATTTTTTCTGAATTTTAACAAATATTACAAAAGAAAATACCCAGATTGTCACAAATTAAGCTAATTTATGTAAAATAGCGCTCTGTATTAAACTACCTCTAAAGAACAGGCACTTATGCAAATACCAGAAATCGATAAACTCATTCAATCCGTAGTTGAAAACTTGCCAGGAAAAGCAGGTCCCTTTGCTGAAGAACTACAGGATTATTTACGACAAGCCCTTTCTTCTACACTTAATAAAATGGATATTGTGACTCGACATGAATTTGATATTCAAGCTGCAGTACTGCAAAAAACACGCAGCAAAGTGGATGAGCTGGAAAAAATAATAAAAGAACTGGAAACCAGTTTATTAAATAAATAAAAAAGGCCGCCCGGGTTATCCAGGCGGCCTTTATATTCATAACGCTAACTTGTATTCAAATACTCCCTCTTAGCTGGAAAACACCTGAACAATAAACCATGTTACTTTTTGTGATAAAAGATTAAACGCGATCACCCAGGTGAGCGCCATCTACAGGATGTAATAACCAGCGACTCACATCACTACCTAATATTTTCACTGTCCGGCCTAATACAGAACAAGAGCCTTTAAAGCCACCGCCAAAACCACCGCCTGATAAACGTGCTGCAGTAAAGCTCGCTTGCTTTTTACCCTTATTATATAAAGTACCTTTTATAGAGGTAAATTTTCGATGTCCAATAAATGCATTTCCGGAGCTTACTGAATCAGTAATTGCTACAACAAGCGCTTTTCCTTTAGATTTTTTTGTGACTCTTCCTGTACGAATAACCCCTATACCTTCACCAACTGAATATGCCCTGATAAAACTGGATAATTGATCTTGAAGATTACATTCATTTTTTATATTTGCCGCAATTGCTGCACCTTTTTGGAAAGGTATTAACCGTTGGATTTTAATTGCTGTTTTCGCATTCACCTTCATTGTCTGTTTTTTTGGTTCACTGCTTCCACAACCAATTACAAATACTGCCAGTAGTGCACTAATTACAATATGCTTCATTCTTTGCCCCTTATTATTTAGAATCCCAGAATAGATATATCAATATTTTTTACAAAATATATTTTCATAAATAATATTGATTGCCTGAATATACTACTACCTTAAGCACTTTATCCACAAAAAATACCCTGTTTCAGGTGATATTTAAACTAAAAGATATATATTTAGTATGGAGATCAACAGCTGTTATTCCTGTCATTTCCAGACAAAATCGTTTTTTAAGCATTTAAAAATTTAAATGCCACATTTACATTATTAAGACTAACTGTTAAAAAGGTCAGGTAATTTAATTGGACTAAATCACACTAAACAGGAAAGGAAGCCATGTCTCTTGCCACTGTACACTCACGTGCCCAAGTTGGGATCAACGCGCCTCAAGTTACCATCGAAGTTCATTTATCAAATGGTTTACCCTGCTTGTCGATCGTAGGACTGGCCGATATCGAAGTAAAAGAAAGTAAAGATCGTGTTCGTGCTGCATTAATTAATAGTCATTTTGATTTCCCTGCCCGGCGAATAACTATTAATCTCGCCCCGGCCGATTTGCCCAAGGAAGGCAGTCGGTTTGATTTACCCATTGCGATTGGAATTCTTGCTGCATCTGGTCAAATACCAGTTGATAAACTCGAACAATACGAATTTTTAGGAGAACTGGCCTTAAGTGGTGAATTACGCGAAATTCGTGGCGTATTACCTGCCGCGGTTCAATGCCGGGATAAAAAAAGAAAACTGATTTTGCCTCAACAAAACGCGCATGAAGCTGCACTAGTCAGTGGTCTTGAAATTAATCATTGCTCTCATCTATTAGAGGTCTGCGCCAAATTAAATGGTCAGCAAGATTTAAATTTAAATCAGGCATTACCGAATGAAAATACACTAGAGCCAACTGATACCACAGCTGATGACCTTTCTGATGTTATTGGCCAGCATCACGCCAAACGTGCCATCGAAATTGCTGCAGCAGGCGGTCATAATTTGATTTTACTCGGACCTCCCGGTACAGGTAAAACCATGCTCGCAACCCGCTTACCCGGTATTTTACCGTCTATGACTGAGCAAGAAGCATTGGAAAGCGCTGCAATTCAATCGATTAGCTTCCAGGGTTTTAAATTAATAAATTGGAAAAAACGTATTTTTCGTGCACCACATCATACCGCTTCCGGTGTTGCACTGGTTGGCGGAGGCAGTCACCCACAGCCAGGTGAAATATCATTAGCACATAATGGTGTTTTATTTTTAGATGAGCTGCCAGAATTTGATCGGCGTGTTTTAGAAGTGTTACGTGAACCACTTGAATCCGGAAAAATAGTTATTTCACGTGCAACACGGCAAGCAGAGTTTCCTGCTCGTTTTCAACTTGTCGCAGCAATGAATCCCTGTCCTTGTGGATATTTAAGTCATCCTAATGGACGTTGTCACTGCACCGCCGATCAAGTGCAACGTTATCGTTCACGTATATCAGGGCCATTATTAGATCGTATTGATATGCACATTGAAGTTCCACCCGTTCCATTAAAAGAAATACAATCAAGCGAAATACAGGAAGAAAGCAGTGCTACCGTACGTGAGCGTGTGGTAAAAGCTTATCAACGACAAATACAACGAAATAAACATTTAAATGCATTAATGAGCACTCAGGATATTAAACATTTTTGTAAACTGGATAAATCAGGTTCACAATTACTAGAGCAGGCGGTAACACAGTTAGGGCTTTCTGCACGTTCACATAACCGTATTCTTAAAGTGGCACGCACTATTGCTGATTTAAATGATGAAGAATCAATCTCTATGCACCACATTAGCGAAGCAATTGGTTACCGTCGGCTTGACCGGGGATTTACGAACTAAATAAAAGTCCCGAATACCAGAGCAATCTCTGTAGGGTGGATCAAGCGAAGCGGATCCACCAAAAGCCATAATAGTTGGATCCGTCGTGTTACTCCTTGATCCAACCTACAGTATGTTCTTGCTCTCACTTCCACCATTGCTTAAATAAAAATGTCAACATCGACCTACTACCCTATTTCAGCATAAAATAGATTCTTTATTTTTCAGATAATACAGGTCAAGAATACTTCGTGAAGTTAAATCCTCAACAACATGCTGCGGTTCGTTATATTGATGGTCCCTGCCTCGTTTTGGCCGGCGCAGGCAGTGGCAAAACCGGTGTTATTACTCAAAAAATTGCATACCTGATTGAACAGTGTGAAATTAACCCTCGCAATATCGCTGCGGTAACGTTTACTAATAAATCAGCGCGTGAAATGCAAAGCCGTGTTGCCAAATTATTAGGAAAAGAAAAAAGCAAAGGCTTACGTGTATCAACTTTCCATACGTTAGGTCTGGACATAATTCGTAAAGAACTCGGCAACCTGCCTTATAAAAAAGGCTTTTCGATTTATGACAATCAGGACTCATTGGCCTTAATTAAACAATTAATGAAACTGGCCTTTTCTGATCCTGATGGTAAAACTGACAGTATCTTATGGCAAATATCACGTTGGAAAAATGCCTTTGTTTTACCCGATCAAGCATTACAGGAAGCGAATGGTGATCCTTTATTAACTATCGCTGCTCGTATTTATGAACAATATAACCATCACTTGCAAACCTATAATGCTGTTGATTTTGATGATTTAATTATGGTTCCTGTTTTATTGTTTCGAGATAACCCGGAAGTCAAAGAACGCTGGCAAAATCAAATACGTTACCTGCTGGTAGATGAATATCAGGATACCAATGCAACACAATATGAGCTGGTTAAACTTATTGTCGGTAAAGTCGCAAACTTAACCGTAGTCGGTGATGACGATCAGTCAGTTTATTCCTGGCGTGGTGCACAACCTGAGAATCTACAATTATTAAATGAAGATTTTCCCATGCTTAATGTTATTAAGCTTGAACAAAACTATCGTTCAACAGGCTGTATATTACAGTGCGCAAACAATCTTATTGCAAATAACCCGCATGTTTTTGAAAAAAATCTCTGGAGTGATTTAGGTTTTGGCCAGCCAATCAAAATAATACGTTGCCGCCATGAAGATGATGAAGCCGACCAAATTGTTGCTGAACTTAATCATCATCAATTTGTGAATCGTACACCACATAAAGATTATGCAATTCTATATCGCGGTAATCATCAGTCACGCGTCTTTGAACGTATGTTACGAGAAAACAATATTCCTTATTATTTAAGTGGCGGTATGTCATTTTTTGCATATAGTGAAATAAAAGACATCATGTCTTACCTTAGACTTATTGCTAATCCTGATGATGATAATGCTTTTTTACGTATTGCCAATGTTCCAAGACGTGAAATTGGCCCAACCAGTCTGGAAAAACTAAGCAACTTCTGTAGCAAATATAATCACAGTTTGTTCTCAGCTTGTTTTGATTCATTTTTACGAGAAAGTATTGGTAACCGCGCCAGTTCTAATTTATCTGGCTTTGCTGAATGGTTAAAAGATTATTCGCTACGTTCTGAAGCTATGGCTGAGGGTGAAAACCAGGCGACTATAGTTAAAGAGCTCATTGCTGATATTGACTATGAACGCTGGCTCATCGATACCAGTAAAGATGAAGCGGATGCCATTCGACGCATGGATAATGTACTTGAACTGGTTGCTTGGCTGGAAAGGTTATCGCAAAAAAATCCTGAAGCAGATCTTGCAACACTGGTTGCCAAATTAACTTTGCTTGACACATTAGATCGTGACAATGACGACAAAGATGAAAACAGGGTTCACTTAATGACGTTACATGCCTCTAAAGGGCTCGAATTCCCGCATGTTTATCTGGTCGGTGTTGAAGAAGAAATTTTACCGCATCGCAACAGTATTGAAGAAGATAATATCGAGGAAGAACGTCGTCTTGCTTATGTTGGTATTACTCGCGCACGTAAAACCCTGACCATCAGTTTTGCTACTAAACGTAAACGTTATGGTGAAATTATTGAATGTCAGCCAAGCCGTTTTCTTGATGAATTACCACAAGATTTATTGCAATGGAGTGGTGCAGGTATCGAATTGCCAGAAGAAGAAAAAAAGGCACGTGGTAATGCAAGCCTGGCTGATTTAAAAAGTATGCTGGCAAACAGTTAAAATTAATTTCAGATAATAAAAAAGCCGGTTATAAAAACCGGCTTCTTTAATTTGTAGATCAATATTTACCTACATGGACGTAGGTAAGGAGCGGTAGCTTCATGCCGACATATCGGGCTTACTTACTACCATTAACCATATATTTCACAACTGCTTTAACCGCATCTTCACTCAAGCTACTACCGCCTTTAGGAGGCATACCCTTGAAACCATTAATTGCATGATTATTTAATGTTGCAAGACCTTGTGCAATACGTTTTTTCCACGCGCTTTTATCACCAAATTTTGGTGCACCAGCTGCACCAGTACCATGACAGGCAAAACATGAAGCAGTATAAGCACCTTTAGCATCAACAGCTGAAGACGCAGCGGCAACAGGTACAGCACCTACATTTACTTCGCCAAAAGGTTTAATGCGCTCAATTGTCGCCGCCTCAACCATAGGATCGCTAGCGGATGCAGAAGCCATACGTGCAGCCATAATGCTAAAAATAAAAAATGCTGTAAAAGCACCAACCACCATCATTAATGTTTTCATAACATTACGGTCTTCTTGATTCGTCACAATATCCCCCTTCGAAATTTTACCTGAGCCTTAAATATGCCGGTGAAAATAAAAAATTTTGCCAAACCACAATTATAAAAAAGCCCGGCACCCAAAAATTTGGCGAATTATAGCGATAAAGCATGATCTGAGCCAGCACATTGCACTAAATCAGAAACGACATAACCAATACAATTAGGAATAACGGCGCAACAATCACCCCATACCGGAAAAAAATAATATAACGCCTGTTACCACACTACACTGTTTTTTATATTTAACACGATCGAGTACATATAATATAAGCGATACACCAAAATTGACGTAAATAGGTGTCAAAACACATAAAATATGCTAAATTGTCGCTAATAAGTGTCATATGAGACGTAAAATGAATCATTACCTAAAACAATTAGGCAAAACTTTACGTGCTGAGCGTAAGAAACGGAATCTCAATCAAGCTGATGCTGGTAAACGTGCCCGCGTGGCTCGACAAGATATATCTGAAATAGAAAACGGGCAATTTAAGGGCAGTATCTTAAAGGTACAAGACTATGCCATGTCACTGGGTTTTAGTTTGTCACTGGAGATTAAGCGTCGCCCCGAGCTATCTGAATTAGAAGAGCTCTTTAATGAAGATTAACGCAAAAGGTCGTATTCAGCATATCAATATTAAAGTGACTGGTCAGCCTGCAGGGTCACTTAATAAAAACTCACAATTTGAGTTTACCTACCATTCTGATGCCAGTAACCCTGTCTCCGTCACCATGCCATTGAGCACTCGGCATTATCAAAGTGGCGCATTATTTCCTATTTTCGAAATGAATATCCCGGAAGGCTATGTCCGCTATCGCATTACAGAACGACTGCGTAAGCATATTAAAGTAGATGATATGCTTTTTTTGTCCTTGCAAGGAGCTCGCGGTATCGGTTGCCTGAGTTATGAAACACCTGATATTGAACAAGAAGAAGTTACTGGAGAAAAACTTTCAGAAATCCTCACCTGGCAAGGTAAAGATGATTTATTTGAAGAACTCATTAATAAATATTTGCTTCACTCTACTCTAAGCGGTGTACAACCTAAAGTTCTGGTACCTGAACATAATGACAAGCAAAAAGGTGCTTTTGTTCTCCCTTCATTAATTGTAAAAACCAGTGATGAAAATTACCCTGAACTTGCGATTAATGAATACATTTGTATGACTCTGGCAAAGGCATGCCAGATAGAAACACCAGAATTCTGGCTATCTGATAATCATCAAATGTTTGTTATGCGCAGGTTTGATTTAACAACAGAAGGTCACTGTATAGGCATGGAAGACATGGCCGTGCTTCAAGGGAAATCTACAGACCATAAATATCAGGGAAGTTATGAGTCTATAGGTAAGGCATTAAATCTGTATTCGGCAGCGCCCAAAGAAGATATCGAAATATTTTTTAAAATGGTTGTGCTCAGTTGTATGGTTGGAAACGGTGATGGCCACTTAAAAAACTTTGCTATGCTTTACAATGATCCTGATGATATGCGATTAAGCCCTTTATACGATGTCGTTAATACTCAGATCTATATGTCAAACGATACACTTGCTCTGAACCTGGCTAAATCAAAAGATTTTCCGGATAGACGAAGAATAATTACTTTTAGTCAATCACTAGGAATCAAAAGCGGAGATAAATTACTCGATGAATTGACAGCACAAGTACGAGATGAACTGGATAAATTGTCCGAATATACAAAACTAATGCCCCATGATATTAAGGCTTCTATATTAAAAAATCTTCATTTGGTAACAACCCGTACCGCAATTAAGACACGCCCTGCAAGAAAGCACACTAAACATAAAAATTAAACCGTAATAAAACAACGACAATTTTAGTAATGGCACAACGATCACCACACCAACAAAAAGTACTATAACGCCTGTTGCTACAATTATATTAATGAGTTTTTTATATTTAATAATGAGTATCCGGGTTATTTAAAAAAGTCTTTTAATGCAGAACATGACCATGTTTTATTCGTAGCACTTTCTATCGACTGTTTAAAAACTTGATAGCGTTGATTTGAGTTGACTTGAAAAATCAAGTCATAAGCTTCTTTGACATCTTTCGAGCCAACTCTGGCGTCAAAATGTTTGTTTATGTAATTTACTCGAGCCTGTGATTTTAGATCAAATTTCATAACGTCTTGAATTAAATCACACATAGCATTGTAATTTTCAATTTCTGATGCTGAAGACATATTAATAACAAGACTGGTCAAAAATATGAGTAATAATATTTTTTTGAAAACCATATTGGCTCTCTCCCTGAGCTTCAAACTTTAGCTGGTAAAGTCAGTATATTTCTCAATAGCTTAGCGAGCTACATGTATCAAGTAAATCTTTATGCTCTGTAATTGCCACTACCTCCATAATATTGAGGCCTTTATTACGTATCCGTGCACACATTGGCACTAAGAGCATTTTCTATTACTGCCATTTCATCATTCCTGTTAGAAGTTCAGCCTCTTTTTCTCTAAATATTAACAGTAGGCTTACAACCCAATATTTATATATAATACACCTAAGCGCCCGTAGCTCAGCTGGATAGAGTACTACCCTCCGAAGGTAGGGGTCACAGGTTCGACTCCTGTCGGGCGCGCCAACTTACTGTAAAAACTTAAAATGGCTAAGTACTCCTGGGGTGCGCCATTACTTGCATATAACATGATTTTATAGGAATTCCTCAGCTAACCGTCCCATGGATGTCCCTAAACGTCGAATATGGATATACGAGAGCAAAAAAACCGCATTAATATACGGTTTTTAATATAGACTAGCTGCTCTCCAAAGGCGAAGATCACGGGTTCGACTCCTGTCAGGTGCGCCAACAAAACATGAATATATTGGCTAAGTACTCTTGAGCTACACCAACT
>CAZZIS010000094.1:0-11180 GCA_964654445.1 uncultured Thioalkalispiraceae bacterium
AAGATGACGTATCTCATAAAACTGCAGTGGCACCGCTCGATGCGCCGCGACGCTTTGAATTCGAACGTTGGCTAACGATATCATCGCCATTGCTGATTATCAGTGCTTGTGATCTTTTGCTCCAAAACACCGATGTGCTGATTATTTCCCAATATATGAGCCCCGACGAAGTGGGCATTTACTTTGCCGCAGCGAAGACGATGAGTCTCATTATGTTTGTGCATTACGCTGTCGGGAGCGCTGTGGCGAACCGGTTTTCTGCTCTGAAGGCGCGCGGTGATGAGGCAGGTTTAAAGGACTTTGTCAGGGACGCGCTGAACTGGACATTCTGGCCTTCATTGGCGGCGGCTATTGTGCTGCTGTTGATGGGTGAAATGCTACTGTCGTTGTTTGGGCCCAGGTTTGCCACTGAGGGCTACCCGGTGATGGCTATTCTCGCGGTTGGCTTTCTGCTGCGCTCCGCTGTGGGACCGGCAGACTTTCTTTTGAATATGCTGGGTGAACAGCGTTTGTGTGCTGTTGTGCTGGGTGGCACTGCCTTGCTCAACGTATTGTTGAACTTGCTGCTGGACGTGTGCCTGTGATTGCCGGTACTGGGGCAAATTCGACCAGAGAAGCTATTACATTGACGACCTGCGCGAAAGACGCAGGTGCAGACGCCTGTTTGCTGGTGACACCTTATTATAATAAGCCAACCCAGGAAGGGCTTTACTTGCATCACAAAGCCGTTGCTGAAGCCGTGAATATTCCACAGATCCTTTATAATGTGCCGGGTCGTACAGCCGTAGATATGCTGCCAGAGACAGTAGAGCGTCTGGCTAAAATTCCAAATATTATTGGTATTAAGGAAGCTACAGGTGATATTTCTCGCATAACCGATATCATTTCTCGTTGTGGAGAAAGTTTCGATGTTTATAGTGGAGATGATGCTACGGCAATGGAGGCAATATTGTCAGGTGCAAAAGGTGATATCTCTGTTACTGCAAATCTGGCTCCTGCAGAAATGCATGAAATGTGTAAAGCAGCATTACAGGGTGAACGTGAAAAAGCAGCCTTGATAAATGAAAATTTAATGGGTTTACATGAGAATCTTTTTCTTGAAGCAAATCCAATTCCTGTAAAATGGGCTTTATTTGAAATGGGAATGATTCCAGCAGGAGTTCGTTTACCCATGACCGTTTTTTCTGAGCAGTATCATGAAACTCTTCGTCGGGCTATGCGCCAGGCGAAAGTTTTGTCTTAAATTCCAAGTGAGATAGTTATGTTACGTGTTGTTGTCGTTGTTATGTTGTTAATAAATTTAGTGGCTTGTTCAAGTACGCCTGAGTGGAAAGGTATTTATAATTCAGAGAAAAAAGAATTAGACAGATCAAAGCTGGAAGTTCCACCTGACCTGTCAGATCCTAATGTTAGCGACAGTTTGATTTTACCTAAAATTGCTACAAGGGACTCAACTTATTCGGCTTATACAAATTTAGAATATACGAGCGATAAAGTTACACTGGCAATACCTAAAGGTATTAAAGTTATTCGTGATGGTGTAAATCAATGGTTAGAAATAAAGTCGACTGCTGAAGAGTTATGGCCGCAACTCAAAGATTTTTTTGCTGAAGTTGGTTTTGAACTTAAGCGTGAAGATAAAAGACTCGGTGTGATGGAAACCAACTGGCTGGAAAATAGAGCAGCTCTTCCAACAAATTGGCTTTCAAAGTTTTTAAACCGGTTTTCTTCAACCGGGTTACGAGATAAATATCGCGCCCGGTTAGAAAAAACTAATAAACCTGGCGTGACGCGTTTATTTATTACCCATCAAGGTTTAAAAGAACAAGCGGCAGAAAATATTAATTCAATTAAAATTTGGTGGGTAGTTAGACAGTCAGATCCAGAACTAGAAGCAGAAATGTATCAACGCTTTTTAATTTTTCGTGGTTCAGATAAAACTTCAGCCACTAATCTGGTTAAGAAAATTGACGCAAAAAATCGGGCGCGTATTATTGAAAAAGAGGGGACTAAGGTACTGCAAGTTGCTGAAGGTTTCGCTCGTACCTGGCGTCGAGTTGGCATTGCACTAGATCGTATTGGATTGCTTGTTGATGATCGTGATCGTTCTGGTGGTTTGTACTATTTGCGTATAACAGATGATTTCCGTGATAAGGTAAAAGAAGAGAAGGGCTGGCTTGCAGGCTTGTTTTCAAGTAATAAGGTTAAGCTTAAGGAGCGTTACTTGCTGAGTGTGAGTGATGAAAAAGGCAGTACCATTATCAGTATTTATGAAACGACCGGGGCAAAAGCGGATATTCGTTTTGTTAAGCAGTTGTTACTGGATCTAAAGTCTTATCTGGATTAATTCAGTTTTAAGTGGGGAACAGGTAACTTGCAATTTGCATCACTCGGTAGTGGTAGTCGTGGTAACAGTACGTTAATTGAAACGGATGGTACTGCAATATTAGTTGATTGCGGATTCTCTATGCGTGAAACAGAACGACGTTTACAACGCCTCTCACGTGAAATGCAACAAATAACCGCTATACTGGTTACACATGAGCATAGTGATCATGTTCGCGGTGTGGCGAGCCTGGCAAAAAAATATAAAATACCTGTTTGGTCAAGCCGAGGTACTGCGAAAGCGGCTAAGTTAGAACCGTTGATAGAATCAGATCAGTGGAATTGTATTGATATACATACAACATTTGAAATCAATTCGATTCAAATTCAACCCATTCCTGTTCCGCATGATGCTAAAGAACCCTGCCAGTTTATTTTTAGTGATGGTGACTGGCGTATTGGTTTGTTAACAGATACAGGTTCTATTACACCGTATATTGAAGAACAATATTCAGCCTGTGATGCTTTTATTCTTGAAGCTAATCATGATGAGGAAATGCTGGCAAATGGTTCTTACCCAAGCTCATTAAAACATCGTGTCGGTGGCAACTATGGCCATTTAAATAATCGACAGGCAAAAGATTTATTAAGTGCGATTGATATTTCAAAGTTACAGTATTTAGTTGCATCGCACATTAGTGATAAAAATAACACAGTGGCACTTGCCAGAGATAAAATGAGTGAAGCATTGGATATGGATGCTTCATGGATAGATGTAGCATCACAAGACGAAGGTCTGGATTGGCGTGTTTTACAGCATCACTTTTAATATTTAATTTTAATTAGTCAGATTTAGAAAGGTTCATCATGGATAAAAAAGCAGAACTCTATGCAGGTAAAGCAAAATCCGTTTATCACACGGACGATGATGATTATCTGATCATTCATTTCAGAAATGATACCTCTGCATTTGATGGTGAAAAAATCGAACAACTTGATCGTAAAGGTATGGTAAATAATAAATTTACTGCTTTTATTATGGACAAGCTTGAACAGGCTGGAGTTAAAACCCATCATGTTAAATTGCTTTCTGATGAAGAAGCGCTGGTTAAAAAACTGGACATGTTACCGATTGAATGTGTTGTACGAAATATCAGTGCCGGCAGTTTGTGTAAACGACTAGGTGTTGAAGAAGGTCTTGATTTAAATCCACCGACGTTTGAGTTTTTCCTGAAAAATGATGCCCTGCATGATCCCATGCTTAATGATTATCATATTCGTTCTTTTGGCTGGGCAACGGATGAAGAAATTGAGCAAATGAAAATACTTACCTTCAAGGTCAATGACGTGCTGAAAAAGTTGTTTGCTGATGCAGGTATGTTACTGGTTGATTACAAGCTGGAATTTGGTCGTTTTAAAGGTGAATTATTGCTGGGTGATGAATTTAGTCCCGATGGTTGTCGCTTATGGGATGCGAATACACGCAAAAAGCTGGATAAAGATCGTTTTCGACAAGGATTGGGTGACGTGATTGAGGCTTATGAAGAAGTTGGCCATCGATTAGGTATTGTTTTTGATTAAAAACCTTTCCTATATAACCTCAGCTTCATATAAGAAAAGAATGTTAACAGGTAGGTAGCCTGGATGAAATGTAATCCGGGGAGATTTAAACTCTCCCTCTCCCGGATTTCGCTTCGCTGCATTCAGGCTACATTGCTCTCTTTTTAAAAAATTTCCTGTTATAAGTGGCCAGGAGAACGCGGGGATAATGTATATTTCTTATACGCAGCTCAGGTTATATAAGTAAACACTTAATAAGCCTTACATGAAATTATGTAAGGTTTTTTTCTTTTAAAAACAAGCATATACAGCATATATTTGGTATTTTATAAAAACATTATAAAAAATGTAGGTTTTTTCCTACAAATCCTTAAAGTTTCGCTACCGGATACCGCTAATAAATTTAGTAATTAAATTATTAGGGTTTTGAAAGTATGCCATCAATAACAACTATTTTAAGCAGCCTTAAACTTAATAATATTTCCATTCGGAATAAAATTTGGGGTGGATTTGGCGTAGTTTTAATTATTTTAGCCGTTGTTGCGACAACAGCGGCGCTTAGTTTATCTAAAGCAGAAAGCAGCGTTGATAATGTTGTTAATCGTATTCAACCGATGGTGCTTGCTTCTAATGAATTGACAAGCACATTAAATGCAACATCCGGTGCCCTGGGTTATTACATGTTAACCAAGGATAAGTCTTTCTGGCGAGCATATGAAGAGGGAATACAAAAGGTTGATACGGTGATCGATCATTTAAATTCATTAGTTGATGCAAATGATAAGAAAACCCAGGAGTTAGTAACAAATATCAAAACGGACATAAATACTTTTGTTTCTTTTAAAGAACGGATGTTAGAGCTGTCAAACGATGCGTTAAAAAATGAACCTGGTCTGGTCTTTAGTGGACAAAAATTAAATCCAGTGGCTCAGGAAATTTTACAAAAAATGAGTGAGGCGTGGATTTCTGAGGAAGAAACCGAGCTCTCAGCATTAAGAAAAGAAATTTTAACTCTTATCGGTGAACTCAGGTATACCTGGGCCAATACGATGAGTGGTGTACGTCGTTTTCTTGCTTTTCGAAATAAGGCATCTGTTGATGAATATCAACTGCACTATGATTTAAGTGGTGAAATTCTTGCAAAACTGGATAAACATGAAAGTGATTATACCTTTGAGCAAACCGATGCTATTGAACGTATTAAGGAATTACGTGTGCTTTATGATACACGTTTCAAAAAATTTGCCGGTTTACAAATGAGTGATGAATATCGTACGGATATTCACTTAGTTAAAACAAAAGTGGCATTGGTTTTGGCTAAAATTAAGCGTGACCTTAATATTCTGGTTGAAAAGCAACGCAACCTGATTGAAACAGAAAGCCAGGACTTACTCAGTTTTGTCAGTGGTACAAAGGCTTTTGTCTATGTAATGCTGCTGGTGGGACTGCTGATAGGACTGGGTTTAGCTTTTGCGGTTAATTTAATGATTACTACACCATTAAATGCAGCTGTTGATGCGATGAAGGATGTGTCTGAAGGTGAAGGTGATTTAACCATGCGCTTAACAGTAAGTGGTAAAGATGAAATAGGTCAGCTGGCATCCTCTTTTAATGGTTTTATTACAAAGATGCAGGACGTGATTCGTGAAGTTACGGCTTCAACTTCACAGTTATCTGCCGCAGCTGAAGAAATGTCGATGATAACCAGTGAAACCCGTACCGGTGTTCAGCGCCAGCAAAGTGAAACAGCGTTGGTGGCCACGGCAATTACCGAGATGAGCAGTACCGTGCATGAAGTAGCAAATAATGCTGAAACAGCGGCATCGGCAGCCAGCCAGGCAGATACTCAGGCGGAACAGGGTAAACAGATTGTCAGTTCGACCATGTCATCCATTACCACACTTGCGTCTGAGGTAGAAACTGCTGCAACGGTCATAAATCAACTTGAAAAAGACAGTGAAAGTATTGGCTCTGTTTTAGAGGTTATTCGAGGTATTGCAGAGCAAACAAATTTACTTGCATTAAATGCAGCAATTGAAGCTGCGCGTGCCGGTGAGCAGGGTCGGGGGTTTGCTGTCGTGGCTGATGAGGTACGCAGCCTGGCAAGTCGTACACAGGAATCAACCCAGGAAATACAGGAAATGATTGAACACCTGCAAAAAGGCTCTCGTGATGCAGTAACTGCGATGGAAGCAGGTCAGGAACAAGCTCATCAAACGGTAGAACAGGCTTCTCAGGCTGAAACTTCACTTAATGAAATTTCAACTGCAGTTGCACAAATTAATGAAATGAATGCACACATTGCACAAGCATCGCGCCAGCAAGGTGAGGTGGTTGAAGAAGTAAATAAAAATATTGTGAATATTACCCAGGTCTCAGACGATGCGGCTAATGGAGCTGAGCAATTGTCGACTGCAAGTCATGAAATGGCAAATTTAGCGGTTAATTTGGAAGGCCAAGTCTCTCACTTTAAGATTTAAACATGGCTTAAAATCAAGCTGGTGTTGGCATAAATGCCAACATTTGCTAATTTAATTACTCTCCCCCTTATTTAACACTTGACGAAGCCGGATTACTTTCGGGTACAATCAGCCCTAAATTGAATTCTGCCACCCTTAACTAGTGAAATAACTGATTAAAATATGTCCAGTTCTTATAATTCTGATGCTATTGAAGTATTAACAGGCCTAGAACCTGTCCGTAAACGTCCCGGAATGTACACCGAGACAGAGCGTCCTAACCACCTTGCCCAGGAAGTTATCGATAACAGTGTCGATGAGGCCATAGCAGGTTTCGCAACAACGCTGATTGTCACCCTGTATAAAGATGGTTCGGTAGAAGTGACCGATGATGGTCGTGGTATGCCAGTGGATATCCATCCACAGCAAAAACTCCCTGGCGTAGAAGTCATTATGACCAAGCTGCATGCGGGAGGTAAGTTTTCCAATAAAAATTACGAGTTCTCTGGTGGTTTACACGGTGTCGGTATTTCTGTTGTAAACGCGCTGTCTACTAAAGTTGAAGTGTGGATTAAGCGTGACGGCCAGGAACATTACATGTCTTTTGCCAATGGTAATCGAAAAACAAAGCTTAAAGTCACGGGTAAAGTTAAAAAAGGTGAAGTGGGTACGCGTATTCGTTTTTGGCCAGATAAAACCTTTTTTGATTCTGAAAAATTCTCAGTTAATGATTTAAAACATGTACTGCGTGCCAAGGCGGTTTTATGTACTGGCCTGCATGTGAGTTTTATTGATGAGAAGACCAAAAAGAATTCTGAAAGCTGGTATTTTGAAGAAGGACTACAAGCTTACTTAATGGATGAGTTAGGTAAGAAAACGGAGTCGATTCCTAATCCTCCTTTTATTGGTGAAATGTCAGGTAATTCAGAGTCTGTTGACTGGGCGCTTGTCTGGGTACCTGAAGATCCAAAATCAATTACCGAAAGTTACGTTAATTTAATTCCAACCTCTCTAGGTGGAACACATGTTAATGGTTTACGCACCGGTTTAACGGAAGCCATGCGTGAGTTTTGTGAATTCCGTAATTTGATTCCACGCGGTGTCAAGTTATCACCTGAAGATGTTTGGGATAAAATTAGTTACATACTTTCAGTTAAATTATTAGATCCGCAATTCTCAGGTCAAACTAAAGAACGTTTATCTTCACGTGAATGCAGTTCTTTTGTTTCGGGTATTGTTAAAGATGCTTTTACACTTTGGTTAAGCCAAAACGTAGAACAAGCCGAAGAAATTGCTGAGCTTGCGATTAACAATGCACAAAACAGAATGCGTGCAGGTCGTAAAGTTATTCGTAAGAAAATTACTTCAGGTCCAGCATTACCGGGTAAGCTATCAGATTGTTCTTCACAAGATCCCGATATCGGTGAATTATTCCTGGTGGAAGGGGACTCGGCGGGCGGTTCAGCGAAACAGGCGCGTGATCGTGTTTTTCAAGCTATCTTACCTCTACGTGGTAAAATCTTAAATACCTGGGAAGTTGAATCAACTGAAGTTTTAAGTTCTCAGGAAGTACATAATATTTCAATTGCGATTGGTGTTGATCCCGGTTCGGATAATTTAAAAAAATTACGTTATAAGAAAATTATTATCCTCGCCGATGCCGATTCAGATGGTGCACATATCGCAACGTTAATCATTGCTATGTTCCTTAAACATTACAAACCTTTAGTAGAAGCCGGTTATATTTATGCGGCACTACCGCCATTGTACCGTATTGATGTGGGTAAACAGGTTTATTACGCAACAGATGAAGCTGAACAAAAAGGTATCCTGGATCGTATTGCTGCTGAAAAAATTAAAGGCAAGGTTAATGTTATGCGTTTTAAAGGTTTGGGTGAAATGAATCCACTGCAATTGCGTGAGTCAACCATGGATCCTGATACTCGTCGCTTAGCACGCTTAACCATGGGTAAAGAAAAAGATACTAAAGAAATGGTTGATATGCTGCTGTCGAAAAAGCGCGCAGCCGATCGACGTCACTGGCTCGAAACAAAAGGTGATCTTGCTGATATTTAATCAGTAATGCTTCACGAATATTTATTTGAATTAAACTTTATTTTGGAAATACATCATGTCTGACAATACCTCTGCAAGCTTTGATGGCATAGAGAATATTGAATTAAAAGAATTCACTGAAAAGGCTTACCTCGATTATTCGATGTACGTTATTTTAGATCGTGCTTTACCGCATATCGGTGACGGACTTAAACCTGTGCAACGCCGTATTATTTTTGCGATGTCAGAACTCGGTTTAAAAGCAGGTACAAAGTTCAAAAAATCAGCACGTACAGTAGGTGATGTATTAGGTAAGTATCATCCACATGGTGATTCAGCCTGTTATGAAGCTATGGTACTCATGGCACAGCCATTTTCTTACCGTTACCCATTATTACAAGGCCAGGGTAACTGGGGTTCACCGGATGATCCCAAGTCATTCGCAGCCATGCGTTATACAGAATCACGTTTATCAACTAATGCAGACTTACTGCTTTCTGAAATTTCTTTAGGTACCGTTAACTGGTTGCCAAACTTTGATGGCTCATTAAAAGAACCTGAAATTTTACCTGCACGTGTTCCGCATATTTTGCTTAACGGCACCATGGGTATTGCCGTTGGTATGACCACAGATATTCCTCCGCATAATATGCGTGAAGTGTTACATGCTTGTATTCATTTGTTAAAGAGTCCTAAAGCAACACTTGCGGAATTAATGAAGTTTGTTAAAGGCCCAGACTATCCAACTGACGCTGAAATTATTTCACCGCGCGCAGATATCAAAGCAATTTATAAAACGGGTAAGGGCACTATCCGTATGCGTGCGAAGTACGAAAAAGAAGGTAGCGACATTATTGTCACAGCTTTACCGCATCAAACTTCGCCTGCAAAAATTCTAGAGCAAATTGCCGGGCAAATGAATGCGAAAAAATTACCCTTGGTCGTAGACTTACGTGATGAATCTGATCACGAAAATCCAACACGCCTCGTGATTGTACCTAAGGCTAAAGACACAGATATTGATGAGTTAATGACGCACTTATTTGCCACCACGGATCTTGAGCGTACTTATCGCGTCAACATGAACATGATTGGCATGAACGAACGTCCAGGCGTTAAGAATTTATATACGATTTTAACTGAATGGTTAAAATTCAGAACGGGTACGGTTACTAAACGTTTAAATTATCGTTTAGAGAAAATTTTAGCGCGCATTCATATTTTAGATGGCTTGATCAAAGCTTATTTAAATATAGACGAAGTCATTCAAATAATTCGTGAGAATGATAAGCCTAAACCGGTATTAATGAAGCGTTTCAAACTCTCTGATATACAAGCAGAAGCCATTCTTGATTTAAAACTTCGTCATTTAGCCAAGCTGGAAGAAATGACAATGAAGAAAGAGAAAAAAGAATTAGCTTTAGAACGTGATGAAATTGAATCTGTTCTTGGTTCAAAAACAAAAATGAAGACTTTGATTCGTAAAGAGTTAGAAGAAATTGCTGTTGAACATGGTGATGTACGTCGTTCACCAATCAAAGAACGTGAAGTTGCACAAGCAATGGCTGAAACAGATTTAATTGCTTCAGAACCCGTTACGGTTGTTCTCTCTGAAAATGGTTGGATAAGAGCCGCAAAAGGTCACGAAGTAGATCCAGAAACCATGCCGTTCAAAGCCGGTGATAGGTTACTGTCCTATACAAGAGCGAAAACGAATGAGCAGGTTGTTGCAATCGATTCAACAGGTCGAACCTATGCACTGCCAATACATACGCTGCCGTCAGCACGAGGCTTAGGCGAGCCGTTAACAGGCCGCTTAAATGCACCACCCGGCGCAACCTTCTGTGGTGTTATGACGGGTAGCGATGAACAACTGTTCTTATTAGCCACAACCCATGGTTATGGCTTCATTGGTAAGATGGAAGACTTCATTACCAAAAACAAAAAAGGTAAAGGTATTGTAAAAGTACCTCTCGGTGCAAAAATGTTACCACCTGTACCGGTGAATGATATGGAAACTGATTGGGTTGCCATGACTTCAAGCGATGGTCATTTACTCTTCCATCATATTGCCGAGTTACCACAAATGCCAAAAGGTAAAGGTATTAAGATTATTAATATTTCTTCAGCTAAATTGAAGACGGGTGAAGAATTTGCAACAGCAATGACGGTTATCAATGAAAATGATCATTTGTTTATTCGCTCGAGTAAGACCACTAAAGTACTGAAGTCTGCTGACATGGAACCGTATGAAGGTGAACGTGGACAGCGTGGTAAGAAGTTACCGCCTTCTTTACGGGATGTTGATGTATTAAGAAAAGAAGATTAACGAGTTATTCTTCTTTTCTAGGTCAGACTTTAGTCTGACATGTTTGATGTCACTGCGTGGCTGGATTTTATGTCCGGTCTTGGCCGGACGGCCGCATCAGTGGTTGACCGACAGCAAGTTACTTTTTCTTGCTTGTCCAAGCAAAAGTAACCAAAAAGAAAGACACTCGGAAACTTGTTGGGATTTCCAATCCCAATTCCCTGCGCTTTTTAAGTAAAACGGGCGCTGCGCAACTCGCGCAATGCTACGCATTTAATGCGCTCAAACAGTGCTCGCTCAATCCCCGTTTTACTTAAAAATGCTCGGCTGCGTCTAACGAGAATTATTCATTTAGATAGCATGTTTTGAGCGCCATAGATTCAGGCCTTACATTTGCTTGTCAAATGTAAGGCCTGACCCTGACGAATCCCCACGAATATTTATAAAAAAGTGAGTTAAAACAAAAAGATAAC
>CAZZIS010000095.1:0-10170 GCA_964654445.1 uncultured Thioalkalispiraceae bacterium
GCGGAGCATGTTGAGGTAATACTGACGAAACGCATAGCGGTTCATTAAGTGCAAAGAACGCAAAATAAATAATTTTACTTGTGGATATGTAGGTTTATTAAAAATGTTTCGTTGTTTTTTAATTAGTATGTTTTCTTTCTCTGCGGTAAAAAAATATGTATTTTGATAGCAAACTTCGAAAAAATCTGGAACAGCACAAAGCTGAGCATCTTTATCGTTCGCGCAAAATTATAGAAACCCCTCAATCAGTTGAACCCATTATAGACGGCAAGAAAGTTTTATCTTTTTGCAGTAATGATTATTTAGGTTTAGCTAACCACCCGGATGTGATAAAAAGTTTTAAACAAGCTGCGGATAAATACGGTGTTGGCAGTGGTTCGGCACATTTGGTTTCAGGTCACTCAACTGAGCATCATGCTTTAGAGGAAGAACTTGCAGACTTTATGGGTACTGAACGTGCTTTATTATTTTCTACAGGTTACATGGCTAATTTAGGCGTTGTTTCTGCTTTATGTGATCGGCACTGCGAAATCTATGAAGACAAGATTAATCATGCTTCTTTATTAGATGCAGCACTATTATCGCGAGCTAAGCGAATTCGTTTCCCTCATCTTGATATGACTAAGCTGCAACAGCGTTTAACGGGTTCAGGCCAATCAAATGAAACCACGGACAATAAATTCATCATTAGTGATGGCGTATTTAGTATGGATGGTGATCTTGCACCACTGGATATTTTAGTTGATTTGGCCAATACACATCGTGCTACTTTAATGATAGATGATGCACATGGCATCGGTGTTTTGGGCAAAAAAGGACGGGGTGTTATAGAGCATTTCGAACTTGATAATAAACAGATCCCTGTTTTAGTGGGTACGCTGGGAAAAGCATTTGGAACAGCAGGTGCTTTTGTTGCAGGCAGTGAAGAATTAATTGAAACCTTGATTCAAAAATCACGCAGTTATATTTTTACTACAGCAATGCCTGCTGCTGTTGCCGCAGCGACACGAAAAAGTTTGCAGCTGTTAGAAAATGATTTGTGGCGCAGAGAAAAATTACAAAGTCTTGTTAGTCAGTTTAGAAAAGGTGTGGCTGATCATGGTTTAGAGCTGATGGATTCCATGACGGCGATTCAACCGGTTATTGTTGGTTCGAGTGAACAAGCCCTGGTTCTCAGCGAAAAGCTATTAGAAAAAAATATATTGATAAGTGCTATTCGACCACCGACAGTCCCTGATGGTAGCGCACGGTTACGTATCACTTTTTCGGCAACGCATACTGAAGAGCAGGTAGATAAATTATTATCTGTCTTAAATGAGGTCAGCATTTAGTGTCTTCTGAAATTTACAGTGAAGTAAAAGGTAACGGGCAGAACATCGTATTACTACATGGCTGGGGTATGCACGGAGGTTTGTGGGGAAGGTTTAATGAGTTGTTAACAAACCATTATCGGACCCATACCCTTGATCTTCCTGGCTTTGGTTATAGTAAAAATATAAAAAATGAATTTACGCTTGATTCAATCTCAGAAATGATTGAGAGATATATTGAAAAAATAAAGCAACCAACGGTTTTAATAGGCTGGTCATTAGGCGGGTTGATAACGTTAAATATTCTAAAAAGAAAAAATATTTCTTTAGATAAAATTGTCTTGATAGCAGCAACACCCTGCTTTACTAAAAAATCCAATTGGGTGAGTGCAGTCGACCAATCTATTTTTGATAGTTTTTATAAAGATTTGAAAAATGATTATAAAAAAACATTAAAACATTTTTTATCATTGCAAACACGTGGCAGTGATTTATCCAGAGAAGAACTGAGAGAATTAAACAGAAAACTGAATGAACGTGGTGAGCCTGATATTGAAGCCTTGGAAAAGGGATTGAATATTCTAAGTGACACTGATTTAAGAAATGAAAAACAAAACAAAATATCCGCAATGCTTGTGTTAGGTGAAAAGGATACGCTAGTTCCTTTATCGGTAAAGGATGGTTTTATAAAAATATTTCCGGATATCAGAAAGCTAATTGTTGAAAAAGCAGCTCATGCACCATTTATTTCCAGGCCTGAATTTTGTGCAGAAAATATAAAGAATTTTATTAATGAATAAAAATGAACCCAGTGAAATTTTAAATATTGCCGAGATTGACCGGCTCGCAATGCGAGCCGCATTTGAAAAAGCGGCTGTCACTTATGATGCTGTTGCAGTACTGCAACTAGAGGTGGCGAGTCGTTTGGTTGAGCGTATGGATGTCATGTCGATGAAACCAGTAAGCATACTGGATGCCGGATCAGGTACGGGTTTTGTTAGTCAATTATTAGCAGAACGTTTTCCTAAGGCAAAAATAACAGCGTTAGATTTAGCATTAAATATGCTTAAACAGGCAAAAAGAAAACGTACTTTTCTACAACGCTGGAATAAACAATTTCGCTACGTTAATGCAGAAGTTGAAAGCCTGCCTTTTGCTGATGCCAGTGTTGAGTTAGTGATATCAGGGTTAACGTTACAATGGTGCCAGGATTTACCGAAAGTATTTAAAGAATTTAAGCGTGTTCTTGCCCCGGGTGGATTGTTGTTGTTTAGCAGTTTTGGCCCGGATACATTAAAAGAATTACGTCAGAGCTGGGCAGAAGTGGATGACCGGCCTCATGTAAATGCTTTTGCTGATATGCATGATGTTGGCGATGCATTATTGCAAAGTGGTTTTGCTGATCCGGTAATGGATATGGAAATGTTAACGGTGACCTATAACGATGTGAAAACTGTCATGTACGATTTAAAGCAAATTGGTGCACATAACGTGATGCAAGGTCGTTCACATAACATAACCGGCAAGAATAAATTACAAAAAATGATTCAAACCTATGAAAAGTTTCGAGTAGATGGTTTATTACCTGTTTCGCATGAAATTGTGTATGGACATGCCTGGGTGCCAGAATCGAAAAGTAGCGAAAGTGCTGTTATTGTGCCGTTTCAGAAGTTTTAATGTTAGGGTTATACGCAGTCTAAAATTACATAATTTAATTAAATGAGCTTAAAGTATATTTAATTCCAGTATTCTCCAGCCATTATATTGGGAAAGACTGTCTACTCATTTTTATTTACACATTTGTTGAGCATAGAGTCACACCTTGAAGCTATAAAGGGTCGAGAAGCTTGGCATCTATATGAATTTATGGCAGATTTTGTCTATATACAGTAAGTATGGAAAGTAAATTTATGACTACCACCATGAAAAGGATTGGTGACGACTAACACCATATCCCCTGCTTTATGAGCTGTTTTGGGGGACCATGTTCGTCGTGTAGATATTATTGAAACAGGAGAGCAGCATTATGAAGAAACTAATTAACCCCCTATTACTCATCGTCATGACTGCCGTATTGTTTACGGGTTGTTCCAGTCTCAGGAAAGCAGAACTAACATCCGGTAATATTCCGGAAAATGCTATTGATGAGGTGATGCGAATAAAGACCATGGCGCAGAAGGATCAACTCGACGTGTTGGCCGATGACGCGTTTTTAGATGGAAGTGATTACCTGGCTGGAGCAGAACAGAGTTTAAAACAAGGTGAATCGAATGAGGAGGTCCTGAATAAAGCTGCGATTGCCAAGGCTTTTTTCGAGGATGCGAGAAAAAAAGCGAACTCCAGAAAATCATTTGCCAGTCGTATACTTAGAGCCAGAAAGTCTGCGCTTTCAGCCGGTGTCAGAAAAAGTAACGCGCTTGTTGAGAACATGATTGATATTGATGATGATTTAAAAAGTGAATCAAAACAATTTAGCCGTTCACTTTCTCCGGAAGACTTCTCTAAACTTCAGAAAAAATATCTCGTTTTAGAAGCTAAGGCAGTTCAGTACACTCAGCTCAATGCAGCTAATCAAGCAATTATTCAGGCCAACGAAGATGATGCCGATGATCTGGCACCAAAATCGTTACGAACAGCAATGTTGGATTATAAAACCGCGATAAATATGATTGCTCAAAGTCCACGTAGTCCAAAAATTTATAATAAGAGTGTTCAGGACTCGCTGACTAGCACAACACAATTGTATGATGTTATGAACGTAATCAAGGGGGCAAAAGGTACTCCTGAACATATTGCTGTACAAATTGTTAAACAAAAACGGGCGCTGGGTGAGTTATCCTCAAATGTCGGAAAGCTGCAAGCAAACCTTCAGTCAACTAAACAGACTCTTCAATCAGCAAAAGAAACTATTGAGGAAAAAGAAGGCAAGCTGAAGAAAACCGAAGGTGTTCTTAAGTCTCAGGAAGAACAGCTTGCCAGGGCTTCGACACAAGTCCGATTCCAGAAAGCAATGGATGAAGCACGAAAGGTACTTTCGCAAGGTGACGCGTTGGTATATCAACAAGGTAATAAGCTTGTATTCAGACTTAAGCGTGTTAATTTCAGATCGGGTGCCGCTGTTATTCCTGAGTCTTCAAAGCAATTAATTTCCAAAGTTGACTCCATTATTAAAAAGCTGGATGCAAAAAAAGTGGGTGTTCAAGGGCATACCGATTCTGTCGGATCAGCCAGGGTGAATAAAAAGCTCTCGAAAGGAAGAGCGTCGGCTGTTGCTAACTACCTCTTTTCTCTTAAGGGGGGATACCAAATTACGTATTCAGGTTTCGGTGAGTCTCATCCCATTGCTTCAAATGAAACAGAAGCGGGACGTGCCACAAATCGACGCGTAGACCTGGTTGTATCAGTAAAAGAGTAATATGAATAAAAGAGGGGGGAGTGATTTATATAATATTGCTCCAGTCCTCTTAATTCACTCAAATGCTTTTAACTAAATTTGAGATGTGTTTCTAGTATAAATCACCTATTCGAAGTAAGATAAATTCATAACGTAGCGTGGAATGGTTTTTAATTTTTTAAAAATCATTCTTGCCTGATATTTAAAATTTGAAGATGGAGCCTCTAGGTATGCAGTTTATTAATAATAAACTTCTGATTCTGTCTACCTTTCTTGCACTCACTGCTTGCGGTAGTGGTGGTAGTTCTGGCGTATCACGCACAACATCTATATCCATTGATCTTTGGACATGGGTTTCAGGTAGTAATGAAGTTAATCAGTCAGGAGTTTATGGGATTAAAGGAATGCCAGGCGCTGACAATTTGCCAGGCGCAAGGCGTTATTCTATAACCTGGACTGATTCGAGCGGTGACCTGTGGTTATTTGGAGGTAGCGGTTACGATAGCATAGGGGTGAAAGCCACTCTAAATGATTTGTGGAAATTTGATGGTACTAATTGGACCTGGGTTTCGGGCAGTGATGTAGTTAATCAATCAGGCACTTATTTTACAAAAGGAACAGCAGATTCAAACAACATACCAGGTGCGCGTTCAGACTCAGTGTCCTGGATTGATTCCAATAAAAATTTATGGCTTTTTGGAGGCATAGGTTTTGACAGCATGGGGACAAATAGTCGTCTTAATGATTTGTGGAAATTTGATGGTAGCAACTGGACCTGGATTTCGGGCAGTGATGTAGTTAATCAATCAGGTATCTATGGTACTAAAGGCCAGGCTGATGCTAAGAATATACCTGGGGCACGAGAAGGATTTGTTTCATGGAATGACAGCAGCGGCAATTTATGGCTATTTGGTGGTACTGGTTATGATATTACAGGTGCACTAAGGAGACTCAACGACCTTTGGAAATTTGATGGTAGCAATTGGACCTGGGTTTCAGGCAGTTCTACTGGTAATCAAACAGGTATTTATGGTGAGAAAGGAATAGCTAGTGCTTCTAGTGTGCCAGGGTCAAGGCGTTATTTAATATCCTGGATTGATAGTAGTGATAACTTGTGGCTATTTGGTGGTGGTGGTTATGATAGTACCGGAATAGTGGGCAATCTTAATGACTTGTGGAAATTCGATGGTACCAGCTGGACATGGGTATCAGGAAGTGACATTAGAAACCAGCCTGGAAGCTATGGTACTAAAAATATATCTAATAGCACTAATATACCAGGGAGGTTGTACTATTCTATTTCCTGGAGTGATCCAAAAGGCAACTTATGGTTGTTTGGTGGTAGTGATGGCTCAGAAAATGTTTTAAATGATTTGTGGAAATTTGATGGTACTAATTGGACCTGGGTTTCGGGCAGTGGCGTAGTTAATCAATCAGGTACTTATGCTACAAAAGGAACAGCAGATTCAAACAACATACCAGGAGCACGGTATGGTTTAATTTCGTGGACTGATACTAATGGTAATTTGTGGCTCTTTGGAGGTATTGGTTATGACAGTATTGGTACGTATGGGACTTTAAATGATCTGTGGAAATACGAACCTTAATTAACTGATGTGTAATACAGTTTAGTAAAGTGATAAAATGTGATTATCTAAATCAGCCTGGCTTTCCCATTGCTCATATAATCTGGCGTCTATTTTTTTTCGATGATGCTAAAAAAAGTGATTTTGCCTTATCAGGAGTTACAAAACCCGCGTCTACATATACTTGTGTTAGTAAATCAGAAATATCATGATCACTTATTTCTGGTTTTTCAATGTATTCAATTTCGAATTTCATTTACCGTAGTTCCGTATTTATTTTATTAGACTTTCAATCACATCATTCCACGCAGCTTTAATGTTGTCGAGGTTATAACCTCCGCCGCCCATTGCAAGCAGTCGGCCTTTGCAATGTTTACTTGCTAACAATATTAGTTGTGATGTTACATAAGCATGGAATTTTGAGGTGAGGTTAAGTTGTGTAATGGGATCTCCGGCTAAACTATCTGCACCGCATTGTAATAAAATGAATTCAGGTTTTAATTTATTGATAAAGTCTTCAGCGTTTTTCCAAAGTGCTTTTGCTATTTTGTCTGTACTGTTAGGTGGCAATGGAATGTTAAGTTTGGTTCCTACGGCATTGTCTTTTCCTGTTTCATTGATAAAACCTGTACCTGGATATAATGTTGTACCATCCTGATGGAAATCAACAAAACAAAGGTCAGGATCATCTTCAAATGAATAAAACACTCCGTCACCATGATGGGCATCGATATCAACATATGCGATGCGTTTAATGTTGTATTGTTCTCGCAAGTATTCAATGGCGATTCCACAGTCATTAAAAACACAAAAGCCGGCAGCACTGTTTCGAGTGGCATGATGCAAACCCGCGATCGGGCTAAAAGCATGTATACAGTCACCATTCATAATGAGATCAATGGCTTTAAGTGTAGTACCAACAACAGTACAGGCAGATTCATAGATGCCTTTGATTGCAGGCGTGTCTCCACAGTCGAGATAACCTTCGCCTGTTTCTGAAAGTGTTTTAACTTTATCAATGTAGTCCTGGGTATGAAATAGCGTGATCTGTTTTTCTGATGCTTGTTGTGGCGGAGATAATAGAACTTTGTTTTCCAGGCTGCGGTGGTTAAATTCTTCTTTAAATGCCCAGTAACGTTTAGGGCCAAAGGGATGCTCTTCACCAAAGTGATAGTTAGCAAGTTCATTGCCGAGCATGACACAGCATTTTTCCATGTTAATTAAATAATCAGTTCTTTTTAATAAATCCAGCTTGAAAGTTTAAATCGCTAACACCTGTTCCACCATCTGCCGGTAAAGCATCTATGTTTCTAAAAACAACATAAACAAAATACAAATATTCATCACCTTTATAATTTGCAATGGTAGGTTCACCAACAGCAACGATTCGTCCAAGTGTACTGCTAGAGGGGTCCATTGAAAGAATTTTTTGAGGTGTTCCCCAATTAGCGTTATTTAAAAAATCAGCTTGTGTATGCGCGCCAGTATAGGAGGCGTAAAAAATTTCAGGATTTGAAGTTCCGCTTCTTGTAAAGTAGAGGCCTGTTCCAGTAAAGAAGGGTTGAATTTCATCAGAAGGATCAACCGCATTGATTTTCGAAGGTAAGATCACTTTAGTCCAGGTACCGGCATTTAAATTTCCGCTGTCCAGAATATAGACAGAAAGTTCTCCTCGATCACTTCCTGCGCCCCTCGCATCATATTCATCATCCGTCCAAATAGATTTAACAACTCCAGCAGGGGCATGTAAATGAGAGTTGCCTTGTGTTCCTGCAATACCGTTAATGCCTGTTTTACCAAAGTTAACTAAGGATGAATTAAATGTAGTGCCTCTCACCGGATGTGTTCCCGGTGTTCCACTATAGTTAAAGTCACCTAAATTATTATTTTGTCCTAGTGTTATTGTTGTTTGATAAACATCAAATAAACTTTCAACAATAACGGATCCATCACCTACCAAATCAACCATGTCTGGGTCAGTTGGATCATTGAATGTAAATAATGTTTTTGCCGTTCCGTCTCCGTTCATGACAAAGCTAAGACCAAATGGACTCATAATGCCGTCATTGACATCATTAAACGCAACGTAGAAAGGTTCTTTAAATGATCCATCTGCTTGTCGTTTAAATCCATAAAACATAGTTGAGATAGCATAGTTGGGTGCTTGTTCAAAGCCGACACCCCATGAGTTAGCATTGTGAAGAAGGGTTGTCCCGGAAAAACGACCATTAAAAAACCCAGGGCGTTTGGGGGCTGTGTAAGTACCTGGAATAGTGTCCAGCCATGTATGACTGCATCGAGTTGGGTCGAGGCGCTTGAATGCTCCACCACAACCATTATTTGCACGAGAGACTTCCATGACAAAAGTACCCGCATGATACTGTGGGCTTGTTTGAACAAAAACGTATTCGCCGTCAGGTGTCACAGTTACACCATCTTCATATCCTTCTGTATTCACATATCCCGGAACGGACATGGGTTGCCCCCAGGCACTATTGACATCAAAAAGTACAAGGGGTGTTCTTGTTATCGTAGCGCCTTCGTAGTCTACAGTAATCTCATGCTCACCTGTTTGAGTGGGTGTGATAATAAATGAATATGTTCCATCTTTATTATCAGTAACAGTACTTAAGCTACCTTTTTTAAGCGTGACCGATGGGTTAGCATTCATCTCTGCTTGTCCATTATTTTTTATGGTTGCAGTGACATTGATAGAGTCTAAACCTATATTTGCAATGCGTTGAAAATCAAGCGAGATGGTATAATTATCTGTAACCGTTGCAGTTTGTTTTGAGCTTCCACCATCGCAGGCAGATACAATTAAAACGAGAGAAAATATCATGATCAAAATCCGAGCTAAACTAAAATTTATTTTCATTAATTTTTCTTAAACACCAATTTTTAAGTAGTGATTATATAATAGTCATTTTTACTATTTTAGCTATATATGATGTATAGAATCGAGTGATGCAATTATCATATTTAGAAAAATTATCGTATTATTGTAGTAGTTATAATTAACAGTAGAGCATTTATGTCCGGATTTTTTATTACAGGTACCGATACAGAAATTGGCAAGACCTTTGTTAGTTCTTTATTAATTAAAATTCTTGTTGAAGAAGGTCTTCAGGTAACAGGAATGAAACCTGTTGCCAGCGGAGCAAGGAATATTGATGGTATTTTAAAAAATGATGATGCTCTATTATTAATGCAATCATCTAATGTAGATGCTGATTATATAAATGTTAATCCCTATGTTTTTGAACCTGCTGTTTCACCTCACATTGCTGCAGAGCAAGTAGCTGTAGAAATTGATCTTGAAAAAATTAAAAAGTGTTTTGATCAATTACAAAAAATATCTGATGTTGTTGTGGCTGAAGGTGTAGGTGGTTGGTACGCACCTTTAAGTGATCACACTACCGTTGCTGACTTAGCCGAAACATTAGGCTTACCTGTTATATTAGTCGTGGGTTTGCGCCTGGGTTGTTTGAACCATGCGTTATTAACGGTACAGGCTATTCGTCAATCAGGAGTACCTATTGCGGGTTGGGTTGCCAATAATATAGAAAAAGATTTTTCTTCAGCTGAAAATAACATTGCAACATTACAACACTTTCTCAATGACCTACCTTTTTTAGGTTCTGTACATCATCAAACCAATTTAAAAAATAAAACACCACAACATTTTATAAATAAGCAAACACTAATAAATAGACTTAGTATAAAAAAGTAATTGTACTGTTCTCTATAATTTCGTATGGTTAAAAATAAAGGGGAAGAGCACTTTATATTATAATAATAGAGTTAATTAAAATAATAATATTCTAATATTCTTTTATATCTGTTTGTTATAAGGCCATTCTATCTTTTTTATTGCGGT
>CAZZIS010000096.1:0-4233 GCA_964654445.1 uncultured Thioalkalispiraceae bacterium
CTAAATAGAAAGCACATTTAGTAATGTGCAAGATGAGGTTTAAGTTAATACATTTAAGGTACTACCACATTAAATCATCAGGTACCTGAAATTCTGCGTAAGGATCATTTTCATCGGCTACTTGTTCTTCATTCTCAATATTATTAAATAGAATAACGCGCTTTTCATTTCGTTGCTGAATTCTTTCTGCAATGAGTTTAGGAATAAGTTCATAGCGGCCTTCAATGCGTGCTATGCCTAATTTACCTTCGATAATTCGTTGCTTCATGTCAGCATTTACATAAATGCGGTTAATTTTTTTTCGGTGTTCGAAATTATAGATAATTTCGCACTCTTCACTTCGTTTTATCAGGTTTGTTGTAATTAATTGATCAATTTCAATTGATGTTGCTTTTTGTTTTGCTTGATCTTCTTTACGCTTGTTGAGTGCCTTATCGTGTTCAGCTTTATCTTTTGCTGCTTGCTGGGTTTTAAGTTTATTTTCATCAACAACCTTATCCTTTTTAGAACGTTGTTCTTTTTTCTTTTTATTTTTTGCCGATTGCGCTTTTTTGACTTGTTGTTTAGTCACTACGCCCGCTTTAAGCAGCTGATCCTGAAATGCATTACCCATAACTTTTATCTCGTTTTATTTTTATATAAAATACACTAAAGGTTAAAATGTTTTCACGGATAGAGAGAAGTCAGAGAACAAGGCAAAACCGATGAAAAAGCGGAGTGTACGATAAGTACATGAGCATTTTGAAGAGGTTTTAACGCAGTTATATGGCTTCTCTCTATTTGTGGGATGGTTTTTAGTTAACCGGTAATTTTGAGCGTAAAGCATCACGATCAAACCACCAGCTCTCACCAACAATAGAATTAACGACTAATGATAAACGAGGAAGAAAAACTTCCGGGTCATTAAGTTCAAGTTTGAATAACCAGGCATCCATTTCTTTTTGTGTTTGCACGTTACTATGTCGCTTAGCTACATTACCTAAAATAGTTTTTGCTAAAAATGTCATGCTTTCATGATTTTCCTCAGTAGAGCGAATATCTGCAATGTAATAACCGGCCATGGCAGCAACCGCTGCACCGTCAGAAGTTGGCGGGGTTTCATCAACAATATGGTTAAGAACAGCAACGGATGTATCTGCTTCTATAGGATAGGTGACCGCTAACCAGACGCCGTGGCCTAAAGCAACAATCGAAGCAGGTTGATCGGTTTGGTACATGACATTACAAGCCTCTACCGCATGTTGCCATTCTTCATTTTGAATAAAAACAGTAAAGGTAGAACGAGCTTCATTCCATGCCTGTTCTTTTTGATCCAATGCCAATAGAAGTTCTGAAATGTCTAATTGAATTAATGCGCGGTCGAGATCGTTACTGTCAGCAGGTAAAGATTTCAGCTTGTCTTGATAAGTCGTTAGTTTTTCGGCTAACTGCTGACGTTCGTCACCAGATAAAGCTGCGCTGATGTCGTTTGATTCACTCATTTGGAACTCCTACTATGGATCTTGAAAATTTTGGAGGGCTATTATAACGAAAAAACATCATGATTTGCTTATATATCATCCAATTTTAACCTTTATTATTGGAAGGGTACTGAATACTGCAATAACCTTAATCGGCTAAAGGGAAATATAATTTTAGATAATCATTCTCCATGTGTTATTAAGTACTATATTGAACTAATAAGGTAGCACCGGGTCATCTAATTACGTTTTGTTTGAATACACATTTTATAATAATTAAAAATAAGGTTAATACTATGTCTTTATTAACAGAGCTCACAGCTCAAGGTTTAGATTTTCTCTCATCCCTCTTTATATTTATGGTGGGGTTTATTATTTTTATTATTGTACTTATATTTATATCAGATATTTCTCAAACCAAAGATGCCATTCGTCGCAACTATCCGGTAATAGGTCGTTTCCGTTATCTATTCAGTACATTAGGTGAATTTTTCAGACAGTACTTTTTCGCCATGGATCGCGAGGAAATGCCGTTTAATCGGGCGGAGCGTGAATGGGTTAACAAGTCTTCACGCAACATCGATAACACCATGGCATTTGGTTCAACTAAAAATCTCAGTCCTGCAGGTACACCCTTATTTATAAATTGTCCGTTTCCCACTTTAGATGAACATGCGACTTCTGCTCCCACAGTCCTCATTGGTCCTTATTGTCATGAACCTTATGAAGCTGCTTCTGTGATTAATATATCGGGAATGAGTTATGGCGCTTTATCAAAACCTGCTGTGAGAGCTTTATCAAAAGGAGCAAAACTGGCAGGGTGCTGGATGAATACCGGGGAGGGCGGATTATCTGAACATCATCTTGAAGGCGGTTGCGATATTGTTATGCAAATTGGAACTGCAAAATATGGCGTGCGTACAGATGACGGAAAACTTGATGACGATAAACTGCGTGAAATAGCAAAATTACCCCAGGTTAAGATGTTTGAAATTAAAATGAGTCAGGGGGCAAAGCCAGGCAAGGGGGGAATTTTGCCAGGTGCTAAAGTCACTCCTGAGATTGCAAAAATTCGCGGTATAGAAGCAGGGAAAGATTCTATTTCACCTAATCGACATCCGGAAATCAGTAACATCAGTGAGTTACTGGATTTTATAAAACATGTACGCGAGGTCACGGGAAAGCCAACCGGGTTTAAAGCTGTAATGGGTTCAGATGGCTGGTTGAAAAAAATGTGTGAAGAAATTCAAAAGTGTGGCACTGAGTGTGCGCCGGATTTTATTACTATCGATAGTTGTGATGGTGGAACAGGTGCGGCACCCATGCCCTTAATGGATGATGTTGGTCTTCCTATTAAGGAATCGTTACCTATGGTTGTTGATATTTTGTCTCAATATGGTTTACGAAAACGTATTCGGATTATTGCATCAGGTAAATTGATTACACCTTCTGGTGTTGCATGGGCACTTTGTAGTGGGGCTGATTTTATTACTTCTGCTCGTGGTTTTATGTTTTCTTTAGGCTGTATTCAGGCATTAAAATGTAATAAGAATACCTGTCCAACCGGAATTACGACGCATGACAAAGGTTTGCAAAAAGGTTTAAACATAGAAGAAAAAGCAGTACGTGTTAAAAACTTTGCAGAAAAAATACATTACGGTATCGGTTTAATATCACATTCATGCGGCGTAAAACATCCCCGTGAGTTATCCCGACATCATTGTCGTATTGTCCAGTCAGATGGAAAATCAAAATCTCTGGATGTTTTATATCCGCAGCCAGAGGTGTTAGAAAAGTATAAATAAAAAATTTTCGTGTTAATTATTAAGGTAGCGGAGTCACTTTATATAATTTATATTTGGTTGAATAAACGATACGACATTTAGTCAATCATTGTGTATTGAAGAAGAGTGACTCCGCTACCAATCATGCTTTAATTCCCTACTGATCGACATTAAGGTTATTCAGGTTTTTTTGCCGTTGAAAATAACGTTTGTACATCCATCCAAAGACCATCTTTGCTTATGAGTTTTTCAATTTCAGTACGATGCTTTGCTTCAAATTCAGTGCGATGTTTATGCGCTAATTGTTCATATAAGCCCCGGTAACCTGCGCTTTGAATGACTTCCCACCAGTCCTCAAACTTTGCTAAATGGTAACCAAGTTGTGCCTGGGTTACTTGAACAGCTTCAAAGCCATTATCAGTTAATATTTGCTGACATAAATCTTCTTCAGCAAGTTGTAACCAGCGTGGTGTTGGTGGAACAATGCCGTATTCGGAAAGATTCTTCATGAATATTTCTGTTAACGGTTGAAATGCTGAAGGTGCAAAGCTTGTGAAAATAATTTTTCCGCCGGGTTTTAAAACACGCAACCAGCTCTTTAATGCCGCTGACATATCGGGCATAAAAAATAAACCGTATGAACATGTGATGACATCAAAGTAATTACTTTTAAATTCCAGATTTTCTGCATCCATTACATGAAAATCAACATTATCCAGGCCGGCATGTTTTAGATTAGCTTGAGCCTGATGGATCATGTTTTTTGATAAATCGATTGCCTGAACTCGTCCACCATTTCCCAGGCATTGTGCAGCAGCCATTGCAACCATGCCTGTTCCAGTTGCTATATCGAGTACTTTTTGGCTGGGTTTTATTTTTACGTAGTCAACAAGCTTGTCTGCGCAAAAAGGAAAAAAGCGTAAAGAAGGGTTGTCATATTGTGTGGCGACTAAGTTAAAGACATTAGTAATTGCTAGTTTTTCGTCCAT
>CAZZIS010000096.1:4333-9535 GCA_964654445.1 uncultured Thioalkalispiraceae bacterium
ATTTAAGCATAATTGGTTTGAATAATTTGTTGAGTAAACTCGGGGCGCAGATAAAATCCGCGTGGCAAAGTTTGTATTGTGTTGCCTTCTTCATCAAGTGTTGTTGTTAGTGATTTAGCATTTGCACCTTTAGGGCGAATTTGTAAATAACGTCCCATGTGCGATGTTATTTGTTCAAGCCTGCCGAGGCAAACCAGTTCCATTAATTCTTCCCAGTCCTGTTGTAGTTGCATCGTTTCTGCTTCACTCGGGCTCCATAATATAGCATTACCAATATGACGTTCAGCAAGCGGAATGCGTTTATCTGCTTCTAATGGTAACCATAATACACGTTGTAATTTTCTTTTAAACCAGGATGTTGACCATTCCTGCTCATGTGAATTAGTTAACGGTACAGTACAAACGTAGGTTGATTCTTTGGGTTTTCCTGAAGGAGTAAGCGGCAAAGTTTTAAGTTCAACATTGATGAGTTGAAAATCGGGTTCAGCACGGGACGAGGCGGTGGCACCTAAACTTGTTTCAAGTAGTTGCCCCATCCAGCCTTTTGCGTGGCGTATGTCTTTTGGTAAGGGTTGATTAAAATTTAAAGCCAGCTCTTCGAGTGTCAGGCCAGCAAGTTTTCTTGCCCGGTTTAATAATTCTTTTTCACTGTTAGGAGGGGAGACTGACATACGGGTATTGTATGTCAGCCATTTATATTTAAAAAGTTTAACGACTGGTTAAATTAAAAGATGAGCTGCCTTTAGTACAAGAGATACTGTTTTTACCTTTAATATGACAGGCGAGTTTTCGTTTCTTACCTTGTTTACCTTTTTTAATACGGGAGGGTGATTGTTCAATAATATCACCATCGCCATCTTCAACTGCCAGCGTAGTAACTTCAAGCACATTATTAGTATAAATAATATCAAAAGATGTTTTATTCTTTATCGTGATATTACTTTCAGTATTGTAAGTAATAATTTCTGAACCTGTGCTGCGTTCTTGTGATGTTGAAATACAATGTAATGAGTTATAGGAGTCATTTACACAATTTGTAATGTTTGAGGGCAGATAACCAGCTGCTTTTTTTCGTTTAAACCATTGGCCATTTGTAATGGTTTGAATTAATGGTGAAGGAGCTTTTTTTGCTTTAGTGACAGCCTGTGATGTTGTATTGCGTTTAATAGAACCACCTGTTTTTAATAATTTTTGTAAGCGAATAACTTTAGCCTTTGCAAGATAATAGCCAAATTCATCAGATTTTTTATACCAATATATCGCTTTTTTCAGGTTCTGGGATACGCCTGTTCCCAGTTCATACATATTTGCAAGCTGGTATTGAGCGCTGGGTACATTATCTCTTGCTGCTGCATTTAAGAGTTTTAGTGCCTTGTTATAATTTTGTTTAACGCCACGACCTTCAAAATACATGATACCCAGACGTGACCGGGCTGATGTTTGTCCTGCATTGGCTGCTTGTTGATACCATTTTACGGCAAGTTTTAAATTGAGATTTGTACCACGGCCATGTTCATAGAGTTTGCCAACATCGTACATGGCTTTAATTTTGCCTTCTTTAGCTGCACTTAGCTGGCGGTTGAAACGGTCAACTAATACCCAATCATCTTGATTTGCTAATGAGGGCAAACTGATTGTCAGACACACTAAAAAAATGAATAAATGCTGGAGAAAGGGAATTTTTATAGAATATGGGTAAAGTTTCATGTTTTTAACTCCCAGCTTCAATAATAAAAGGGGTTCGTACCATTATTATTAGATAATCATGTATTAATAGTCGGCTTAATTATAAGCAACTTTAAAGTATTTGAGGGTTTTTACCAGCTTTTAAGATTTTTTTAGTTGCCAATGCCCTGATTTTCCTCCCTTTTTCTCGATTAGGCGGATATTGTTCATTGTCATGCCGCGATCTACGGCTTTACACATGTCATAAATAGTCAATAGAGCAACTTGAATGGCAGTGAGTGCTTCCATTTCAACGCCCGTCTGGCCACGTGTTTCGACCCGACAAGTACAATAAATACTGTTGTTATCCGTATTGGGTACAAAATCAATATCAACATGGGTGAGCATAAGCGGGTGACACAGTGGAATTAAATCGGCGGTTTTTTTCGAAGCCATAATACCGGCAATACGTGCGATTCCCAGTACATCCCCTTTTTTATGATCACCTTGAAGAATTTTTTCCAATGTTTTGGCTTGCATGCTGATGCTGCCTTCACATACAGCGATACGATGAGTTTGATTTTTTTCACCCACATCAACCATATGAGCTTCGCCCTGGTCATTAAAATGTGTTAAATCTGACATGCTAGTCCTTATATATCAATAGGTTACGCGTTGGTGTCGTTGGTTCATCCAAGAGCTAAATCATGATAGGCTTGCAGGCTTAAATACGCAAACCAGAGAAAGTGCCTTTTTATGACGAATGCAGTAATTAAAATAAAATTTTTCGCCAGCTTGCGTGAACTTGTTGGTCAGGCTGAGGCTGAAGTAGATCTAAGCAAGGTGAAAACGGTTATCGAGGCCTGGAATAGTGCAACAAGTAATATGAGCATGCCTGAGAATACCCTGATGGCAGTGAATATGGATTATGTTGAAGCAAACTATGCTGTTAAAGCAGGCGACGAGGTGGCTTTTTTCCCTCCGGTCACTGGCGGTTAAGAAGCATGTTGATTGAAATTAAAGATACTCCTTTTGAACCCTACCAAAGATTGCTCGATTATCAGGCTAATGCCGGTTTTGCAGGAAAATACGGTGCAACCGCTGTCTTTGTAGGTAGTATGCGTGAATTTAACCAGGGTGATGATGTTGAGGGAATGTTGCTGGAACATTATCCCGGCATGACAGAGAAATATCTAAATAAAATCAGTGAAGAAGCGGCTAGTAAGTGGGATATTATGGATTCGCTGATTGTTCACCGGGTAGGTGAGATGTTGCCGAATGACCCGATCGTTTTAGTGGCTGTGTGGTCTGCTCATCGGGCAGCAGCATTTGATGCGAGCCGCTATTTAATGGAAGAACTAAAATCACGTGCTCCTTTCTGGAAAAAAGAAAGCCTTGCCGAAAATACACGTTGGGTAGAGAAAAACACCTGAATACAATTAAGGTCAAAAGATTTCACCGCAGAGACGCAAAGTCCACAAAGAAAATATTTTGTATTTCTCTGCGAACTTTGCGTCTTTGCGGTGAGATATTAAATTTAAAATTTAACTATGTTTTGAAACCGGTGTTTTGTTGTAGCTGAGCTCATCTTCAACCGGAACTTCACAAATCTCAAACTCCATTGCTTCAAGATCGCCCATTACATAGGTCGGTGCGGCACCAACACCACCCACGGTACCAGGATTAATATATAACGTTGTGGCATTTTTTATATTCTCAATATCACGAATACTTGCTTTGTGGTCATGTCCACAGCAAACAATATCCCAATTACCGGTTGTCGCCATGGCTTCGGCATAATGAGGGTAGTGAACCATGAAAATCTTTTTGCCTGCTAATTCAAGTCCTGCATCTTGCCCGTAATATTGGATAACACTGTCCGGGTGATGGGATAGATGAGACAGGCTGAACATGTCACCCGTGTTGTTGCCATGAATGACATGCACAGGTAAACCAAAGGGGTTTAAAATCCGCAGTGTTGTCGGAGCAACCACATCACCGCAGTGCAGAACAGCCTCTGCACCACGATTTTTGGCATCTTTTACTGCAGCAGCAAGTAAAAACCGGTTATCGTGACTATCTGAAACAATACAAACTTTCATTATTTTCTACTTTCGAGGTGTTATACGTCTTAGAAACAGGGTTTTTCAGGAGCGTCCAGGAAACGCTGGATAGCAGAAGTAATTTCAGCTTTCGCTTCTTTTGCTTCTAACCAACCTTCCACTTTCACCCATTTGCCTTCTTCAAGATCTTTATAGTGTTCGAAAAAATGCTTAATTTGATCCAGTAATAATTGAGGTGCATCTTGAGGGCTTTCCATGTCTTTATAAGTTTTGCAAAGTTTGGTAATTGGCACAGCAAGAAGTTTAGCATCCGGGCCAGCTTCATCGGTCATGCTTAACATACCAATAACACGGCACTGAATAACTGAACCACTGATTAATGGGATCGGTGTAATCACCAAAACATCAACCGGATCACCATCTTCAGATAGCGTGTGAGGAATATAACCGTAGTTACAAGGATAATGCATCGCGGTATTCATAAAACGGTCAACAAACATGGCGCCGGTTTCTTTGTCGACTTCATATTTGACTGGATCACTATGAGAAGGGATTTCAATAATAACGTTAACTTCGTCCGGGACATTTTTACCGGTGCTTACTCTATCCAGATTCATAGCGTTGATCCTCACGATAATTCAGAAAACCTGCTTGCCGATGGAAGCAGAAAAAAGGCCGGCTATTCTAACAGTACATGTTGCAAAAACACATAATTCTCGGAAATTTATCCACTTTATTGCAAATAAGTCGTTTTTACTGGTTTTTCTGATGGTAAATTAGATCGTGTTAGCAATATGTAATATTGTGAATATCACAAAATACAAAAAGGACATGAAAAATCACCATTAATTGCATTGACTTAACGGAGATCAACGATTAGTTTTAGTGTTCATCTATATTATTAACTGGATTGTGTTGAAATTATAAATAATCCGGATGTTATCAAAACACAGATTAAAACCCGAGTTAAATGGAGTATAAGAATAATGAGAATCGTATTAATAGGTGCCCCTGGCGGTGGCAAAGGCACACAGGCTAAACTACTAGTAGAAAAGTATGGTATTCCTCAGATTTCAACTGGTGATCTGTTACGTGCAGCCGTAAAGGCAGGCTCAGCATTAGGTATGAGAGCGAAGCAAGCAATGGATGCCGGGCAATTAGTTTCTGATGATATTGTCTTAGGCATGATTAAAGAACGCCTTGCTGAAAGTGACGCACAAAATGGTTTTATTCTGGATGGGTTCCCTCGTAATATTCCACAAGCTGAAGCATTAGACAGTATGTTGGCTGATGTGGATAAACCACTTCAGGCAAGTTTACTGATTGACGTTGAATTTAATATTTTAATGCAGCGTTTAACTGGCCGCCGTACTTGCGGTTCATGTGGTCAGATGTTTAACGTGCATACTTCACCTCCTCGTATTGAAGGACGTTGTGATAAATGTGGCGGTGGTTTAGAACATCGTGCAGATGA
>CAZZIS010000097.1:0-9344 GCA_964654445.1 uncultured Thioalkalispiraceae bacterium
TCGGTAATACCCGACTATCAAATGAACCCACCGCGCTATTGTAATGCTTCATACCACTATCCAGGCTTTTACCTAACTTTTGTAAATGCTCGGTGAAGGTTTGTAATCGACCATATAATTCTTCACCCACTGTTTTAATGTGTTCAGCATTTTCGGCTAATTGTTCCTGACGCCAACCATATCCCACCGCACGCAATAAGGCGACAAAACTTGTCGGTGTGGCAAGTATGACTTGTCGTGCAAGGGCGTTTTCTAAAATAGCAGGTTCTTGATCAAGCGCAGCACTTAAAAATTGATCACCAGGGATAAATAAAACGACAAAATCAGGCGCATTTTTAAATTGTTTCCAATAGGCTTTATCAGCTAATTCATTTATGCGTTGTTTAACATTTTGTGTATGACGTTTTAAATGTATCTGTCGCTGAGTATCATCCACTGCTTCTATTGCACTGATGTAGGCATCTAATGGTGTTTTAACATCAACTACAATTTCACGACCATCTGGCATGCGCACGATCATATCCGGGCGTAATGCACCTTCATCGGTACGAACCTGTTCCTGTTCATAAAAATCACAGTGTTCAACCATGCCCGCAAGTTCAGCTAAACGTTTTAATGTCATTTCACCCCATTGACCACGTACTTCAGGACGACGCAGGGCATTAACCAGTTTACGTGTTTCATCTTGCAGGGTCGCTTGAGTTTGCGCCATGGTCTCGAGATGTTTGTGTAAAGCACCTTGCGATTCTTTTCGTTCTTTTTCGATGTTATGAATTTGCTGTTCTGTTTTACTTAAGCTTTCTTTAATCGGGGTCAGTAAATTCTCAAATGCTTTTTCTTTTTTATCGAGTTCATTAACGGCTTGAGCCTGGTATTGCTTTAGATTTTCCTGTGCTAACTTTAGAAATTCTTCATTATTATTTTTGAGAGCCTGACTTGAGAGTGCAGCAAAGCTTTCACCTAGTTGTGCACGTGCTTTTTCCAGGGATTCAATTTTTTCGTTATTGTTTTGTTGTTCAACTTCAAGACGAGTTGAAAGTGCGGAGTTTTTTTCACGCAGAGAAGAAAGTTTGCGTTGTAGATAAATATAAGTAATCAGGCTGCCTAAAATAGCGGCTATCAAAATAGAGATGATTGATATTTCGTTCATAGTAACGAGTTTACTATAATATTTATCACTATGATCAGTTTAGTGACTGGATTAAAGGGATTATCGCTTGTGGAGATTTAATTGATGAGAATGCACCCCAGTCAGCAGGTCTGTCTGATTCTGCAATATAACCAAATAATGCAACGATAGTGAGCATGCCGGCCCGGTTACCTGCTTCAATATCGCGTTCTGCATCACCTATATAGATACATTCTTCTGCTTTAGCTCCCGCAAGTTCACAGGCATGAAGTAATGGGGCGGGGTGGGGTTTGCATTGTTCAAGTGTATCGCCGCTAACAATTGCTACTGTGCGTGAAGTTAAGTTTAATGCATCAAGTAATGGCTCGGTTAACCAGCTGGGTTTATTCGTTACTATACCCCAGTTAATATTTTTTTCTTCCAGTTCGAGAAGTAATTCATCCATGCCCGGGAACAGAGTGGTTTCTTTTGCGATATTGTTTTGATAATGCTGAAGAAATTCCTGGTATAAGACATCAAACTCGGGGTGCTTTTTACCAAAACCAAGACTGATTAATGCCTTGCCGCCGTGTGAGACAATCGGACGAATTTTTTCATATGGTAGCGGATCACAATCGTGAAGATTCAGAACATGATTAAGTGCATTGGCAAGATCGGGAGCGGTATCAGCAAGTGTACCATCGAGATCAAATAAAACAGTTTTAATTTTGGGCATATTCTTATTTTGATAATATTAATTCCCTCTCCCTCAGGGAGAGGGCTAGGGTGTGTGAATATAATTTATCACCCCTCCCTAACCCTCCCCTTGAAGGGGGAGGGAATATTTTTTCATTTTATTTTTGCGTGTGCATGAGGTAGTTAACATCAACATCATGCCCTAAAGAATATTTTTTACTTAACAGGTTATAACTCATTCCGGTCAATTCTCTTAAATGTAAATCTGCTGCTCGCAACCAGCTTTCCAGTTCTGATGGTTTGATGAATTTGCTGTAGTCATGTGTACCTTTAGGCAACATTTGCATAATGTATTCCGCACCAACGATAGCGAAAAGGTATGATTTTGGATTGCGGTTAATTGTCGAGAAAAAAACATGCCCGTCGGGTTTAACCAGTTTACTACAGGCTGCAATAACAGAAGCCGGATCCGGAACATGTTCCAGCATTTCCATGCAGGTCACGACATCATATTGTCCTGCATTTTTATCAGCCAGTTCTTCTGCGGTCATTTGCTGATAATCAAGCTCTGCACCGGATTCCAGTTTATGTAGCTGCGCAACACTTAATGGTGCTTTGCCCATATCAATACCGAGTACATTTGCCCCTTTAAGAGCCATACTCTCAGCCAGAATTCCACCACCGCAACCAATATCCACAACTGTTTTGCCCTTGAGCGAGCTGCGACGATCAATATATTCCAGTCTTAGCGGGTTGATTTCATGTAACGGTTTAAATTCGCTATCCGGATCCCACCAGCGTGAGGCGAGTTCTTCGAATTTAGCAATTTCCTGTGGATCAAAATTTAATGTATGTTCAGTCATAGTGTGATTCTAACGTGAAAGTTAAAGTGAGAATATAGTTTGAATATTATATATAAAAGATTTTTCACCGCAGAGACGCAGAGGGCGCAAAGAAAAGATGTAAACTGACTAAATACAAGCTTATCGGATTATATAAATACCATTACTGTGAAAAATGTAATTTTTAAGTCTTTGACTCTCAGCGTACTCTGCACTTAATGAAGCGCTGCGCGTTTCGTCAGTATTACCTTAACCTGCTTCGCACGTTCTGGCATCGTCTCTGCGGTGAAAATTATTTGACTTTGATTTTATTCTGCCAATAGGACGCTTTTTGTAAAATTGACTTTTCATCCAGAGTGGTTAGCTCTTTATCTTTGAGCAGGTGATTACCTGCAACCCAGACATTTGAGACATTTTCACGTCCAGCCGAATAGATGAGTTGAGATACCGGGTTATATACGGGTTGATTCTCTATGCCTCCAAGATCAATTGCGACTATATCAGCTGATTTACCAATCTCAAGACTACCAATTTCAGAATCGAGCCCTAATGCTGTTGCCCCGTTAATGGTTGCCATGCGTAAAATATCTTCAGCCGGCAAGGCACTGGCATTATTTGCGACCGCTTTGGCGAGTAAAGCCGCCGTTCGCATTTCAGCAATCATATCTAGATCATTATTACTGGCGGCACCATCTGTGCCTAATGCGATGTTGATGCCCGCCTGTTGTAAATTAAACGCCTGGCAAAAGCCACTGGCGAGCTTTAGGTTAGATTCGGGACAATGTATTACATGCACACCTGTTTCAGCGACAAGATTGATATCGTCATCGGTGAGTTGTGTCATATGTACGGCAAGCAGGCGTGGAGTCAGTAGTCCCAGATCATTTAAACGTTCTATTGGTCTTTTACCTGTTTGTGAAATGGCTTGTTCAACTTCATGAGCAATTTCATGAAGGTGTATATGAATCGGGATATCCAGTTCTTCTGCATAAGTGGCGATACGCCTTAAAGGATCGTCTGAAACAGTATAGGGGGCATGCGGTGCAAATGCGGTGCTAATAAGACTGTTATTATGTAGTTGATCATGCAATTCAACGCCTTTTGACAGGTATTCATCCGCATCTTTTGCCCAGGCAGAGGGAAAATCAATCATAATCAGTCCAAGTTTTGCACGCATTCCTGACAGCTCAACGGCACGTGCGGTTTCTTCCGGGAAGAAATACATATCATTAAAGCAGGTCGTGCCACTTCGAATCATTTCTGCACATGCCAGTAAAGATCCATCTAAAACAAATTCTGCAGAAACATGTTTTTGCTCAGTTGGCCAGATATGGTTGTTTAACCAGTCCATGAGAGGCAGATCATCTGCTAATCCGCGCATTAACGACATCGGAGAATGGGTGTGCGAATTGATTAAACCAGGAATAAGAACATGGTTATCCAGGTTGATTTCAACATCAGAAGAGTATTTGTTGAGAATATCCTGTTTTGGCTGCAGGTCATGAATTCGGCCATCATGTATCGCAATGGAATGGTTATGGTGGACAGTATTTTTCTCATCGACTGAGGCAATCCATGTCGTATGTATAATCGAGTCTATTTTCATAGGGAAAAAGATACCTGTAAACAGTGATAAATAACATGAAAATTTATATATATTGTCGTTTTTAAGTGATTATTTTTTATTGGTTTCGTTAAAAATAATCAGGATTTTCATCTGTTTTTCCATTCGTTTTTGGGACAAAATCTGGGATTGTTTATAAATGGCCTATTAGTGGGCTTTTTTACTTTGGAAAAGTCAAAATAGGCTGTTTTCAATTCCCTTGTTTTTATTTAACGCTCCTTAGCCTTGATTTCATGTGATTTCATAAAGATGTAGTAGTCTGAACACTGTGCTATAATTTCGCCTCTAAAATGCTCTGAAAAGGGCATTTAAGTAAAGAATTATAAAAATCATAACTCGAATATTGCCTTTTAAGGAGCCACTCACACATGGTTGAGTTCGCTAAAGAAGTTCTTCCTATAAATATTGAAGACGAAATGAAGCAGTCTTATCTGGATTATGCGATGAGCGTAATTGTTGGGCGGGCGCTTCCTGATGTTCGAGATGGTTTAAAACCCGTTCATAGACGTGTACTTTTTGCGATGCGTGAACTGGGTAATGATTATAACAAAGCTTACAAAAAATCTGCCCGTGTTGTTGGTGATGTTATCGGTAAATATCATCCTCATGGTGACACTGCTGTTTACGATACCATCGTTCGTATGGCGCAGCCGTTTTCTTTGCGTTACATGTTGGTCGATGGGCAAGGTAACTTTGGTTCGGTGGATGGTGATTCCGCTGCTGCAATGCGTTATACCGAAGTGCGTATGTCAAAAATTGCGCATGAGTTACTCGCCGATCTTGATAAAGAAACGGTTGATTTTATTCCCAACTACGATGAGTCTGAACACGAGCCGGAAATTCTTCCTGCGCGTTTACCAAACCTTTTAATTAATGGTTCTTCTGGTATCGCAGTAGGTATGGCAACGAACATTCCGCCACATAACATCACTGAAGTGATTAATGCCTGTCTTGCGGTTATCGAAAACGAAAACCTTACTATTCAAGAAATCATGGAGATCATTCCCGGTCCTGATTTCCCAACCGCAGCAATTATCAATGGTGCTCGCGGTATTGCGGAAGCGTATGCAGGTGGTAAGGGACGTATCTATCTTCGTGCAAGAACGCATGTTGAAGAACGTGCTAAAGATAAAGAAAGCATTATCGTTACAGAGTTACCGTACCAGGTTAATAAAGCTCGCTTGCTGGAAAAAATTGCAGAGCTTGTTAAAGACAAAAAGATTGATGGTATAACCGGTTTACGTGATGAGTCTGATAAAGACGGCATGCGTATGGTTATCGAACTTCGCCGCGGTGAAGTTGCAGATGTTATTTTGAATAACCTTTATCAACAAACACAAATGCAAAATGTGTTTGGTATAAACATGGTTGCACTTGTTGATAATCAGCCTCGTTTATTAAACATTAAACAAATTTTAGATGCGTTTATTCGTCATCGTCGCGAGATTGTTACTCGACGTACTGTTTATGAATTACGTAAGGCGCGTGAAAAAGCACATATCCGTGAAGGTTTAGCGGTTGCATTAGAAAATATTGATCTGATTATTGCCTTAATTAAAGCAGCAAAGAACCCTGCTGAAGCAAAAGAGAAATTAATTTCAACACCATGGCAACCGGGTGTTGTGACAAAGATGTTAGAAGCAACAGGCGCAGAATCATCACGTCCTGATGGTTTGTCTTCATCTTGTGGTTTGATTGATGGTTTATATCATTTCTCTGAAACTCAAGCGCAAGCTATTTTAGATATGCGCTTGCACCGTTTAACGGGGCTTGAACAAGATAAAATCATTAATGAGTTTGAAGAACTATTAAAAATCATCGCTGAATTATTATTTATCTTAAGCAGCTCTGATCGTTTGATGGAAATCATCGTTGAAGAGCTCAACGAAATTAAAGATCAATATGGTGATGAACGTCGTACTGAAATTGTTTCTTCACAAGAAGATTTAACAATAGAAGATTTAATCACCGAAGAAGATGTTGTGGTCACCCTTTCACATGAGGGTTACGCAAAAGCACAACCGATTACGGTTTACTCTGCGCAACGCCGTGGTGGTCGTGGTAAAGCGGCAACGTCTGTTAAAGATGAAGATTTTGTTGATAAGTTATTTGTTGCAAGTACCCATGACACCATTCTTTGTTTCTCAAGCAAAGGTAAAGTGTATTGGTTAAAAGTATTTGAAGTGCCACAAGCAAGTCGTACTGCACGTGGTCGTCCAATTATTAACTTGTTACCACTTGATAAAGATGAACGCATTAACGCAGTACTGCCAATTCGTGAATACGATGAAGATAAATTTGTTTTCTTCGCAACAGCTAATGGTACGGTTAAGAAAACATCATTAAAAGAATTCTCACGCCCACGTGCATCCGGCATTATTGCTGTTGACTTAAAAGATGGTGATAAGCTGGTTGGTGTTGAACTCACTGACGGTAACCAGGATGTTTTACTCTGTAGCTCAAGTGGTAAAGCCATTTGCTTTAGTGAAAATGATGTTCGAGCTATGGGTCGAAGTGCGGGTGGTGTTCGTGGTATTAAACTTAAAGAAGATCAAAAAGTTATCTCGTTAATCATCGCGCATGAAGGTTCAGTACTAACCACAACAGAACATGGTTATGGAAAACGTACTGCAATGGATGACTATCCTCGACATGGTCGTGGTGGGCAGGGTGTTATCTCTGTACAAACAACAGACCGTAACGGTAATGTGACAGGTGCAGAGTTAGTGCAGGGTGATGATGAAATGATGTTAATCACCAGTGGTGGTACGTTGGTTCGTACCCGTGTAGAAGAGGTTTCAGTCATGGGACGTAATACACAAGGTGTTCGCTTAATTCGCTTAGGTGAAGATGAAACATTGACTGGTATGGCGCGCATTGCAAATATAAAAACGGAAGAGAGCGATGATGAAGTCTCTTCTGAAGAAAGCTTGTCAGAACAAACCACGTCTGAAGAAATAGATTCAGATAGTACTGAGTCAGAAGAATAAGCTTTAAATAGAACACCCCTCCCTGGCCCTCCCCATAAAGTGGTGGGGACGGTAGTATCAAGGGTGAGAAATGTAATAAATAATAAGTTGGAGTAAGTAGCAATGTCTCGAGTTTTTAATTTTAGTGCGGGTCCAGCAATGATACCGCAAGCCGTTTTAGAAAAAGCACAATCTGAAATGTTGGATTGGAATGGTACAGGAATGTCGACGATGGAAATGAGTCATCGTGGAAAAGACTATATGTCAATTGCCGAAAAAGCGATGACGGATTTACGCGAAATAATGGCAATTCCTGATACCCACGAAATTTTATTTTTGCAAGGTGGTGCGAGTAGTCAGTTTGCAATGGTGCCAATGAATTTGTTGCGTGGCAAAAAAACGGCTGATTATATCAATACGGGTGCATGGTCTAAAAAAGCAATTGCTGAAGCTAAAAAATATTGCGACGTAAACATTGCTGCGACAACGGAAGACGGTAAATTTTCAAATGCACCTTCACAAGCAGAGTTAAAGTTAAACCCTGATGCCGCTTATGTACATTACACGCCGAACGAAACAATCGGTGGCGTTGAGTTTGATTACATACCTGAAACAAACGGTGTGCCATTGGTTGCTGATATGTCTTCAACAATTTTATCTCGTCCGATTGATGTTTCTAAATTTGCAGTTATTTATGCCGGTGCACAAAAGAATATCGGCCCTGCTGGTTTAACTGTTGTTATTGTACGTAAAGATTTAATTGGTGAAACCATCGATGGAACACCAAGCATGTTTGATTATAAAACACATGCTGATAATGGCTCTATGTTTAATACACCGCCAACATATGCCTGGTATCTTGCTGGTTTAGTTTTTGCCTGGATTAAAGAGCAAGGTGGCTTAACGAAGATGGCCGAAATCAATGAACGCAAAGCAGGTAAGTTATACGCTGCAATTGATGGTTCCGATTTTTATGCTAGCCCGGTTGCAATTAATAACCGTTCCTGGATGAATGTACCCTTTACTTTAAAAGATGCAGATTTAGATAAGATTTTTCTGGAAGAAGCAGCAAAACAAAACCTGGTGACGTTAAAAGGACATCGTTCAGTTGGTGGTATGCGCGCCAGTATTTATAACGCAATGCCTGAAGCAGGTATTGATGCGTTAGTTAATTTTATGGCTGAGTTTGCTGAAAAACACGGGTGATTTGATCACCCCTCCCTAGCCCTCCCCTTGAAAGGGAGGGGATAATACCCTCTTCCTTTGGGAGAGGGATAGGGTGAGGGAATGCAATAAAAGGAAGTTGCTTATGTCGCTAAAGGAATTAGCGAGAAACTTACGTAAAAACTCTACTGATGCAGAAAAAAAACTTTGGCAGTATTTACGTAACAGGCAAATAGCAGGTTATAAATTCAGAAGGCAGGTTGTTATTGAACCATATATTGTTGATTTTGTTTGCTTAGAAAAAAGTTAACAATTGAGCTGGATGGCGGGCAACACCTGTTGATGAAAAGCGAAGATAAACTTCGGGAAGATATTTTAAAGAAGAAAGGGTTTAGTATTTTACGTTTTTGGAATGATGATGTTTTATTGAGAACCGAAGATGTAACTGAACAGGTTTATAATGTGGTACAAAAATAAAAATATTGAGAATATCAATGAATAAAATTTTAACATTAAATAATATTTCGGTAGCAGGTTTAGAAAAATTACCGCGTGAGAGTTATGAGATTGCATCTGAAATTCAACATCCCGATGCTATTTTATTACGTTCTTTTAAAATGCATGACATGGAAATTCCTGAAAGTCTGAAAGCAGTTGGAAGAGCCGGAGCAGGTGTTAATAATATTCCTGTTGATAAAATGTCTGAAAAAGGTGTGGTTGTCTTTAATGCTCCGGGTGCAAATGCTAATGCCGTAAAAGAGCTTGTTATTGCCGGTATGCTAATGGCTTGCCGTAATCTTGGACAGGCATGGGATTTTGCCCGTAACCTGGAAGGTGCGGATGAAGTAATTAGTAAAGATGTAGAAGCTGGCAAGAAAAATTTTGGTGGTTTTGAGTTGCCTGGACGTACTTTAGGTGTGGTTGGCTTAGGTGCAATTGGT
>CAZZIS010000098.1:0-1660 GCA_964654445.1 uncultured Thioalkalispiraceae bacterium
TAATAAAATCAGTGACTTGCTATGTATTACTTATATGTTAACGGGACAGCAGTGAAAATATGTAATGATAATTCGGTCATATTTTATTGTTAATCAGTTATTCGAGGCTTTTGCTAAAGGTAAATCACCATTGACTCCCCATTTATGTGTAGAACAAGCTGGTGATGAACAAGTTGTTTTATATGCAACGGTTAAGGGCAGTGGTCGTGCAATTTACAGCCAGGAAATAAACATTAATAGACTGTTTGATGGAAGCATCAATATCAGTGGGGAATGCCGTTGTCCGGCTGGGTATAATTGTAAACATAATGACAAACGCTGAAAATAATCACCCACAGTTCATCATTTATCAAGCCGAAGACGGCGAAACACGGCTGGATGTACGTTTTCAGGATGAAACTGTCTGGCTATCGCAAAGCCTGATGGCAGAATTATTTCAGAGCAGTAAACAGAATATTGGTCAACATCTTAAAAATATCTTTGTGGAACAGGAGCTTACAGAGGAATCAGTTGTAAAGGATTACTTTACAACTGCAGCAGATGGCAAAAGCTACCGAACCAAACACTATAATCTGGATGCCATTATATCCGTGGGTTACCGGGTACAAAGCCATACCGCCACCCGTTTCCGTCAATGGGCTAATTGAGGCATTACGGGAATAATCAGAGCGATAAAATGTATTTCACACACACACAACTGTGCTAAAATAAACACAGTTTTGTGTGGAAAATAATAATGAAAAGCACTGTAACACTAAAAACAAAGGACTTATGTGAGGCTTTATCTATAGGTCGTCATCAGTTGCGTATTTGGACAGATACATTAGCTCCTTATAGCGCACAAACAACTAAAGCACGGTCTGCAAGATGTTATGACCCTGCTGATTTGCTTTTTTTTGCAGTTATAAAACATATAGATGATATTTTTGGTTTAGCCGTGCAGTCCATGGCACGTTTTTCTAATGATCTTTATGTTTGCATCAGAGAGCCTCAAAGCTTAACCATTCAACCGTATATATTCATTAACATTGTAAACAACCAATGTGAAAGGCTGGATTTAAATATGTCATCCAGGGAAGGGATTATTGTGGACATACAGCCAGCTCAGTTACGTGTGTGTCAATTTCTTGGTTTATCCCCTCAGCAATCTCAGCTGCAGCTGGGTCTTGTGAAGGTGAAATAAAATGATATCTTCTTCATGGCTCACCGCACTTAGACTGGATCAGCGCCATTCTCCTGAGTTTATCCGTAAGGGTGATGATTTAAGTAATATCTCTCATGGAGCAGTTATTCGCCAGTCATTTGAGCAACTTAATGTATCTGCTATGCACTGTATTTCAGGTGTGCCTACAATTGCTTTTTTGGTGCAGGATAATTTTGATCAGGCGAAGGTTGATCAAACTCATAAGGCATTGTGGAATCAAGGATTGGTCACACTTATGATGGTTATTACCGATGAAACGCTTCATGTTTACTCGTTGTCTCAGTTACCAGTCGATAGTGATACAGAAAAACAGACGACTGATCGATTAGTAACAACATTTTCTCTTGTTCAGAATGCCATTGAAATAAAAGATTTAGTGTTAGGTGTTGAATCAGGTCGCTTTATTGCGGCAAATGAAGAACAGTTTGATCCAAAAAACCGTGTAGATCAGGTACT
>CAZZIS010000098.1:1760-9285 GCA_964654445.1 uncultured Thioalkalispiraceae bacterium
TTGCTTGAAAAATCACGACCAGCAGAAATTCTTAAATTAATGGAAAAAGGTCGCTTACTACCAAAGCTATGTGGTGAAACATTATTGGTGAGCGACTTTTTTGATGTGCCAGCTGAGGGTAATCAATATGCCTTAGTGATTGGTAATCCTCCCTGGGTAAGCCGAAGGGGTGAACAAATAAGTGCCTCAACATGGTGTAAAGAAAATAAACGTACCATGCCAGGACAAGAAATAGCATGGGGCTTTGCGTGGAAAGCGTTATCACATTGTGACAATGAGGGTGTTATAGCTTTGTTGCTTAAAGCAACCAGTTTCCTTTCTAACCACAGCTCAACATTTCTTAATGCACGAAAACAGTGGATGGAAAATATCCATTTAACTCGGATCATTAACTTTGCAGATATTCGATTTCAATTGTTTGATGGTGGAAATGCTCCAACTGCATTGATAGTGTACAGACTATCAAAAAATGAGAATGAAAATTATCGTTTTGATTATTGGGTTCCTAAAGCTGATCTGAATTTGAAAACAAAGCGACTATTGACTTTGAGCAGTATAGATAAAGCAAGCCTTCCTATTCAAAATGTTAAGGAAGATCACCTCTTATTGAAACGACGTATGTGGATGCAAACGCCCGATACAAAGTTGTTTCAGTATCTTGTCTATTTGCCAACGTTAGGTGAAAAATTAATAACTTATCAGACATCTAAAAAGAAAGAGGCTAATTTAAGTCGTGCATGGATAATTGGGCAGGGGTTTATTCCTGCACAAGAAGATAAAATGGCTGACTCGGCATACAAAACAACCCAATCAAAATATGTAGAAAGAATACCCCATCTTCAAACAAATATGTTTAGGGAAATTGTAATGCCAACAGTGGAGATGCAATCTTGGCATACGGATGTTGTTTATAGAAGAGGATTTGAAAAGGGGTTTAATGCTCCACATATTCTCATTCCACAAGGTATTGACAGTAGAGAAGGGAGGTTAAGAGCTAGTTATTGTGCCCAAGATTTAACTTTTCGTGATTCGATACAAGCAATCAGTTTTTCCAAAGATGATGATCAGCTAGCTAAGTTTTTGACCGTGCTTCTCAATAGTTCGCTTACTGCTTGGTTTCTCTTTCATCATAGTTCTAATACAGGAATGGAGCGTGGCAAAGTTCATCAAGAACAACTTTTAGATATTCCATTCCCATTGCGCGAAGACATGGGAGATACAAAAATAGTTCAGGACGCATTTAATGACGCAGTTAAATTAATAGATCGTTTATTAAGTCAACAGGATGAGTTGTTACAAAATGATGTCTCAAGCTACATGGAAGAGATTGATAATATTATTTATCGTTATTTTGGACTAGATGAAACAGATATTCTTATTATTGAAGATACACTTCACACTATCATTCCAGGGATGCAACCGAGAGCAAAAACTAAAAATATACCGAGTCTATGGATAAATACAGCAGAACGTGACTGGGAATTATATGGAGAATACTTATCAAAATCTTTAACTGAGTGGTTAAGTGGTTCGAGTCGTGCAGTGACAGAGTTAGTTGGTAGTTCATCTGATTTAGCTGTAATAGGTATACACCTTACCGAAGATTCTACAATACCTGCATTTCAATCTAAGCCTAATCAAAATATGGATTTGATACTGAGAAAAATCTGGAAAGCGTTGCCCTCTAAACTGCCTGGCAATTTCCAATTGATTCCAGATCTCCGCGTGTTTATAGATGATGTTCTTTATTTGGTTAAACCCAGAAAGCGACGATTTTGGCTAGGCTCAACGGCATTGGCGGATGCGGCTGCGATAGCGACCGAGTTACTTAGTCAGCAGTCTCGGAAATAGAAGCTAATGATAGTAGGAAGTTCATTAGTTTGGTTAAAACGACTTAAAGATATAGATCATTCTTTTATTCAATGTGTAGAAAAAGTTTGGCCTCAGGTCATTGCACGAATGAATATAGAATCATGGGAAGATTATATTACTGAACGCTTGGTTGATTTACTGAAAAAAGACAGAGGCATCATTAAATATGGTTTTCTTGTTTGTCAGTATAAGTTAAGAGAAGAAGATATCGTTGGAGATTTTTCAAACAAAGGTATTTTAGATATGGCTTTGTTTTTGGATCAAGATTATGAACGGTATATTGCATATGAGTGTAAAAGATTAAATACAATATCCAAAGAGAGTAAACGAGCTTCACTCGCTGGAACGTATGTTGATGACGGTTTAATGCGTTATGTCACAGCTCAGTATGCAGAGAATCTACCTTTTGGCTGCATGATTGGTTATGTCATGGATGGTGATACTGCTTTTGCAATTCAACAGTTAGAATCAGCGGTTAATAAACGTAAAAAGAAATTAAATTTAGCAAGCGGAAAACTTAATATAAAGACTGGCCTGTATGCAGAATTTGAAACAAGTCATAATCGAACTGGAAAAAAATCGTCAATATCAGTAAGGCATAGAATTTTTTCAATGTCATAGAGTTAAATATATTTATAGTGTGTATATGTAATAGTGAAGTTAATATTTTTTCTCCTTGCAGGTTGGATTAGGTATTTCAAATATCTTAAATGGATACTAATCCACGCAATAATGAATTACAGAATGACTAAAATATTAATCCAGCTGATATATTGGCGCTACATTTTTTTATAATAGAAAAATAATTTATGAATAAACAAAAAATAACCTGGATAGGTTTGGAAGTATTTAATTAATGCTTAAATTTACTCGTGGAGATATTAAAAAAGAAATCGATTCCGGTAGCTACATTCGTGGGCGGGGATATTTTCAGCAACAGAAGGTAAAAAAAATACGGGTAGAAACTATTGAACAGAATCTTGTTATTTTGTATGCCGGTGTTGATGGTAGCCGTGGTGCTCGTTATACGCAGGAAATTGACATCGAGCGGATGCCAGGAGGGCGTATTGATATTAATGGTGAGTGTAGTTGCCCGGTAGGATTTAATTGTAAACATGTGGTTGCGGTTTGTCTTGAGTATCAGGTTCATCCAGACAGGTTAAGTCTTGATAAAACGGATGTAAGTTTGTCCTGGTTGCAGCAATTTGTGCAAGCGAATGAAATATCCACGTTACCTGATACTGCTGGAACAGAATTTATTGTCTATATATTGCAAGCAGGAAATAAACAAAACTCTTTAACAGTTCAGTTTATGATTAGTCGTTTATTAAAAAAAGGCGGGTTGGGTAAAGGCCGACGTGTCGAGTTATATAACATGACGAATCAGTATGCATCCCCTGCTTGTATTAGAGAAGTCGATCATGAAATAGCTAAATGTATTGAGGTGCAGAACGAAACAACCTGGGGTGGTAGACAGACGTTGACTATAAGTGGTGAGATGGGCTTTTTGGCCTTATCGAAAATGCTTGATAGTGGAAGATGTTTTTGGCAAGCAACGCAGAACCCGGTTTTACAGCGTGGTGAACCACGTGAATTGCAATTGAACTGGCGCACAGAAAAAAATGGCGATCGGTATCTTGATATCCAGGTAGAACCGCAAGCCACAATATTGAATGTTTCGCCTCCTTTGTATCTGGATATTAAGGCTAATCTTATTGGTTCTATTGAGGGAGCTGATTTTAATACAGAGCAATGGGATTTATTATTGCAAGCACCCATGGTGCCCGCCAAATCGAGTGTTGAGTTTAGTCAGAAACTCCTGACTTTATTGCCCGGCGTTCCACTGCCACCAACACAAGACATTGAAACGGTTCATATTAAAGAGCAAGCCCCGGTTCCATGTTTAGTTTTGTTTAGTAATATTGATCCTGTCAAAGGTTATCGTATTCATATGATGCGCTTGCGTTTTGCGTATGCCGGATATGAATTGACAGCATTACCTCCAACGCCAGTGCGTAATATTGTGACCGATGATCAAGTTATCTGTATTCAACGTAATTTATCATCTGAGAAAATAGCAAAGCAAAAATTGTTTGCGGCTGATTTTCAGGCTGTTTCTGAAGAGCAGAATGATGATGTTATCTTTCTTAACGCTGAAAATAATAGTTTTATGGAATCTGCTACATGCTGGCAAAATTTTCTGGAAGAAGTCTTGCCTGAGTTGGAAGCCGAAGGCTGGCAAGTTGAATTTAATGACGATTTTCAATTACAGTTTTTGCAAGCCGATGATTGGGAAGTGGAAATTGAAACAGATAATGAATGGTTTGATTTACGTTTTGATCTGGATATTCAGGGACATAAACTACCATTATTACCTTTGATTGCAGAAGTATTGAATAACTATGAATTAGATCAGTTACCTGAAACCTTACTTGTGCCTCTACCTGACTCCATGGGAGAGAGCCAGTTTCTACAATTACCTTCTGAACGTATTCGTCCTGTTTGCCAAATACTCTATGAACTTTATGATTCCAGTGCTTTAGATGAAGATGGCAGTTTGCGCATGAGTCGCTTTGATGCACCACGGCTGGCTGATCTTGAAGAAAATAGTGAACTGCACTGGCGTGGCGGCAAAGCCATGCGTGAACTGGGACGTAAACTTAAAAATTTTAAAGGGATTAAAAAAGTTGCAGTACCACGTGGACTTAAAGCAACACTGCGTGACTATCAACAACAGGGGTTGAACTGGCTGCAATTTTTGCGCAGTTATGAATTCAACGGCATTCTGGCAGATGACATGGGCCTGGGTAAAACGGTGCAGACACTGGCGCACCTGTTATTGGAAAAAGAAAGAAAGCGCATGGACAAGCCCTGCCTGATTATCGCTCCCACCAGTTTAATGGGTAACTGGCGGCGTGAGTCTGAGCAGTTTACCCCTAAACTTAAGGTGTTGATCTTACAAGGCCCGGATCGTAAACAACACTTTGCGGATATTAATAATTATGATTTGGTGTTGACGACCTATCCTTTACTGGTGCGCGATCATGAAACCCTGCTGGCACAGGACTATCATTATCTGATCCTTGATGAAGCACAGGTAATAAAAAATCCACGTGCTAAAGCGGCACGTTTTGCCCGCGAGGTTAAAGCGAGTCATCGTTTGTGTTTAACCGGTACACCAATGGAAAATCATCTGGGAGAGTTATGGGCGTTGTTTGATTTTCTTATGCCCGGTTTTCTTGGTGAAAGTAAATTGTTTACTCAGCGTTTTCGTACTCCTATCGAAAAAAATGGTGATACAGAACAACGGCAATGTCTGGCGCGTCGGATTGCACCTTTTATGTTACGTCGTAGTAAAGCGGAAGTGGTTAAAGAATTGCCTGCTAAAACTGAAATACTGCGCTCCATTGCTTTAGATAAAAAACAAGCCGCGCTTTATGAAAGCATTCGTTTATCAATGGAAAAAAAGGTGCGCGATGCGATTAAACAAAAAGGTTTTGCTCGTAGTCATATAACCATTCTTGATGCCTTGCTGAAGTTGCGCCAGACCTGTTGTGATCCACAATTACTGTCTTTACCGCAGGCAAAAAAAGTTAAGGACTCAGCCAAACTGGAAATGCTCATGGAGATGCTGCCTGAAATGCTGGAAGAAGGGCGGCGTATCCTGTTATTTTCACAGTTCACTAAAATGTTATCCATTATTGAAAAACAATTAATAGAGTCAGGAATCAGTTACACCAAACTTACCGGTCAAACTCGTAAACGTGATGAAGTGATTGAGTCTTTTCGTCAGGGCGAAGTGGATGTGTTTTTGATTAGTCTTAAGGCGGGTGGTGTCGGACTCAATCTTACCGAAGCCGATACGGTGATCCATTATGATCCCTGGTGGAACCCGGCAGTTGAAAATCAGGCGACTGATCGTGCACACCGTATTGGTCAGGATAAAGCTGTGTTTGTTTATAAATTGATAACAGAAAATACGCTGGAAGAAAAAATTATGGCAATGCAGGCCAGAAAACAGGCTTTAGCCGATGGTGTTTATAATAAAGAACATTCTGACAAAGATTTAAAATTAACGGCTGACGATTTGCAGGAATTATTTGCACCGTTAGGGAAGTAATTAGTAATTGTCGGCTTACGCTGCGCTAAGCCGACCTACATTGATGGTAGGTATTGTCTTGTTTTTTGTTTATGTCATTTAGTCGTTATCGGTTTATATTGCACCAAGCTGATTCACGAAAAATTATGTGTAAATATAAACGTAGGTCGGCTTAGCGCAACGTAAGCCGACAAGATAAAGCAACATCGTACAAACAAGAAAAAGATAAGGAATGTCAGTTAGTCGTTGTCGGTTTACGTTGCACCATGCTGACACACGGAAAATCATGTGTAAATATAAACGTAGGTCGGCTTAGCGCAGCGTAAGCCGACAAAATAAAATAACACAATATAAACAAACAGATAAGGATATCAGTTAGCATGCAATATCGTCGAGCATATCAAACAGGAGGTAGTTATTTTTTTACCTTGGTTACAAATGAACGCAAGAAAATTCTAGTGGACGAAACGATGATTGAAACACTACGAAATGCCTGTCGTCAGGTAATGATCAAACGGCCTTTTTCTATTGATGCAATGGTGGTTTTACCTGATCATATTCATTGTATCTGGACTTTGCCGCCAGGTGATGATGATTTTTCAACACGTTGGCGATTAATAAAAACATGGTTTACAAAACATTGCAATAATAAAATAGAAAAATCTAATCACCCTATATGGCAACTTCGTTTTTGGGAGCATTTAATAAGAGATGATAAGGATTATCAGCAGCATGTGGAGTATATCCACTATAATCCGGTTAAACATGGTTATGTAAAACAGCCACTGGATTGGCCGTTTTCAAGTTTTCATCGATATGTAGCTGCGGGTATTTATACAGAAGACTGGGGTTGTTCAGATATTAACTTTAATGAAAACATTGGTAGTGAGTAATGGTTTTTTGTCGGCTTACGCTGCGCTAAGCCGACCTACATTGGTAGAAGGTGCTTATTATATTATATTACGTTGAGTTATGAGTTATTGGTTTACATTGTACCATGCTGATTAACGATGAAAATTATATGTAAATATTAATGTAGGTCGGCTTAGCGCAGCGTAAGCCGACAAAAATTTATTGCTGGTCTTGTTCCAGAGGCAAAAAAAAACCTCGCAGAGCGAGGTTTTTTTTCGATGCTAAAGTGTTCGCTTATTTGTGAACGCCTAGCTTGTCTCTCCAGCCCGGGAAGATTGCATCAGCGTCGTGTTCAAACGACTCGAATGCGCGAGCAAATTCTTTGTGCTCTTTCGCGTATTCGATTGGATCCGCGCCAGACTTCCAGCAATCATATGCCTGGTGTAAAGACTTCGCACCATCAGCAGGTGAATCGATGTGACCGTAAGCACCACCACCAGAAGTGTTGATTACGTTACCGTGACCTAAGTTCTCGAAGAAACCAGGTAGACGTAATGCATTCATACCACCAGAGATGATTGGTGTTGTTGGTTTCATGCCGTACCATTTCTGGTAGTAGACAGGACCCTGACACTCATCACGTTCGATCATGTATGCGATAATTTTATCTTCCTGACCACCTTCCATTTTACCGTAACCCAT
>CAZZIS010000099.1:0-1288 GCA_964654445.1 uncultured Thioalkalispiraceae bacterium
ATTACCCTAACCTGCTCCGCACGTTCTGGCATCACTTAATGAACCGCTCTGCGTTTCGTCAGTATTACCCTAACCTGCTCCGCACGTTCTGGCATCGTTGAGATATTTTGATCTATAGTCCACTTTTCAGGCTTGCTTCAATAAACATGTTTAAACCACCGTCAAGAACAGCCTGGGTATTGCTGGTTTCAACATTAGTGCGTAAATCTTTAATCCGTGCTTGATCCAGAACATAAGAACGAATCTGGCTACCCCAACCGATATCTGTTTTACTGTCTTCCATCACCTGTTTTTCTGCATTCTGTTTCTGCAGTTCAAATTCATACAGTTTGGATTTAAGTTGTTTCATCGCATTATCTTTATTCTGATGCTGCGATCGACCACTTTGACACTGTACCACGATCCCCGTTGGTTCATGGGTTAAACGAACCGCGGAATCAGTTTTATTAACATGCTGGCCACCTGCGCCACTTGCTCGATAAGTATCAATACGTAAATCAGACGGATTGATTTCAATTTCGATATTGTCATCCACTTCTGGTGAAACAAAAACGGATGAAAAGGAGGTATGACGACGATTACCTGAATCAAATGGCGATTTTCGTACTAAACGATGCACACCGGTTTCGGTACGTAACCAGCCAAAGGCATATTCACCGGTAAATTTAATAGTGGCGCTTTTAATTCCTGCAACTTCGCCCGATGATGCTTCAATTAATTCGGTGCTAAAGCCATTACTTTCTCCCCAACGAAGATACATGCGCAACAACATTTCTGCCCAGTCCTGAGCTTCTGTTCCACCCGAACCTGATTGAATATCCAAAAAAGCGTTGTTTGCATCCATACGGCCGGAGAACATACGTTGAAATTCGAGTTGCTCAAGAGAATTTTCTTTGCCATCCAGCTCTGTCTCGACGGACTGAACAGTGTCTGTGTCATCTTCTTCTGCGGCTAATTCAAGCAGTTCAGCAGCATCAACCAGACTGCTATCCAGCTCATCGATAATATTGACTATTTTTTCTAACTGAACCCTTTCTCGACCAAGTTCTTGAGCTCGTTCAGGTTTATTCCAGACATCAGGCTCTTCTAGCTCACGAATAACTTCGGCTAATTGTTCTTGTTTGGCTTCATAGTCAAAGATACCCCCTCAGGATGTCAGTACGACCCTGAAAATCTTTGATACGCAATTTAATTGGATTAATTTCCAACATCTTGAAATCCTTAAAAATAAAGACGCTATATTACCCTAAAACTCATTAGCCTGTCATTGCTTGCAATCTGTAGCCCG
>CAZZIS010000099.1:1388-9023 GCA_964654445.1 uncultured Thioalkalispiraceae bacterium
AATGAATGAACAATATTAAATCGTCTTCAACGTATATGAAAACATCTTTTCTTGATTTCTAACGGTTAGAAAAGGGGTAAAAGGAAAAACTGACCACAGCGTCGGGCTGATACCCTCTTATGTTTTTTATGTGGGGCACTATGACTCCGATCTACAATTAAAGCCTAAAATCAACATGGCTCTATATGCTCAACCATCAGCTGCAAATTTTGCTTGCCGCGGAAAACATTCACATCTAAACGATATGCAACCTTGGCTTGACGTAGTTCAACTGGCCATTCTTCATCTGTGATATTAAACGCAATCGCATCAATTTCTAAATTGGAATTCACGGGCTGTAATGACAATTTCAGATGTTTCTCACCAACAATGCGTTTGTTTATAATATTAAACACACCATCAAAAACAGGTTCCTGAAAGGTTTGTCCCCAGGGACCAGCATAACGAAGTTCTTCTGCTGTATTCATGTTAAATTCAGACTCTAATAACTCACCATCACTCATCACAATACCTTGCAAATCATCTTCACAAAGATGCCGACGTACCTCTTTATCAAATGCTTTAATAAACAAATCATAATCAGATTCAGCAATAGTTAAACCTGCTGCCATTGCATGACCACCAAATTTACTAATAAGTTGAGGGTGTTTTGTTGCTACACTGTCAAGCACATCTCGTATGTGTAAGCCTTTTATCGAACGTCCTGAGCCTTTCAATAAACCACCATCAGTTTTTGCAAAGACAATAACGGGACGGTTCCACTGGTCTTTTATTCTTGAAGCGATAATCCCAACTACACCTTCATGAAAACCTTCATCAAACAAACACAAACCAAAAGGTAAGCTTTTATTCTCATCTAAATGCATACCATCTAGTATTATCATCGCCTGTTGTTTCATATCAGCTTCAATATCACGTCGAGCATGATTAATTTCATCAAGCTGTTGTGCAATAGCATGAACTTCAGCTACATCATCACTTAATAAACAGTTAATACCTAACGACATATCATCCAGCCGACCAGCAGCATTCAACCTTGGCGCTATAGCAAAAGCAAAATCACTGGCAACTAAACGCTCATTTTCACGCCCGGTAATATCAATTAAAGCTTTAATTCCTGCACAAACTCGTCCTGAGCGAATGCGTGCTAAACCTTGCGAAACCAGAATACGATTATTGTAATCAAGAGGTACAACATCCGCTACGGTACCTAAAGCAACCAAATCTAAAAGTTCGGCCAGATTCGGTTCAGCTAAATTTTGTTTTGTAAACCAGCCCTGTTCTCTTAATAAAGAACGTAATGCCAGCATGACATAAAAAATCACACCAACACCCGCCAACATTTTACTGGGAAAGAGATCATCGGGTTGATTTGGATTAACTATAGCGTCGGCAACGGGTAAAGTTTCAGCAGGTAAGTGGTGATCAGTAACAATAACCGTTAAATTAAGTGCTTTTGCTGCATTAACCCCTTCCAGACTTGAAATACCATTATCAACAGTGATAATCATATCTGGATTAAATCGCTCAACCGCAACGTTAACAATTTCAGGCGTTAAACCATAACCAAATTCAAATCGGTTAGGCACAAGAAATTCAACTTTTTTAGCCCCCATGCTACGTAATGCTTTAACTGCAACCGTCGTACTGGTTGCACCATCAACATCAAAGTCCCCCACTATCACAATAGTTAATTCATTCTTAATTGCATCAGCAATCAATGCAACCGCTTCTATAATACCTTTCAGTTTGTCAAAAGGTAAAAGCTGATTAATTGAGTAATTAAGTTCCTCTTCTGACTGAATATTTCTGTTTGCATAAACGCGATTTAAAACAGATGAAAACCCCATCATTTTCTCTTGTTTTACAGACATTCGTTTGATTGATTTATGCATTTTTAAAACCTGAGAAGGGCTTGACTCGTTTCCACCAATGGCCTAACTGTTTTTTTGTAATAGTTATTGTTCCAGCATCGGTAATTATTTTTATCTTACCGACTCCCCCACTTAGCAACTGTTCATTACAGTGTGTAAAAAATACAGATTCCATTTCATTCAATGTTTCCATGAAAGTATATACATCCCGACGTTGAACCTGTTCAGATAGCATATCCAATACAACAAAGTTATTTTCAGACTTGATGTTTTCAGGGAAATTCTCATTCAACGATAAAACATCAAAACCACAATGATAACCAATACCTGAGAACACACTATTATTAGTTATCATTTTGTCGTAAGAAGAGTTTAAATCAAACTTTGGTAAACAGCCCCCACCCCACAACCAAATACTGTTCGCTGTCCACATATTGCGAGATTCACGTTCAAAATTAACATTTGAACCATGTAACAACATTTGCAGTTCATTAATTATTTTAAACCAATAATCAGCATCATCACCAGTCGGGATAAACTGATTTACATCTTCACCTAAGACCCTGGCTAATGGTATTGTTTTTAAATCAATAGCATTGTCTAACCGTAAATACCAACGATGCGGTGAAAATGTATATAGAATCCAGGCTTCATCAATGAAATGGGCATTAACCTGTGCAACCAGTTTATTTGCTTCTTCTTGCGTTAAAGCGAGCTCTTCGTGTCCAGCAAGAAGTGCAGTATCACGATCGGGTTGCAGGTTTACGGGATCAGCACGTAACCAGTATGATTCCGTGTTAATTTCAACGTCTGACGTTTTTTCTGCTACTAACGACAAAGCAGCATAAGGTTTGTCTTTGTTTTTATATTCATCTATGCCTAACTCTGAAAATACACTATCTTCCTGGCTAGATGACTTTTCTAATGAGCCACGCGAAAGCCATTTTTCTAAAACAGGAAGTTTAATTTCAGGCAACTGAGAAATTTCATCAGATGATAATTTAGAAAGCATTGACTGAAAGCCAAACAAATCGGGGATAAAAAGTGTCAGTGTAGATTCACCAGGCACAGTAATAGTCTCTAAGTTTAAAAGTACTGTCATTCCGGTCAAACAAAGTGCGAACCGGAATCTATTTTAGTACAACAATGGATTCCGGCTCGTCTGTACCCGAAGGATGAAGAGCATGCCGGAATGACGAGCTGGTTTTGTTTTTATGTTTAGCTACAACTAAAAACTTCTGGCGCGTTTTCTTGGCAAGGCGAAAATAAATTAAAAAACGGAGCTGACACGTAGTCAGTGAGTATTTTTAATTTATTTTCAACGCCGCCAGAGAGCGCGTCAGGAATTTTTTACATGTTGTCCATGATTGCTTTTCTAACATCTTCTAGTGTCGCAGATACATTAATCAATGGACGCGTACTTTGCTCAATAGCAGTATCCGGATCTTTTAAACCATGACCCGTTAAGGTACAAACAATTTTACTGCCTTCAGGAATCTTACCTGAGTTAATATCCATCATTGCACCTGCTAAAGAAGTCGCTGAAGCAGGTTCACAGAAGATTCCTTCTTTTTCAGCTAGTAACTTTTGTGCTGCAAGAATGACATCATCAGTACACTCATCAAACCAACCACCTGACTCTTCTTTTACAACCCAGGCTTTATCCCAACTTTGTGGATGGCCAATACGAATTGCTGTTGCCACTGTTTCAGGATTATTCACCATTTCACCACGCATGAACGGAGCAGAACCTGCCGCTTGATAACCAACCATTTTTGGACGAGAGTTTACGATTCCATTTTCATGGTATTCACTATACCCCATCCAATGTGCGGTAATGTTACCCGCATTTCCAACAGGGATACAATGATAATCCGGTGCAAAGCCCAGCTCTTCAATAATTTCAAAAGCCGCTGTTTTCTGACCTTGTATACGATAAGGGTTGATTGAATTAACAATTGTAACCGGTGCCTCTTTACCCACTTGTTTAACCAGTTCCATACCATCATCAAAGTTACCTTTGATTTGTATTACAACAGCACCATGCATCATCGCTTGAGCTAATTTGCCTAAGGCAATTTTACCTTCCGGAATTAAAACAAATGCAGTAATACCGGCACGTGCCGCATACGCTGCTGCTGCCGCTGAAGTGTTACCCGTTGATGCGCAAATAATCGCTTTACTGCCTTCTTCAACCGCTTTTGTTACTGCCAGGGTCATGCCACGATCTTTAAACGAACCTGTTGGGTTTAAACCTTCATACTTGATATAAATATCGACATCTTTACCCAACGTTTCAGGGATGTTATGTAAACGAATCAACGGGGTATTGCCCTCACCTAAACTAATCAAGCGAGTGTCATCATGTACAGGTAAACGATCTCGATAACGCTCTATAAGTCCGGTGTAACGATTACGAAAAGGCATAATATGCTCCTAATATAACTTTAAACTTCCACCGCAAAGATCGCAGAGGAAAATCAATAATAAAATTTAAACAAAGGCACTTAATAAATTTGTTCGCTAAGTTACTACTACGTAGATTTTATTAAAAAAATAACTCTGCGTTCTCTGCGCGCCCCTTGTGTTGTTACAAACAACACAAGGAAGTACTCCTGGGGTGCCTCTGCGGTGAAAAGATCTTTTAACTTGCTTCTAAATTTTCCATACGAATGCGAGTAACTTCTCCGCTGATCGTATTAAGCAATTCGATTTTCTGAATCGCTTCATTCATTTGTTTTTCTACTACTGTATGCGTTAACATGATTACGTTAGCATTCGTCGAACCTTCTGCTGGTTCTTTCTGAATAATGGCTTCGATACTTATACCTTTATCTCCAAGGATTCGGGTTACATCAGCTAACACACCCGGCTCATCTTTCGCTTGCATGCGTAAGTAATAAGCAGTTTCAACTTCTTCCATTTTTAAAATCGGTAAGTCAGATAAGCTATCCGGTTGAAAAGCTAAATGAGGAACACGATTTTCCGGATCTGATGTTAATACCCGAACCACATCAACAACATCAGCGACGACAGCTGAAGCTGTAGGTTCATCACCTGCGCCTGCACCATAATATAAGGTTGGACCAACCGCATCACCCTGAACAAGTACTGCATTCATTACACCATCAACATTGGCAATTAAACGGCGCTCAGGAATCAACGTAGGATGCACACGCAATTCAACACCTTTGTCAGTACGACGAGTAATACCTAAATGTTTAATGCGATAACCTAACTCTTCTGCATAAGTCACATCTTCACGGGTAATTTTTGTAATACCTTCAGTGAAGGCTTTATCAAACTGTAATGGAATACCAAATGCAATCGAAGCCAGGATAGTTAACTTATGCGCTGCATCGATGCCTTCAACATCAAACTCAGGATCAGCTTCGGCATAACCTAAATCCTGTGCTTCTTTTAATACATCATTGAAGTCACGACCTTTGTCGCGCATTTCTGTAAGAATAAAGTTACCTGTGCCATTAATAATACCGGCTAACCATTCAATTTGATTTCCTGCCAGGCCTTCTCGAATGGCTTTAATGATGGGTATGCCACCAGCCACGGCTGCTTCAAAAGCGACAATGACACCTTTAGCCTGAGCTGCAGCAAAAATTTCATTACCATGTTTTGCAATTAACGCTTTATTAGCAGTAACAACATGCTTGCCGTTTTCAATCGCACGCATTACTAAATCCCGCGCTAGCGTATCGCCACCAATAAGCTCAATAACTATAGCTATTTCAGGATCTTCTACAACATCCTGCGCTGTTGTAGTGACAGTAATGCCATCAGTAGAACAAATACGCGGCTTATTTAAATCACGCGCAGCTGCATGTGTAACTACAATACCACGACCTGCGCGACGAGAGATTTCTTCTGCATTACGTTGCAGAACATTTACTGTACCGCCACCGACCGTACCTAATCCCAGTAAACCAACTTTAACCGGATCCACTATTTATTCCTCTTTTTCTTAAACATCTCTGTTTTAAACATCTGATTTGTAATTCTTAAACATGTCACGAACACCTCGTACTGCCTGACGCGTACGGTGTTCATTTTCTATCAAACCAAAGCGCACATAATCATCACCATAATCACCAAAACCAATACCGGGTGAGACTGCAACTTTCGCTTCCTTTAATAATAATTTTGAAAACTCTAACGAGCCTAACTCTTTAAATTGTTCAGGTATCGGAGCCCAAACAAACATCGTGGCTTTCGGTTTTTCTACATTCCACCCCAGCGCATTTAATCCATCGCACAATACGTCACGACGACTTTGATACATCTCGCAGATTTCTCTGACACAATCTTGCGGGCCTTCCAGTGCTGCAATTGCGGCTACCTGAATCGGGGTAAACATACCGTAATCAAGATATGACTTCATACGAGCTAAGGCAGCAACCAGGATCGGGTTACCCACCATGAAGCCAACACGCCAGCCTGGCATATTATAACTCTTTGAGAGTGAGTAAAATTCAACAGCAACTTCTTTAGCGCCTTCAACTTGCAATATTGAAGGAGCCTTATAACCATCAAAAACAATATCTGCATAAGCAATATCATGTACCACCCAGATTTCGTGCTCTTTAGCAATGGCCACGACTTTTTTAAAAAAATCGAGATCAACACACTGGGTGGTTGGATTGCCCGGAAAATTCAAAATCAGCATTTTCGGCTTTGGCCAGCTATTCTTAATCGCTTTATCCAGTTCTTCAAAAAAATCTCGATCTGCCCCCATCGGGACATGACGAATATCGGCACCGGCAATGACAAAACCGTAAGGGTGGATTGGATAAGACGGATTTGGTACCAAAACAGCGTCTCCCGGTCCAACTGTTGCCATGGCAAGATGAGCCAGGCCTTCTTTAGAGCCAATAGTGACAATTGCTTCAGATTCAGGATCTAAATCCACATCAAAACGTGATTTATACCAATTACATATCGCACGGCGTAAACGAGGAATCCCTCGTGATAATGAATATCGGTGTGTATCAGGACGTTGAGCCACTTCGACCAATTTATCCACGATATGTTTTGGCGTTGGTTGATCCGGATTTCCCATACCAAAATCGATAATATCTTCGCCACGCGCACGCGCTTCAGCCTTTAATTCATTGACAATATTAAAGACATAAGGCGGTAAACGTTTAATTCTCGGAAAATCTTCTATCAAGGGGGTATCCAGTTCGAAATGATCGTTATTTAAGCTAATTTTAACCGTATTCTAACAGGTGCAAAATCCCTACTCCACCCATTTAATAAAGCTGGTAACATTAACGGTTCATTAAGCACACTGTCAATGACAGAACCATATAAAACAAGGCTCAGCCTGAATTTATATGACATTTGAAGGGAAATTATCTGTGAAATTTGTTCTTGAAACTGGTCTGAATATTCTTATCCATGGATACGAAGTTGGAATGATTTCTATCACAGGGATAAATTCCGATCATCCAGAGCTTAAAACAGGCTTAATTGATGAATGGGATACGGACAATCATTTAGGTATTATACGAAATAGTGTCTCATTGCGAACAAATGGGATAATTAAAAGCTGGGCTCCTCAGAATATCTCGGAATTTAACCCTGAACATTTTCTCGGTTTTTGCGAAAACAAGCCCGAAATTGTCCTGTTAGGAACAGGCAAAAAACTAACTTTTCCTCACCAGGATTGCTTATCAATTTTACAGCAAAATAACATTGGCTACGAAGTAATGGACACAGCAGCTGCATGCCGGACATTTAATGT
>CAZZIS010000100.1:0-4275 GCA_964654445.1 uncultured Thioalkalispiraceae bacterium
ATATCATTGGCTTAGAGCAAGAAACATACCAACAGTGTTAATACAATATAACCGTTTGATTTTTATGTTAATTAGTATTTTAGTCGGGTATTAGACGGGTAAAGAGAAGAGAAGCATTGGGTTGTTATGCACTAATCTGGTTTTAATCAATAGGTTTAATCACCAAGTTGGTGCAATAGAGAGTTAAGTGGCGACGTTGCCGGGAGAGGGGGTTATTTTTCTTCAGCCTTTAATATGTCAGCATTTATTTCATCAATTTTTATCAGCTGACCATTGTGCAATTCGTAATAATACCCGACTAGTTGTAACTCTCCCTTCTCAACTCGCTGACGTACCCAGGGGTGAGTTAATAAATTACGAAGTGAATAGCTGATCGCCGTTTTTTCACAGGCATCGAGCTTTTCATCAAAAGTGTTAAGGTCATTTCGGGTAAGCACTTCTTTTTTTGCCGGTGCCGCGATTTGCATCCAACGATCAATAAACCCATCTTCCTTAATGTTGCCATCATTTTCCATTAAGGCACGAATTCCACCGCAGTTGGCATGACCGAGTACCATAATTTCTTTTACCTTAAGACAGGTAACGGCAAACTCTAATGCGGCACTGGTACCATGATAGTCACCCTTTAGTTCATAGGGAGGAATAAGATTAGCAACATTACGAATAACAAAAATTTCACCGGGTTCAGCATCAAATAAAATGCCGGTATCAACACGTGAATCACAACAGGAAACCATGGCCACATCAGGAGCTTGTTGTTGAGCCAGTTTTTCCAGTTGTTCACGGTTGCGTTGAAAATAACCGTTACGAAAACGTTCATTACCTTTTAATAATTTCTCAAGCATGTTTATTTTTGATTCCGTGTGTTTTTTCCCAGAGCATAAGCTTGTAATAAGGCTTCTTTTAAGTCTGGTTGTTGTGCCAGGTCTTCAATCTGCATGTGTTCGTTCGCAAGGTCTTGTAATTGATTAAGCACTTTCACTTTCTCAAAAACAAATTTAAATTCTGTGAAATCCAATGCGCCATCTTTAATAAACTCAGACACTAAACCCTGAGAATTACTAAAGCTAATATCCTGCGCCTGCATTATTTCATATTCATATGAATATAAATCAAAATCATTTTCTCTGGCTATTAACTGATATAGATCAGGCAATGTGCCGGTCGTTTCAAGGTAGCGATCTAATTCGATCGAAGTTGAAGGTGAATGGTTTACACCTTTGAAAGAAAAATGAATTGTAGCAGTAAGGGTATTTTTCATTAGAACTTAAGCTGTTAACGACATAAATAGTTTAGGCAATTTTTCAGGTAACTTATCAACATTATCAATGACGGTATAGCCTGTTGGACTAAAGATATCAGCAATATACTCATCTGCTTTTTTATCAAGGCTAATGCAGTGAGTGTAAATGCCTTTGCTTGATAATTCTTCAACGGCTTTGTGTGTGTCTTCAATCAGTAACCTGTCATCAGTTACATCAATATCAGATGGTTCACCATCAGTTAAGATAAGCAGTAATTTCTTATCTGCTTTTTGACCTTCCAGGTAATGACTGGCATGACGCACCGCTGCACCCATACGTGTTGAGAAGCCAGCTTCAATGTTCGCTAAACGTGCCTTAACACCATCATCCCAGCTTTCAGTGAAACCTTTAATATGATGGTAACGCACGTTATGTCGAGTATCTGAATGGAATCCGGCAATCGCAAATTTGTCACCAAGTTGTTCAATAGACCAACCTAACAAGGTAACGGCCTCACGACTAAGTTCTAAAATACTTTGTGTGCAACCTTCAGGCACTTCATCAAGTGATGCAGATAAATCCATTAATAATAAAACAGCAATATCACGGCCATCATGTTTATGGCTCATGTTAATGCGTGGATCAGGTTGGGCACCACTTTTAAAGTCGATGATTGAACGAATCGCAACATCGAGATCCAATTCGCTGCCTTCTTCCTGGTAACGAATGCGAACATATTGTTGTGGTTTTAATAAATCTAAAAGTCGTTTTAAATAATTTGCCAGGGCAGAATGTTTTTCTAAAATATTATCGATATCAGAAGCATTACCCGGTGCATATAAAGATTCATACAAGGTTACCCAATCAGGTTTAAACGTGCTGGTATGATAATCCCACTCATGATAATGACGAGGTGGTAAACCATCAGGCTCAATGGTTTCTTTACTTTGTGGTTCGCTAGTATCATCTTCGGGTTCATCACTTTCTTCAATGAAGACCCACATATGACGGTTATCATCACGGTAATCAATTTCCGTATTTTCAAAGCGTACTTTAGGTGCGAGGTCAGTTTGACGACGTGTTCTTGCAGTAAAAGAAATGGCGATATCAAGCATTTCTTTTGTACTTGATTCACTGTCTTTTAGTGCATCGCGAAATTTTCCTACAAACTCCAGAATATCCGGATTTTGATAGCCGTGATTCTCATCAAGAATTGCGCGAGAAACCATTGCGAGTCGATGACGAACACAGGATTCTTTTTCGTTATCGCATGTACCTTCAATCGGCACAGGGTGTAAGGCACAAAAATATTTTCTAAGTCCTGGATATTCACGTAAGATTAATTGTTCAACACGTGAGTCTTCAAAAGCTTCTACTGCAATACGTTGAAATGGGGATAGGTTGTCGGCAACCTGGCGTTCAGTCCAACGCTTATGTGCAGCCATGTGTGCAAGCGTAATACGGTAACGGTTAATACCGCTAACATCATTGATATCATCATAAACATCAGGAATACGCATACCCAGTTCATCATAATATGGTTGTGGTTTACGTAGTTCATCAAAACCTAATGAGTAAGGCACAAAGTATTCTTCTTTATGCCACATGCTGCGCATATACATATCCAGCTGGCGTTCAGAGTCCATGTATAACGTGCCATGACGTTCACGTTGTAACATCGCTTTACTATCAGCAGACTGTAAACTGAAATAATCTTTTTGTCGTTCTGGATGGTTGCCGTAGTTGCGCACACCATAGTCGATCCAGTTTTTTAAACCTTCAAGTGAGAGCTGACTTAATAAAAAAGGAATTTGATTTAGCAGTACAAGAAAGCCCTGGCTGGAATGTGTTTTATGATGACCATGAACCGAAGTAGTTGTTGTGTCCAGCATCGCAAACAGAATATCGAAAAAATTATTCATCTGTTCAAGCGTACCGAGGCGACGAGAAGCCTCAGGCAAACACTGCATAAACGGTGGAATCGCTTTGCCGTTTGGAGAACGTGACATATCCCAAACATGTTTGGAAACAATTTCTAAAATCGGTTCACCTACACGCTGTGCCATTTGTGGCATTTCTTCCAGATATATCGATACTGGTTCCCAGCCACGACCAATCATGCAAACAAGCGAAGCACCTGAGAGGTATTGTTCAACACCTTCATTACTCAGGTTACGTAATGCGTCTTTCATGTAGTCGTCAAAGCAATCTTCAATTTGCTCGAAGCTACATTTTAATTGCTTACGATGATGCGGGTATTCTGTTTTAACTTCTGTTGTCATATTTTTAACCACGAAAGATCATTGCTTATTTAGAGCATGTCATTGCACTTAATGAACCGCTACGCGTTTCGTCAGTATTACCTTAACGTGTTCTACACGTTCTGGTATTGAGGAAATACTGAAAATAATATTCAGTATTGACGTGGCAATCTCATGCAGTTGTGCATTTTATTTGAGATTACGACAGTCACTTTGTTTCTTTACCCCAAGAGTACTTCCTCATATTGTTTTCAACAATATTCAGGGCGCGTAATGACAGTATTGTTAATACTTTTATATTAAGCAAAAATACTATCAATTGAATGAATTAACGTATCACGAATATCTTTGTCATCAGTGATTGGTGTGACGAGAGCCATCTGGCAAGCAGACTTTGCTTCAATACCGTTGTTCATTAAGGTTGCAGCATAAACAAGTAAGCGTGTTGAGATACCTTCATCAAGACCGTGGCCTTTTAAGTTACGCGCAGTGTGTGCAATTTTAACCAGCTTAGCTGCAACGCCTTCATCAATGCCGGCTTCTTTAACAACAATGGCTGTTTCTACTTTTGAATCCGGGTAATCAAAATCTAAACCAGTAAAACGTTGTTTCGTTGATTGCTTAAGGTCTTTCATCATACTTTGATAACCGGGGTTATAAGATATAACCAGTTGGAAATCAGGGTGGGCTTCAATCAGCTCACCTTTTTTATCAAGCGGTAAAGTACGACGATGATCAGTAAGAGGATGAATAACAACTGTTGTATCCTG
>CAZZIS010000100.1:4375-6261 GCA_964654445.1 uncultured Thioalkalispiraceae bacterium
TATTGTTCGATATCTATATCGCTCATGGTGCTTTCCTATACTTGTGGCAATCTTAATTTATTGCGGCGGATTCAGCTCATTGCCGTAAAACGTCCGAGCATTATACAGAGTCTTTTCTATAAGTTAATTCAAAGTTTCTTCTGCTTATGATAAGTAATTGCTTATGAGTAGTTTTGCTGGAACATAGTGATGTAATCTTTAACGCTTACTGAAATATAAGGGAGTATTACCATACTTACGATATTTAATTGATGTATTGTTGACAGATATTCTGAGTGGAGTATGCTTCTCAGGTGATCTGGTATTTTCTCTCTATTCACAAACGAAAATGCCCGCGGTTGGACGCGGGCATTAACAACTTTAACCGGATAGGCAGTACCTGGACCCAATTAAAGACGCTTTATTAGCAAATTAAGTGTACTTCATGTTGTAGATCCGGGCTACCTCTATCTAAAATTATGGGGTCCATTAAAAATGGCACAAGTAAAAAATTTAACCTTAACAGGAGCATCAAGACGTACTTATAGCTTTCAGGCTTTTCTCTGGAGCACAAAATTTAACCCTTCTGGCGCAGTGTATGCCATCCTTAAACAAACACCGACAGGGCATTACAGTGTTATCTATATTGGCCAAACGAGCGACCTAAGTAAACGCTTTGAAAACCATCATCAGCAGGCTTGTTTCGACCGAAACGGTAAAACACATATTGCTGTATATCCAGTGTCCGGCGAGTCACGACGATTTGATGTCGAGACGGACCTATTGCGTAGCTATAAACCAGCGTGTAACGACTAAACTCAGGGAGTGGTAAGGTGAAAGCGCAAATGAAACGGATTGAAGACTGTGCAGAAGTCCTGGCCGGACTTTCCTTAAAGTCTCGTGCGGAGCACGAGCCACAAGGCACCCATCAGGTTATTTTAATGAAGCACTTAAAAGAAGACGTGCCCTATTCATACAATGCCGACCATAAACTACGCATAACCACGAAAAAATCACTAGAACGTTATATAGTGAAAAAAGGTGATATTTTATTCACCGCACGTGGACTACGTAATGAAGCAATAATGGTCGAAAATGTACCCGAGAATACGGTAGCCTCTTCAGCACTCTATATAATACGTGGTAAAAATAATGTCAAAACGGGTTACTTATTCTGGATACTTAATCAGCCACACATAAAGGCAAAAATAATCCAGGCTCGAACCTGCGCAGGAACACCGCTGGTACAACGTGCCGAGTTATTAGACATAGAAATCCCCGTGCCAAATAGTGAAATGCAAAATAAAGTTATTTCCTTAAATAATCTGATGACAAAAGAACGGTCGTTACGAAACGACCTGTTTGAACAAAGTAAAACCCTACATCGCGCTATAGGCCAGCAAATGTATGAACAGATTCAGAAGGGGCAAGAATGATGTAATTAATTGTAATACCTATTTGAAGAATAAATATCCACTAATAGTACAGGGTAAGCGCATACTTGTTTACAATGTAAGAAAAAAAGACGTATTAATGAAGTAGAACCTGTTTATTCATCATTCTGGCTGATGCCGGAACGACGAAAGACGCGCGTTCCAAATACCAGTACATTTCTGCTTTGTAGGATGGATCAAGGAACAACGTGACGGATCCATCATTTTTCGTTGGTTCCGTCACGTTGTTCCTTGAACCAACCTACATACAAGTGATGTGGTATTTAAAACTTTTATTTAACCCTGCTAACAATAGAAACACTCAAGGAAACATAAAATGACTGGCCAAGCATCTCAAGATGAAATCAACAATATCCTATGGAAAGCCTGCGACTCTTTCCGGGGAACCGTTGATGCCGTTAATTATAAAGATTACATCCTGGTGATGTTGTTTTTAAAATTCATCTCCGATGT
>CAZZIS010000100.1:6361-8994 GCA_964654445.1 uncultured Thioalkalispiraceae bacterium
AAACGTAACCATATATTAAAAAACCTGCTCGAAGACTTTAATGATGCAAGGTTAGATCTAAGGCCCTCACGCATCGGTAACTTAGATGTCATAGGTAATGCCTATGAATTTCTCATTGGCAAGTTTGCCGCCGGAGCAGGTAAAAAAGCCGGTGAGTTTTATACCCCACCCGAAGTCTCAATTCTTGTTGCCAAGTTGCTTGCTCCACAACCAGACGAACGTATTTGTGACCCTGCCTGTGGTTCAGGTTCATTGTTGTTAAAATGTGCCAATGAAGTCGGCTCAGAAAACTATTCACTCTTCGGCCAGGAGGCCATTAACAGCACATGGGCATTGTGCATGATGAACATGTTCCTGCATAACGTAAACGACCCACGTATAGAACGCGGTGATACTTTGTTAGAACCGCGTTTGGTAGAAGACGATAAACTCATGAAGTTTGATGTCGTGGTCGCCAACCCACCTTTTTCTTTGGCAAAATGGGGAGCTGATCAATCGGGAAAAGAAGCTGATACTTTTAACCGTTGGCATCGAGGTGTACCACCAAAGAGTAAAGGCGATTATGCGTTTATTTCTCATATGGTTGAAACTACAACAGAAGGTCATGGCCGTGTTGGTGTTGTTGTTCCTCATGGTGTGTTATTCCGTGGTGGCAAAGAAGGTCAAATTAGACAAGAGTTAATCGAAGAAAATTTATTAGATGCCGTCATTGGGCTTCCTGCAAACTTATTTTTTGGTACAGGTATTCCAGCAGTGGTTCTTATTTTCCGTCGTGATCGTGGAAAGAAAACCAATGTATTGTTTATTGACGCAAGCAAAGAGATTGAACAAGGGAAAAATCAAAATAAAATTCGTGTTGATGTTGAAGTTAAGAAAATAGTTAAAACATATCAAGTGCGTAAAGAAGTGGATAAATATGCTTATGTCGCAAGTCGAGAAGAGATTAAAGAAAATGATTACAACTTAAATATTCCAAGGTACGTAGATACGTTTGAGGAAGATGAAGAGGTAGATATTTCTGCTGTTCAGCAAAATATTGTTGAATTAGAAGCAGAACTGGCACAGGTGCGTGGTGATATTTCAACTGTTTTAAAGGAATTAGAGTTTTGAGTGATTTTAAGAAATCAATTGCAGGACTCATTCCCGCCGACTGGAATTCATCATTAATTAAGAATGTTTCTAATGTAGTTAGGGGCTCATCACCAAGACCTGCGGGAGATCCAAAATATTTTAATGGAGACTATCTACCTTGGGTTACAGTTGCAGATGTTACAAAAGATAATGAGATCTACCTTAGAAAAACAAAAACTAAACTTACTAAGGAAGGAGCCAAAAAGACAAGGATATTGGAAAAAGGAACACTTGTACTTACAAATAGTGGTGCAACATTGGGTGTACCAAAAATATTAGAAATAAAGGGAGGTGCAAACGATGGTATAGCAGTATTTTTTGAATTGAACGGAATTGATAAAAAGTTTTTTTATTATTTTCTTCAATCACAAATACGTAGTTTTAGAGAACGGCTTGCGCCAGGGGTAGGGCAACCTAATCTAAATACGGAACTAATAGGTGCTGTAGCATTACCACTCCCTATCGTACAAGAGCAGATAGAAATTGCTAAAATATTCGGATTAATAGATGGAGAACTTGGGCTCTTAGAAAAGTTAGTATCTAAAAAGGAATATTTTCGTAAAGGATTAATGCAACAATTACTTTTTGGAAAAAAACGACTTTCTAAATTTGTTAAAAGTAATAAAACTCAAAAAACCAAGTATGGGAACATCCCTTTAGACTGGGATTATTCCCAGATTAAAAATATTTCTATAGATAGTTCAATAAAAAATAAAGAGTGTAAAAATTTACCCGTATTGTCGTGTACTAAACATCATGGGTTAGTTGATAGTCTCCAGTATTTTGACAAACAAATTTTTAGTGACGATATTTCACCTTATAAAATAGTGAGTCGTAATCAATTTGCCTATGCCACTAATCATATTGAGGAAGGTTCTATTGGGTATCAAGATATTTATGATGATGCTGTAATAAGCCCAATGTATACAGTGTTTGAAACAAATAAAAAAATTGATGATTCCTATTTATTTCTTCTATTAAAAACTGAAAAATATCGTCGTATTTTTGAAGCAAATACTACTGCATCGGTTGATCGTCGTGGCAGTCTTCGCTGGAAAGATTTTTCATCTATTCATATTCCATTGCCATGTATTGAAGAACAAAAAGCGATAGCGAATGTATTTGTTCTAGCAGATAAAGAAATAGGTTTATTAAAAAAACAACTTGAGGAATTAAAGTTACAAAAAAAAGGCCTAATGCAACAACTTTTAACGGGTAAAAAACGCGTTAAGGTTAAGGTTAAGGATGTGGCTTGATGGGAGTAATGGGCTTACTGCAAAAGGTTGCCGCATTTGCACAAGGATATTTCTTCTGTCATTGCGAGCGCAGCGAAGCAATCTCCAGAAAAGTGGTATTGGCTATGAGATTACCGCGGTCACTTTGTTTCCTCGTAATGACATTTAGTATTGAGATATTGATTTATGAGAAAAGTCACACTATAATATATCCAACACACCCGCCACGCCTATCCGGTTTCGACCGTGAAGCGCAACCATGGCGGG
>CAZZIS010000101.1:0-8445 GCA_964654445.1 uncultured Thioalkalispiraceae bacterium
ACGTTGTCGTTGGTTTACGTGCTGGATCTTCTTCTATTGCTAAAGCAGAAGCTTGCGGTTTAACAGTTAAAAATGTAGTTGATGCGGTTTCTGGCGCTGACGTTGTTATGATCTTAACGCCTGATGAATTTCAATCTCAGTTGTATAAAACTGAAATTGAACCAAATATTAAACCAGGTGCTGCGCTAGCTTTCGCACATGGTTTTGCAATTCTTTATAATCAAGTCAATCCTCGTGCTGACTTAGATGTCATCATGATTGCACCTAAGGCACCTGGTCACACAGTGCGTTCAGAGTTTACCCGTGGCGGCGGTGTTCCTGATTTAATTGCTATTCACCAGGATCCATCAGGTACAGCAAAATCAATTTGTTTAGCTTATGCATCTGCCATTGGTGGTGGTCGTACGGGTATTATCGAAACCACTTTCCGTGATGAAACAGAAACCGATTTATTTGGTGAGCAAGCTGTTTTATGTGGTGGTGCAGTTGAACTTGTTAAAGCCGGTTTCGAAACATTGACTGAAGCGGGTTACGCTCCGGAAATGGCATACTTCGAATGTTTACATGAATTAAAACTCATTGTTGATTTAATGTATGAAGGCGGTATCGCTAACATGAATTACTCAATCTCTAATAATGCTGAGTATGGTGAGTATGTAACAGGCGACAAAGTTATTAATGCTGAAAGTCGTAAAGCAATGAAAGAGTGCTTAACCAATATTCAAAATGGTGAGTACGCGAAGAAATTTATTCTCGAAGGTATGAGTAATTATCCTGAAATGACAGCACGTCGTCGTAGCAATGCAGCGCATCCGATTGAAGTTGTGGGTGGAAAGTTGCGTGAGATGATGCCGTGGATTACTGCAAATGCCTTGGTTGACAAGGATAAGAATTAGAAATACTGGCCGAGTTTGACTCGGCCTTTTTAATTCTAAAATAATTAAAATGATAAAATAAGTATGGCGGTTTCAAGACATCCAATTATTGCAAAAGAAGGCTGGAGTTTAATTTTCTTTATCAGCCTTATTATTGTAGCGTTACAATATTATGTGGGCTATTACGCGGTTGTATTGTGGTGCCTGCCTTTGGTTTTATTGTGGTTGTATCGTGATCCTCATAAAGCTTTACCTTCCGATCCTTTGGGATTAGTTAGTCCTGTAAATGGTACTGTCATTCTGGCTGAAGCTCATCCCGATCCTTTTCTTGGACGTGATGCTTTTTTATTTCGTATTTCTATGTCGCTAACTGATATTTTTTCAATCAGAAGTGTGACAGAAGGAAAAATTATCCAACAGTGGCTGGATCCGGAAGATGATGATAATGATCGATCTTTGGCCCATGCTATTCAAATCAAAACCGATGAAAATGATGATATTATGATTGTTTTAAGGCCCGGTCGGTTCTTTAAGAAACTAAGTTGTGATGCCGTTATTGGACAACGTATTGGACAAGGGCATCGTTGTGGAATTATTCCTTTTGGTTCTTATGTCGATGTTTATGTACCAGCAGAGAGCATTATAAAAGTAAATGTTGGCGATAATGTTGAAGCCGGAACCAGTTTATTAGCTTCCTTGAAGCATCATTATTGATGATTGCCAGATTGATGATGAAATCAGTTTTCATAAATCATTGATATTGTTGTATCCTTTGATATACGATTCTAAATTGACGATTTAAAAATGAATATGACCACTAAAAAACCTCATCGCGGGATTTATCTGTTACCCAATCTTTTTACAACCGCAGCTTTGTTTTGTGGCTTTTACGGCATTGTTTCATCTATTAATGGAAAGTTTGAAGTAGCTGCAATCGCTATTTTTGTCGCCATGTTGCTAGATGGAATCGATGGTCGGGTTGCTCGTTTGACCAATACGGAAAGTGACTTTGGTGCCGAATTTGATAGTTTGGCCGATATGGTGTCATTTGGCTTAGCCCCAGCACTTATTATTTATTTGTGGACATTATCGAGTCTTGGAAAAATAGGCTGGATCGTGTCTTTTATCTATGTGGCGTGCGCTGCATTACGTCTTGCTCGCTTTAATACTCAGGCTAGTCACAGTGATAAACGTTATTTTCAGGGCTTAGCCAGTCCTGCTGCTGCTGCGGTTGTGGCGGGGCTTATATGGAATGGAGAGTTAATTCAGCAATACGTGTCTATGCCGACATTGCAGATCATTGCGCTTGTAACGACACTTTTTGCTGGTTTATTGATGGTGAGTAATGTTCGTTATCACAGTTTTAAAGGTGTTAATTGGCGTAGCAAAGTGCCTTTTGTCACTATTTTGATGTTCGTTTTTGTCCTGGTTTTTGTTTCGGCTGAACCCGCTATGGTCTTATTTGCTATCTTTTTCATTTATGCCTTATCGGGCCCGGTATTAACGCTGATATGGTTACGTCGCCGTCGTGCCGAGCGTGTATTACTTAAACAACAAAATAAAGTTGATTAAGTCGACAGAGTTAAAGATAGTTATGCTAAAGGGCTTGGCAAAATCAAGAACTCAGGCTATATTAACGATATGAACCATCCTGACAACAGTAAAACTGTTAACAGCGCCTATGCCCAGCATAGCGTGAGTTTTTCTGTGCCTGCAAACTTCATCTCAAATCTTCTCCTGCTACGTCTACTGCCTTAGGGCATATATCACAGAGTGCGCATAGCTGGGCGCCTACCGCATAATCAGCAAATTAATTGAACGAAAAACCCTGTTAGATTTATCTGCAGTCCATGGCATAATTGGGCTCAGAACGGAGAAGTAAGATGTCCAATGATAGTAAGAAAGACAAATTGATCATTTTTGATACGACTTTGCGTGACGGTGAGCAAAGCCCCGGCGCCTCGATGAATAAAGAAGAAAAAGTACGTATCGCTAAAATGCTTGAAAAAATGCACGTTGATGTCATTGAGGCTGGATTTCCTATTGCCAGTCAAGGTGATTTTGAAGGTGTGCAAGCCGTTGCGCAAACAATTAAAGACAGCACTGTTTGTGGATTAGCGCGTGCTTTAGATAAAGATATCGATCGTGTCGGCGAAGCATTGAAAGGTGCGAATAGTGGTCGCATCCATACTTTTATTGCAACGTCCCCCATTCATATGCAAATGAAATTACGTATGGAACCTGAGCAGGTTATTGAACAGGCAGTACGAGCGGTTAAACGTGCACGTCAATTTACCGACGATATTGAATTTTCACCTGAAGATGCGGGTCGATCTGAACCTGAATTTTTGAGTCGCATCCTGGAAGCGGTGATCAATGCCGGTGCTACCACATTAAATATTCCCGATACGGTGGGTTATAACGTGCCGGAACAATTTGGCAGTTTAATTAAAGTTTTAAGAGAAAATATTCCAAATTCGGACAAAGCAATTTTCTCCGTGCATTGTCATAATGACTTAGGTTTAGCTGTTGCCAACTCATTATCAGCTGTAATGAATGGTGCACGCCAGGTTGAATGTACTATTAATGGTTTGGGTGAACGTGCAGGTAATGCGTCATTAGAAGAAATTGTTATGGCAGTTCGTACTCGTCAGGATATTTTTCCATGTGCAATTGATCATATTGATACCACTCAAATTGTACCGGCTTCCCGGTTGGTATCTGGTATTACCGGGTTTGCGGTACAACCAAATAAAGCGATTGTTGGTGCTAATGCTTTTGCACATGAATCGGGCATTCACCAGGACGGTGTATTAAAAAATCGTGAGACATACGAAATCATGCGAGCTGAAGATGTTGGTTGGTCAGCAAATCGAATGGTTCTGGGTAAACATTCCGGGCGAAATGCTTTTCGTACTCGTTTGCAAGAGTTAGATGTTGAATTTAAATCAGAAGATGAATTGAATGATGCTTTTTCTCGTTTTAAAGACCTGGCTGACAAAAAACATGAAATATTTGATGAAGATTTGCAAGCATTAGTCACTGAAACCAGTATGGCAGCAGAGAATGAACGTTGTCGTTTGGTAGCATTAAAAGTGTGTACTGAAACAGGTGAAACTCCGCAAGCCAATATTACTTTAAATATTGATGGCGATGAAAAAATTGCTATTGCAACCGGTGGTGGGCCAGTTGATGCAACGTTTAAGGCGATTGAAAAAATTGTAAATAGTGGAACAGAGTTACAACTATATTCTGTGAACAATATTACCAGTGGAACAGATTCTCAGGGTGAGGTAACAGTACGCCTTGAAAAGGGTGGACGTATTGTTAATGGTCAGGGTGCCGATACTGATATTGTCATTGCATCCGCTAAATCATATGTTAATGCCTTAAATAAAATTATGGAACCAGCAGAACGTGAACATCCGCAAGCAGGTGATGTTTAATTCTGTCACATTAGCATTAAAGTCTGACTTGCTGTTTGTAAGAACAACAGCAGGTTGGGCTTTATTATTGAGTAAGCATTATGTCTAATCAGCATAATGCTTATCTTAAAGCTATGGGCATTGATGTCTGGGTTGAAAGAACACCTTCTATTCCTGCTATTAAGGCAAGACAACAAACTGAGCCAGAACTTGAACCCCTCGCCCCTGAATCAATTTCTAAACCTGAAAAAAACCTTAATATTGAATCACTTGACTGGCCGGCATTGCGTTCTATTGTTGCGGAGTGTCAAAACTGTGAGTTAGCGAAAACGCGTACACAGACTGTTTTTGGAACGGGTAAACAAACTGCATCAATGATGATTATTGGTGATGCGCCGAATGATGAAGACGATAAACAAGGTGATGTTTTTTCTGGCCAGGCAGGAAAGTTATTAAATGCAATGTTAAAAGCAATGGGTTTTCAGCGAAATGATGTTTATATTTCTAATTTAGTCAAATGTCGTAGACCTGAAAATCAAGAGCTTTCTATAGAAAACGTCACCGCATGTGAGTCATATTTAATTAGACAAATTAAATTAGTACAACCCGATTTGATTTTAGCATTAGGAAGTATTACTGCGCAGCGACTCTTAAAAAGTAAGTCAACTATGGGGCGTTTACGTGGCCAATTACATTATATTGATGGTGTTAACGTACCTATTATTGTTTCCTTTGAACCCGCGTATCTTTTACGATCAGCAAATGAAAAACGTAAAGCATGGGAAGATTTACAAATGGCAATGAAACAGTTGACTACTATTGAACCCTTAATGGAAGAATCCGCTTCAACTAAAGAGAATAACGAATGAGTGCAGTACTTCATTCAGAAACTTCAGAATATTTTTTTCGTTTAATGCTCGAAGATGATCTGGATAAAGTGATTGCAATTGAAGAATCTGTTTATCCATTCCCCTGGACACGCGGGATTTTTCATGACTGTTTACATATTGGTTATCAATGCCAGGTATTGGAATTAAAAGGAAAAATTATTGCATATAGCATAATGTCAGTTGCAGTTGCAGTTGAAGAAGCTCACCTTTTAACTATTGTAGTTCCTGAAGATAAGCAGGGTAAAGGCTATGGTAAGATAATGTTAAATAAAATGATTCAACTGGCAGTCAGTAATAATGCTAAAACGATGTACCTTGAAGTCAGGACGTCTAATACAACAGCTGTGCAACTTTATCATAAACGTGGTTTTAATGAGTTAGGAATAAGAAATAATTATTATCCGGCAGAAGGTGGACGTGAAAATGCTTTAATATTCGCGTTAGATTTAAGCTTTGAATAACGTGAGTATAAAAGCTTAGTTAGAAAAAATAAAAAAACCGCTCAAGCTAATAGATGTATAGAAGTTGAACGGTTATAAATTTGTAGAAATAATTTTATTAAGTTTAACTATCTTTGTTTGTCACTTTTACAGCACTGTGTATTTTAATAGGCTGAACGTCATCATCGCCACAGTCTGTTGATTCTGTCGCATTAGCAATCCCAATCCCTAGAAGACTTACTCCAAGTAAAGCGACAAGGCTTTTCATAAAATTTTTCATCGTAAATACCTACCTTGTTGTGTTGGTGTCTTATAGTAAATAAGTCTAGAAAAAATGTGATGAAAGTCAAAAAATAACCACAAAAATAGTAAAAATAAAAATTAAAGATTAGTATTTGCTGGCCGACTGATTTTTTCGCTTGAGTGTAACTTATTGAAAAAATGGGAAAATTTATACATTACACCGCGACAGCAAATATGCCGCGGAAGTGTAAATTTTAAAAAATCGCTGTAATTAAGCCGAAATAATGTCGGGGTGGAGACCCTGGTGGTGCAATTTATCCATTATTAACATCGGAATATTATAGTGTTTTTCATATTCTACGAGCAGGTCATGTGGTCGTGCTGTATTAATCTCAACATTTGTGACATGCGGTAATTCCTGCATGAGGAGTCTTAATTCATCGACTGATTTTGGGTCGAGTTCGTCATCGATATAAACCTGTATTGAGTGCATGAGAGTTCCTTTATCGGTTAAATGAGGCTAACTTTTCTGTATCTACTCTTGGTATAGGCAATAAAATATAATGCGTCAAGATAAGTAAATATTAAGACAGAGTTTTTAACTTTTAAGCTCAAGATAATGCTTTATGCAGCCCCTTTTCATGTAAAATATCGCGTTTTGGTACCCATTAGTTTTTAATCCGTTTAGCTATTAAATACAGAGTTATTAATTACATGCCGTCATTTCTAGAAGAATCAAACCGCCGTCGGACTTTTGCGATTATTTCGCATCCTGATGCTGGTAAAACAACGCTGACTGAAAAATTGTTGCTATACGGACGGGCTATTCAGTCTGCGGGTGCGGTTAAAGGAAAAAAAGCCGATCGGCATGCAACATCTGACTGGATGGAACTGGAAAAGCAGCGGGGTATTTCTGTGACTTCTGCTGTAATGCAGTTTCCTTACAAAGGTTGTATCGTCAACCTGTTGGATACTCCCGGACATGAGGATTTCTCTGAAGATACCTACCGAACATTAACAGCTGTAGATTCGGCTTTGATGGTCATCGATTGCGCTAAAGGTGTTGAAGATCGCACCATTAAATTAATGGATGTATGTCGCCTGCGTGATACTCCTATTCTGACTTTTATTAATAAGCTCGATCGCGAAGGTCGTGAACCAATTGAACTGCTCGATGAAGTTGAAGATATTTTAAAGATTCAATGTGCGCCTATTACCTGGCCAATTGGTATGGGCAAACGGCTTAAAGGTGTATTTCATTTATACAATGATTCTGTGCATCTCTTTAGTGCAACTCACGGCGGCAAGATTCAGGAAGGGGAAGTTATTCAAGGCCTGGATAACCCTCAGTTAAATGAAATTTTAGGTGAATCAGTTGTTGCAGAATTAAGAGATGAAATTGAACTGGTTAAAGGTGCAAGCCATGAGTTTGATAAGCAGGCTTTTTTAGAGGGTAAACTTACTCCTGTATTTTTTGGTTCAGCCATTAATAACTTTGGTATAGAAGAGCTGTTGGATTATTTTGTTTCAGCTGCACCTGGCCCTCAGGCTCGTCTAACGCATGAGCGGGAAGTGAAACCGGAAGAAGAAAAATTCACCGGTTTTATTTTTAAAATTCAGGCTAACATGGATCCGTCGCATCGTGATCGTGTGGCTTTTATGCGCATTTGTTCTGGTACCTACCAACAAGGTATGAAACTCAAGCATGTACGGATTAATAAAGATGTAAAAATTGCCAATGCAATTACCTTTATGGCCAGTGAACGTGAACACGTTGAAGAAGCCTATCCCGGTGATATTATCGGTCTACATAATCATGGAACGATTCAGATTGGTGATACTTTTACTCAGGGTGAATCATTAAAGTTCAGTGGTATTCCAAACTTTGCCCCGGAATTATTTCGTCGCGTACGTTTAAAAGATCCGTTGAAGATGAAAGCATTGCAAAAAGGTTTGGATCAACTGAGTGAGGAAGGAGCCACCCAGGTGTTTCGGCCAATGAACAATAATGATGTAATTGTTGGTGCAGTTGGAGTATTGCAGTTTGATGTAGTCGCCTTTCGCTTAAAAGAAGAATACAGTGTGGAATGTGGTTTTGAGGCGGTAAATGTAAATACCGCTCGTTGGGTCGAATGTGCTGATGAAAAGATGTTAAGCGACTTTAATAAAAAGGCTGCCGATAATCTGGCATTGGATGCGGGGGGGAGTTTGACCTATCTCGCACCTACCCGGGTTAATCTGGATTTAACCATCGAGCGCTGGCCAGATATTGAATTCAGAGCAACGCGAGAGCATTAGGATTTTTTGCCAGCTTGGTCCTATTAGTTAGCTGGTGATTAACCTGAACTCCTTGTTTTAATGAGAGTTTAATGCGAAAAGGGGCTATAAGCCTAATACTGTTCACTTAAGGTTTTGATTTTATTCCCCCTCTCTCAGGGAGGGGGTTAGGGGGAGGGGGTAGTTATAAATCACCCCTCCCTAGCCCTCCCCTTGAAGGGGAGGGAATTATCTTTAAAAGTTTATTCGCTTAACTGATCGGCATTAGCTATAAGCCCCATTTTTATTTATTTTT
>CAZZIS010000102.1:0-8280 GCA_964654445.1 uncultured Thioalkalispiraceae bacterium
TCGGCTCTCGTAGTGCCCCTCTTTTAAGATAGATTGGAGGGTATCAGGCCGACGATAATCTACAACGAAGTTACAAAACTCATCGTTAAGAGATGTACTATTCGATAATAAAGGTTGATATTCCAGTACCGCGTCGGCCTGATACCCTCTCGATTATTTTAGATGTGGGGCGCTATGAGAGCCGACATGCAAGATATATCGTGGTGCTAAAATTATTTAGCCTGGCTTGGAATGTTTGTCCCAGGAATTCACAATAATACAAAAGAGTTCAGCAGTCCGTTCAGCATCATAAGCTGCGGAATGGGCTGCTTCATGATCCCACTGAATACCGGCAGCTTGTGCCGCTCTTGCCAATACAGTTTGTCCATAAGCCAGACCACCTAGTGTTGCGGTATCAAAAGTACTGAATTGGTGAAAAGGGTTACGTTTAATGTCACAACGCTCTACAGCAGCTTTAATAAAACTTAAATCGAAAATCGGGTTATGCCCAACCAGGATGGCTCTACTGCAGCCCGTTTTTTTGACCAGCTTTCTGATTGGTTTGAAAATTTCATCCAGTGCATCGCGTTCCGGCTTGGCCATGCGAAAAGGGTGGTAAGGGTCAATGCCGGTAAAGTCTAATGCTTTTGGATCAAGCTCAGACCCCATAAAAGGTTCCACATGTGCGGAATAGGTTTTATCCGGTTCAATCTGGCCTTTGTTATTTATTTTTAGTGTTACTGCAGCAATTTCAAGTAGCGCATGACGCTCACATTCGAAACCAGCTGTTTCAACATCAACAACAACAGGTAAAAAACCGCGAAAACGGCTGGCGATAGGGTCTTTGTGTTCGATTAACTCTTCCATACTCTAAGGATACCGCAAGCGAGTTATAAATACTTTAGATTCTTTTCCAATGAATCATTTCACCTGCACGTAACGGGATAATTTTTTGGTGTGCGAAAGCATATGAATCAGGAACTTGCCAGTCCGATTTTTCTAATGTGATGGTCGTGGTGTTACGTGGTAAGCCATAATAATCCGCTCCATAAAAACTGGCAAAGCCTTCAAGTTTATCGAGTGCATTGGCTTCATCAAAAACTTCAGCATATAACTCAATTGCAGCATGTGCAGAATATATTCCTGCACAACCACATGAGGTTTCCTTATTGCTTTGTGCGTGTGGGGCGCTGTCTGTACCTAAAAAGAATTTTTTATTGCCACTTGTTACCGCATCGATAAGTGCCTGGCGATGTATTTCTCGTTTTAAAACAGGTAAACAATAATAATGTGGATTCATCCCACCTTTAAACATCACATTACGATTAAATAATAAGTGATGGGCTGTAATCGTTGCCGCGATATTATCATTTGCATCGGCAATAAATTCTGCCGCATGTTTGGTGGTGATGTGTTCCAGAACAACTTTAAGTTGAGGAAAATCTTTTAGTAACGGAAGTAAAACAGTATCAATAAAAACCTGTTCACGATCAAAGACATCAACATTGGGGTCGGTCACTTCACCATGAATTAACAATGGCAAACCCAGTTCTTCCATTTTAGCTAAAGCATCATAGGTGTTTTTTATATCGGTGACACCCGCATCGGAATTGGTCGTTGCTCCAGCAGGATAATATTTAACAGCATGTATATTTGCATTGTTATAAGCATTAACAATTTCATCCTCCGTGGTGTTATTGGTCAGGTATAAAACCATTAGAGGGTTAAATAATGTATTTTTGGGCAGTACGGCTAATATACGTTTACGGTATGCCAGTGCCAGTTCCACTGTAGTAACGGGTGGATTCAGATTAGGCATAATAATGGCACGGGAAAATGTTGCTGCAGTGTGAGGAACAACATTTACAAGATATTCATTATCTCTTACATGGAGATGCCAGTCATCGGGACGTGTGATTGTTATGCTGCGCATTTTAATTAACTCATTGTTGTTCGTGGTGTAGGGTTAACCCTGATGAGAGTATCTTAATCATAGCAAGGTTATTACTGCATGTAAGTATAAATTAATAACCAATATACGTTTTTTGCAACGTGGATATGTTTAAATAGAATTATAACAAAAAATATAATGGAAAGTTCATGTCAGGTAATTTGAGTCAGGCAATTCCGAAAAAAATATTTACATCAGGTTTATCTTTATCCCTGGTGATATTTTTGTTGCTGTGTGTTGTCTCGACTTTTGCCACTGCAGATACAATTAAAATAGGGTTGCGTGCGCATTCTGGCATTGAAAAAAGTATGCGGCAGTGGGAACAAACCGCTGACTATTTGTCTGAACAAATTCCTGAACATAAATTCATTATGGTGCCACTGGTTGGATTAACAGACCTGATGCAAAGAGTTGAGCAGAACCAGTTTGACTTTGTATTAACCAACCCATCCTCTTACGTGGAAATGGAATTACGTTTTGGCGCTTCCTCTATTCTTACCTTAAGAAATAAAAGACAAGGTAAACCTTATAGCCAGTTTGGTTCAGTCATTTTTGTTCGCGAAGATAATCATGACATCAATGAGATTAGTGATTTACGCGGTAAAAAAATTATTGCCGTTTCAGAACGAGCCTTTGGTGGTTGGCGTGTTGCCGAGCGTGAATTATTAAAGGAAGGATTTGATATTTATAAACTGGCAAAACAAGTCAGTTTCAGTGGTGGGATTCAGGAAAATGTTGTGAGCATTGTTCGTTTGGGTAATGCTGATGCGGGCATCGTTCGTACCGACATGCTGGAGAGGATGGCCGCTGACGGATTAATTAAACTAGATGATTTTAGAATTATTAATAAAATAGCAACGAAAGGTTTTCCTTTTCATCATAGTACTCAACTTTATCCTGAATGGCCGTTTGTCAAAATGCGAGATACTTCAAGCGTACTTTCCAAGAAAGTTGCCTTAGCTTTGTTAACGATACCTTCGGAGTACCCGGCTGCTATTGCTGGTAAATATGTAGGCTGGACTGTGCCTGAGGATTACCAACCTGTACATAATTTAATGCGTGACCTTAAAGTTGGCCCCTATCAGCATTATTATGAAAACCCGTTAGAACATTTTTTTAAAGAATATCCAGTTCAGATTATTGTATCTGTTGTTATTTTTATTATCCTGAATTTATTAGCTGTTTATATTTTAACCATTAACCGTCAATTACTCAGGGCAAAAGAAGGGCAAGATAAATTATTGAATGCGCTTGAAGAGCGGGTTGCACTACGAACCAAGGACTTGCTGATACCAAAAGAACAGGCAGAAAAAGCAAACAGGGCTAAAACAGAGTTCCTTGCGAATATGAGTCATGAACTCAGGACCCCCTTGAATGTAATACTTGGTTTTGCTCAGCTTCTGGAGCATGAAGCTGAAGAAAAGAAAAATAAGCTAATGATGGAAAATGTTGGTGAGATATTACATTCTGGTCGACATCTTCTGCATCTTATAAGTGACATACTTGATTTAGCAAAAATTGAAAATGGTAAATATCATCTTGAAATGAAACCTGTACTTATAAATGCAGTGACAAGTGACGTTATACGTTTATTAGAAAGGCTGGCTAAAGATAAAAAAATTACAATTTCATTTAAGGCTGAAGAAAATGACTCGCTTGAAATTTTTGCAGATCTGCGTTCGTTAAAACAGATATTAATCAATATTATTTCAAATGCAATAAAATATAATCATCCTGGTGGTTCTATTGATATTCATATTGAAAAAGAAAAAGAAGGTTATTGTAAATTTAGTGTTACTGATAGTGGTGAGGGTATAGCTGAAGAGTCTTTAAAAATTATTTTTGATCCCTTTCAACGTGTGACCAAGCGGACAAATATAGAAGGTTCCGGGGTAGGTCTGGCAGTTACTAAAAAATTAGTTGAAGTTATGGATGGCGAAATACAGGTCGAAAGTACGCCTGGACAAGGTTCAACATTTACTGTGTTGTTTAAGTTAGCGGGTTAAGCCGAGCTACACACCACCACGGGTAAGTTTCTCAGGATCAAGCAGTTTTATAAGTTCAGCTTCTGTTAAGTCGGTCATCTCGGCAGCAACATCAATCACTGAACGTCCTTCAGCATAGGCTTTTTTAGCAATAGCCGCACCTTTCTCGTAACCAATAACCCGGTTTAATGCAGTCACTAAAATAGGATTACGATCCAGTGCTTCTTTAATGTGAGCAGTGTTTACTGTAAAACCGGCAATGGCTTTGTCTGCTAACTGGCGGGTCGCATTTGAAAGTAACTCAATACTTTGTAATAAGTTATAGCTTATTACAGGTAACATGACATTGAGTTGAAAGTTACCGGACTGTCCGGCAATGGTTATCGTGGTGTCGTTGCCTATCACTTGTGCGCAAACCATGGCCATTGCTTCGGGAATAACCGGGTTCACTTTGCCAGGCATAATTGAACTACCGGGTTGTAATGCAGGTAAAGCAATTTCACCTATGCCTGCAAGTGGACCACTGTTCATCCAGCGCAGGTCATTGGATATTTTCATTAAGCTAACGGCCAGTGTTTTTAACTGACCACTCATTTCTACAGCCGAATCCTGACTGGCTAAACCAACAAAAAGATTTTTCATTGGTTTAAAGGACATAGCAGAAGTTTCAGTTAAAGCTTTTGAAAATTCTTTAGCAAAATCCGCATGCGCATTAATGCCTGTCCCCACAGCCGTTCCACCTTGAGGTAAAGCACTCAGTCTGCTCAGGCTATGTTCAATGCGTTCGAGATTGTCAGAAAGTTGATCTTTCCATGCCTGTAATTCCTGGCCAAGTGTAATCGGCATGGCATCCATTAAGTGGGTGCGACCAGTTTTAACTGTTTTATCCAGTTCAATAATACGTTGGTGTAAGGTAGCAATTAAATGTTGTACAGCAGGTTGCAGTTGCTCATTTATTTCCAGGCAGGCACTGACGTGAATTGTAGTTGGAATAACATCATTAGAGCTCTGGCTCATATTTATGTGATCATTGGGATGAACGGGTTCACCCAGTAAGTCAGTCGCAAGGTGAGCAATAACTTCATTGGCATTCATATTGGTACTGGTGCCGGAACCGGTTTGAAAAACATCAATTGGAAAATGTTCATCATATTTTCCATTAGCAACATCATTGGCTGCTGAGCGGATAACATCGGCAAACTTTTTGTCGAGTAAGCCTAGTTTTTCATTGGCTGTGGCACAGGCAATTTTAACCAGGCCGAGTGCACGAATAAAACCGCGTGGCATTGCTAAACCACTGATGGGAAAGTTATTAACCGCTCGTTGAGTTTGTGCACCATAAAGCGCATCAGTGGGGACTTGTAATTCTCCCATGCTGTCACGTTCTGTACGAAATTGTTCTTTTGTCATCGGATAAACCTTTAATTAGTATTTTTTAGCTTTTAAAAATTTCCAGTTCTTAATGGTTTCTTCAACAACACGCCATTGTTCATCTTGCTCTTGTTCTAAAATAACCTGTTTTTGAATGATCGCCATATCACCATTTGCACCATCCATCACTTCTTCAATATCAAAAATAAGGCGACGCAGGCCAAAATTTCTAATCTGCAAGTTGTTATAGCTTATATCTTTTATTAAACCTCGTTTGAATTCACTTTTTCGCCTGCTGTACCAGTCAGCATAATTCAGTGTTTCTCCATTAGGCATGCCGTAAATCACAACATTTTCAGAGACAAGATCCATGTGCTTTTGCAGGTCTTTAGTTTTAACCGTTTCAGTGATGTTGGATAACCACTTTCGAATATCGAGTTCAGACATATCAGTATTTTATATTAGGCTTAAAAATCAGTCCGTTGTGGTTGTTTATCCATGTAATCTATTGCGTAATAATACGCACAATTTATCTATTTAGCGCGGGTATCTTACAAATTAAGCGCTTTCAGCCTGTTTAGAACTCAAATCCCCTGAAGATACAATGAATAATTAGAGCTTAGTAATTGTTTTATATGATATTTTAGCAAAAGCTGAATAAATAATAAGGGGTAGATTTCTTGACCTGGTGTGTTAACAAGAATTATCCCACACTCATATGCTTCATTAAATGTCTCCATTTAAGGCTGTTCAGCCTGAATAAGACAACAACCTATCTCCAATTAAACAACACACACTGCTGCCTGCCTAATACCGTTCACTTAAGGTGTTACTTATTTTTAGTAGGTTCGAATTCATTCGAACGCGGTGTAAATACTAACCTTTATACTTGTTTTTCACCTCGGCGTTCGAATGAATTCGAACCTACAATTTCTTAACAGATCGGCATTCCACTGTCTGCTTGTCAGAACAAGTTGTTTATTTTTGTACATTCTTGAGGTTTTGGGCTATATTGAGTAGTCATAAAACTATTTCACACCTGTAACCTGTTGAAATATAAACATATAATTTTCACCCTGTAAAAAGTGCTTGCTTTTGACCTGTCTGCTTGTCTGAACACGTTATTTATTTTTGTACATTTTGTAGTTTTAGGCTATATTACTAGATATAGAATTATTTCATGTCTGTAACTTATTGAAATATAAGTATATATTTTCCGCCCTGTAAAAAAGTGCTTGCTTTTGTGTGGTGATTAATTAAAGTTGCAGCCAGACAACAAATGAACCGGTAAGTAAGTAAACACCGGCAAAAGGCCATATGGCGACAACCATATGGTTATAGAAGTGGAGAAAGCTATGTCTACACAGAATCAAGACCAGGATATCGACCATCAGGAAACCCTTGAATGGCTTGAAGCAATAGAAGGTGTTTTACAATCAGATGGAGCAGATCGCGCACATTACTTATTAGAGGAAATGATCGATAAATTACGTCGTTCAGGTGCAAACCTTCCACATAAAGCGAACACAGCTTATGTGAATACCATTCCTACTCACCTGCAGCCAAATATGCCGGGTGATAGAAGTGTAGAGCGTCGAATAGGTGCGTTGATTCGCTGGAATGCAGCAGCAATGGTGGTTAAGGCTAACCGTAAAGCGTCAGAGCTAGGTGGCCATATTGCCAGCTTCGCATCTGCAGCGACACTATACGATGTAGGTTTCAATCATTTCTGGCGCGCACCTAGCCATGAGCATGGTGGCGATTTAGTTTTCTTCCAGGGTCACTCGGCACCGGGTATGTATTCTCGTGCATTCTTGGAAGGTCGTTTAAAAGAGAAGCAATTAGATAACTTCCGCCAGGAAGTTGATGGAGAAGGTTTGTCATCTTATCCACACCCTTGGTTAATGCCAGACTTCTGGCAGTTCCCAACGGTATCAATGGGCTTAGGTCCAATCTCTGCGATTTATCAAGCGCGCTTTATGAAGTACCTACAGGATCGCAGTCTAGCTGATACACGTGATCGTAATGTCTGGTGCTTTATGGGTGATGGTGAAACGGATGAGCCAGAATCTTTAGGTGCTATCTCTTTAGCGTCACGTGAAAAGCTAGATAACTTAACGTTTGTGATTAACTGTAACCTGCAGCGTTTGGATGGCCCGGTACGTGGTAATGGCAAAATCATTCAGGAACTGGAAGCGGTATTCCGTGGTGCTGGCTGGAAAGTCATTAAAGTACTTTGGGGCAGCTACTGGGATCCATTGCTAGCGAAAGATCATGATGGCTTATTACAGAAGCGTATGCTTGAAGCGGTAGATGGCGACTTCATGAACTACAAATCTAAAGATGGCGCGTATGTACGTGAGCATTTCTTTGGTAAATACCCGGAATTAAAAGCCATGGTTGCGGATATGTCAGATGATGATATCTGGCGCTTAAATCGTGGTGGCCATGATCCATTCAAAGTTTATGCAGCCTATGCAGAAGCGGCGAAGCGTGATGGTCAACCTACAGTTGTACTTGCACATAGTGTTAAAGGTTACGGTATGGGTGCATCGGGTGAAGGCCAGATGCGCACTCACTCGCAGAAAAAATTAGATGAAGATGAAATGATTGCTTACAAGAATCGTTTCAATATCCCAATTACTGATGAGCAAGCGGCGAGATGTGATTATTTCCGCCCGGATGAAAACTCAGAAGAAATTAAATACATGAAAGCACAGCGTGAAAAGCTGGGTGGTCCTATGCCGGTTCGTCAACGCTTGGCCGCACCTTTAGATGTACCCGATCTTTCTGTATTTGAACCAATTACCAAAGGTTCAGGTGATCGTGAAATGTCGACTACAATGGCATTTGTACGTTTGCTTACCTTAATTACCCGTGACAAAAAGATGGGCAAATATGTTGTGCCTATCGTACCTGATGAAGCGCGTACTTTCGGTATGGAAGGCATGTTTCGCCAGTTAGGTATTTATTCTTCTGTTGGTCAGTTATACA
>CAZZIS010000103.1:0-8215 GCA_964654445.1 uncultured Thioalkalispiraceae bacterium
TTAAAGGTTCCCGAACATAAAAATAGACATTAAAGACGGGATAGAGTTCACAGCTAATCACTTTTTTATTACTAGGATATTTCCCAGTATATTTATTCTTGGCTATAGCTGTTTTTGTCCTGTTTTTTTCATGCTTTATTCAGGTAAAATCATTAAATCTTACTTTAACACCTTTCATTATAACGATATAGAGAATCACGATTTTCATGCAGCATAATACAGACATACTTATTATTGGTGGTGGTGCCGCCGGTTTAAGTCTTGCATTACGCCTTGCCGGCACGCACCATATCTCTTTGATTTCAAAGGGTATTTTGCGAGAAGGCTCAACGCTGTATGCTCAAGGTGGAGTCGCAGCTGTACTTGATCCCAAAGACAGTATCGAGTCCCACGTACAAGACACTTTGGCAGCTGGGGCAAATCTTTGTAATGAAGAAGTTGTCCGTTTCACTGTTGAACATGGTGCAGAAAATATTAAATGGCTGATTCAGCAAGGCATAAAGTTTACCCGTACCAGCAATAATAAGGATTACCACCTCACCCGCGAAGGTGGACATAGCCAGCGCCGCATTATTCATGCCCAGGATGCCAGTGGTCGGGCGATTGAAACCACGCTGGAACACAAGGTACGTACCCACCCCAATATTGATATTTATGAACATCACAACGCTATTGATCTCATTACCAGCGCAAAAATGGGTGGATATAACAACAATACCTGCCATGGCGCCTATATTCTGGATAGGAAATTTAACCGTGTTGAAGTATTTCAGGCAAAACACACCATTATCGCGACAGGTGGAGCAAGCAAGGTTTACCTGTATACCACCAACCCTGATACCTCAACAGGTGATGGTATTGCGATGGCCTGGCGCGCAGGTTGCCAGGTAGCAAATATGGAGTTCAATCAGTTCCACCCAACTTGTCTCTATCACACCGATGCTAAATCATTCCTGATTACCGAAGCGGTACGCGGTGAGGGTGGAATTTTACGTTTGCCTGACGGTACTCCATTTATGAAAAAATTCGATAAACGAGCCGAACTTGCACCACGAGATATTGTGGCCCGGGCGATCGATCATGAAATGAAACGACTCGGTACAGAATGTGTTTATCTTGATATTAGCCACAAACCAGCTAAATTCATCAGCCGAATGTTCCCGACCATTTATCAGCGTTGTCTTGAGTTTGGCATTGATATAATAAAAGAACCCATTCCTGTTGTGCCTGCTGCACACTATACCTGTGGTGGTGTTGTTACCAATATTAATGGTAAGACCGATGTGAATCAGCTCTACGCCATTGGTGAATGCGCTTTCACCGGTTTGCACGGCGCAAATCGTATGGCCAGTAACTCGATCCTTGAATGCCTGGTTTTTGCTCAATCAGTGAGTAAAGATATTTTAAAACAAGGCAAGGGAAAAACAGAAAATATTGAATTACCAGGCTGGGATGAAAGCCGGGTAACAGATTCAGATGAAGAAGTTGTAGTCACACACAATTGGGATGAATTACGTCGTTTCATGTGGGACTATGTTGGTATCGTAAGAACAGACAAGCGTTTGCGTCGTGCAAAAAGCCGGGTTAATTTATTACTCAAAGAAATAGATGAGTACTATGGCAACTTTCGAGTCACCAGTGATTTACTCGAGTTACGTAATCTGGCCATGGTGGCAGATTTAATTATTCAATCTGCAATTGATCGAAAAGAAAGCCGTGGTTTACATTACACATTAGACCACCCTAACTTAAACGTAGAGCATAAGCCTTCAAATACGATACTGCGACCTATGGGGTTTGTTCCAAGAACATAAACATCCAATAGATACCAACAATCTATAATATGAAATGTAGGTCGGGCTCATAGTGCCCCACTTTAAATTAATATAAGAGGGTATCAGCCGGACGCAACGGTTTAATTAATCCCCTTTACCACTTATTAAAATCTACAGCTTAACTAATAGACATGTTGTATTTTTGATATTAGCGTCGGCCTGAAGCTACCGCATCCCTGCTAACGCCCCTTACCTACATCCATGTAGGTAAAGGCCGACCTACATTTCACATTTGGAGGTTTTCTTTAACCTCAATCTTTTCATTTTTTAAAAACCGTAATCGAACCCGCAACTGGCGAAGCAAATTTTTATCTGCTGAGTCAGGCAATAATAAAAGATGAAATTTTTTCTTCCACCCAAAACTATTATATGTTGTAAAATTTAGCCAGATAAGAAAATACGTTACAATACACTCTCCATGTAACTCAACATCAAAACACTGATTGTTTATTTCTATTTTCCACTCATCATTACTATTTAAGCTTAAAGATGTAACTTCTTTTGATTTTTGCATTTTAAATATGACAGCCGTCATTCCAGATAAAAAAACAATCATGAGTATCTGCAAATTTAACGACAATGAAGAAATTAAAATACTAATTAAAGCAAATAAAAAAATAACAATAAGGTATGCGTAAAGTATTTTTGAGTTTTTAACCGCCAGGTCCAGCGGCATCTCGAATTTGTTTTGCAACATCGGCAACATCCTTGTCGGTTGGAACATCTTGTCCCATTAAATAATCCAGTAAAAATTGATCCTGACATTTTAATAGTTGATGAAATGCATGTTTTGTTTTGATTGGTAAATCGGCATAACGTTTTTCAACAAAGGTTTCTAACATCAAATCTAACTCAAGCATGCCACGGCGACACTGCCAGCGTAAGCGAGTTTCGTCCTGAGCTAAATCACCTGACAATAACATGCTCTAAACCAAATCCTTTACCATGAGCTTTTTAATACTATGAATTGCTTCAGTTGGATTTAAATTTTTAGGACAAACATTGACACAGTTCATTATCGAATGACAACGGAACATCTTATACGGCCCATCAAGCTCAGCAAGTCGTTCTGCTGTTGCCTGATCTCGACTGTCAGCTAAAAAACGATAAGATTGTAATAATGCGGCAGGGCCACGAAACTTATCAGGGTTCCACCAAAAAGAGGGACATGAAGTCGTACAACATCCACATAAAATACATTCATATAAACCATCTAGCTTGTCACGTTGTTCTGGTGTTTGATTAAATTCAACTTCAGGAACAGGATCATGCACTGTTAAATAAGGTTTAACGGCTCGATAGTGATGATAAAATTGTTCCATATCAACAACCAAATCGCGAATCACAGGCATACTGGGTACGGGTCTGACTTCAACAGGTTGCTTCAATTCTGATAACCGACTTTGACATGCTAATCCATTTGTTCCATTAATGTTAACGGCATCTGATCCGCATACCCCCTCACCACATGAATGGCGAAATGTTAAAGTTTCATCTTTTGCCTTTAATAACAACAAAGCATCTCGTAACATCATGTCATCCGTTACATCATCCAGAACAAAATCCTGCATGTAAGGTTTTTTATCTGTTTCAGGATTATAGCGGTAGATTTTAAAACGCATAAAGTACCCTATTAATAAACACGCGGTTTAGGTGGAAAGCTATCCACCGAGACAGGTTTTAAAGTCACTGGTTTATAATCCATTCTATGACCTTCTTTATAATATAGACTATGTTTTAACCAACTAACATCATCTCTATCAGGATAATCTATACGTGAGTGAGCACCACGACTTTCTTTACGCTCTATTGCTGATTTAACTGTTGCAACAGCAAGGTCTACCAGGTTTTCGAGTTCCATTGCTTCTATTCGTGCTGTATTAAAAACTTTACTTTGGTCATGAATACGCACATTTTTCATACGTTGTTCAAGCTCTATCACTTTATCCAGACCTTGTTGCAAAATTTCTTCCGTTCTGAATACGCTGCAATAATCTTCCATGGTCTTTTGTAACTCAGCGCGTAACACACTCACCGATTCACTGCCATCACCCACCGGTTCATCCCAGCGTTTTAAATGAGCCAAAGCCTGCTCAACACTTTCTTCATCAATTTGCCGATGATGTCTGTTCTCTTTTAAATATTTTTTAATGTCATTACCTGCAGCACGGCCAAATACCACAATATCCAATAATGAATTTCCACCTAAGCGATTAGCACCATGAACAGAGACACAGGCACATTCACCTACCGCGTATAAACCAGGAATAGACTCTTGTCCCTGATCAACCGGAACCACAACCTGACCATGACGATTAGTTGGAATCCCCCCCATGGTGTAATGCGCCGTTGGAAATACAGGGATCGGTTCTTCCGCCGGATCAATATGCATAAAGGTTTTCGACATGTCACATATACCGGGCAAACGTTTATAAAGCACATCACGACCAAGGTGATCTAACTTTAACATCACATGATCGGCATTGGGTCCACAACCACGGCCTTCACGTACTTCGATTGCAATAGCTCGACTAACAACATCGCGACTGGCTAAGTCTTTGGCATGCGGAGCATAGCGCTCCATAAAACGCTCGCCATCTTTATTCACCAGGTAACCACCTTCACCACGCGCACCTTCGGTTATCAACATACCTTTGCCCGCGATACCAGTTGGGTGGAATTGAAAAAACTCCATATCCTGTAAAGGTAACCCTGCACGTAATGCCATGGCTAAACCATCACCGGTATTAATGTGTGCATTGGTATTGGTTCGGAAAAGCTGCCCTGCTCCACCAGTTGCAAGTAGCGTTGTTTTTGCTTCAATTAATAACGGTTCACCTGTTTCAATTTCAAGTACTAACGCGCCCAGAATAAAACCGTCTTTATCTTTAATGAGATCGATTGCAAAGTACTCATCAAAGAAATGCGTTTTAGCGCGGATATTTTGCTGGTAAAGCGTATGTAAAATAGCATGACCGGTTCTGTCCGCCGCCGCACAGGTACGTGCTGCCTGTTCACCACCAAAATTCTGGCTTTGACCACCAAATGGACGTTGATAAATTTTTCCGCTATCCATTCGACTAAACGGTACACCTTGATGCTCAAGTTCATAAACAAGGTGTGATGCTGCGCGACACATATATTCAATCGCATCCTGATCACCGAGATAGTCACTGCCTTTTATGGTGTCATACATATGCCAGTGCCAGTTATCAGGCAATACATTTGCCAATGCTGCATTCATCCCACCTTGTGCGGCAACCGTATGTGAGCGAGTTGGAAATACTTTGGAAACCACCGCAACGTGTGCATCTGCTTCCGCTAGTTGCAAAGCAGCTCGTAAACCACCACCACCAGCACCAATCACAAGTGTATCGAATTTACGGCGTTCCAGATTTTCAATACTCATATTTTTACCAAACTAATAACAATAAGTAATAACCACGTGGTCATTACGGTAAGGAATAAAGCCAGCGCGGTTAATAAAAGAAAACGTACACTGCTGGGTTTTGCATAATCAACTAAAATATCGCGCATACCAACCCACGCATGAATAAAAAGAGAAAGATAAAAAATAACTGTTGAAATAAGTATGAGGGGATGCATAAAAAGATCATGCCAGATGTTATAGTTTAGAGGGAAATTCACCACACCCCAGGCTATAATAGATAAAGAGTAAACAGCTATATAAATGGCAGTTAATCGCTGTAGTAACCAGGCGCGCATTCCCTGTGCTTGTAAACTCATAGTAGCCAAATCCCACAAAGTATCAGAGTAATTATCACTGCTGCAAACACCACAAACCATGCTGTTTTACGTGCGGCCGATAATGATATACCAATACTTTGATCAATAAGTAAAAAGCGAAACCCTGCTAATAAATGATGAACAAAAGACCAGATTAATAAAACAAAAGCCAACTTTATCCAGGGCGATGATAAATATGCTAAAGCTTCGGTAAAGCCTTCATTACTGCTTAAAGAGAGTTGAAAAAGATACAAACTAACAGGAATAGCGAGAAACAAAATCAAACCACTTAATCGATGATTGATTGAAGCTATACCCGTTATGGGTAAACGGATTATAAATAAATTTAAAAACTTTGGCCGATTATCTTTCATTTTCATACTAAGCCTGAGGTTATTAATTCCTGTAATCTTATGCTTTTTTAAGATTAGTTTATTTTAAGATACACAATCATGCGGTATAATTCTTCCCACACTTATCGTGAGTTATCTTGCAATAATAAAATTAGTAACACTATAGATACAGCAAACTGTCACACAATTCAAATTATAAATTTAACAGGTCTAATATGAATAATGAGTGGGAAAAATTTCTATTAAGCATCAATGCAGTAATAGAGAATAATAGCGTTAAAAATTTTGGTCTTTCAGTTAATGAAGAGCAAACAGCCTATTCCAACATGGTTCTTTGTGATCTAAGTCATTATTCTTTAATCAAAGCCAGTGGCGATGATGTTATTGACTTTCTACAGGGTCAGTTAACAAATGATATAAAACTCGTCACTGATGGCATCAGTCAGCTCAGTGCTTACTGTAATCCTAAAGGTCGAATACTGGCAAACTTCAGAATATTCAAACAAGACGACTATTATTTTCTACGATTACGTTCCGATATTATTGAAGCAACACTAAAACGCTTACGCATGTTTGTTATGCGTAGCAAAGTTGAACTTGTTGATAGTAGCGATGAACTGTCACGCATGGGCATTGCAGGGCTCAATGCCACAAAAAAACTCTCTGTTTTATATAAAAATCTACCTGAAAATACAGATGAATCATATACTGAAAATGGAACCACTATAATCAAATTACCCGGGACTTTACCTCGTTATGAAGTTCATGGCTCAGTCGAAAAAATAACAGGTCTGTGGGAAAAACTGCAACACGATGCAGTGTCAATTGGTGAAAATAGCTGGAATTTACTGACAATACGAGCAGGTATCCCCGAAATAGTTGCTGAAACTGTTGAAAGCTTTGTCCCGCAAATGGTTAATCTGCAGGCCATCAACAGCCTTAGTTTTACCAAAGGCTGTTATCCCGGACAAGAAGTCGTCGCCCGGATGCATTATTTAGGCAAACTCAAACGACGGCTTTTCATAGGAAGGGTTAAAAGTGATCATCTGCCAATATCAGGCCAGTCGGTTCTAAGCAGTGAAGAAAATGAACAAAAAGCGGGACAAATAGTCACAGCAAGCTGGTCTAAAGATAATCAAATAGAGTTTTTAGCCGTGCTTCAAATTGAAATAGCAGAAAAAAAAGAATTACACATTGAATCACTCAGCGATGCCAACATAGAACTTATTGATTTACCTTATAGCCTTGAAAATGAGGAAAAAAAGTAAATAAAATTTAATATTTTACAGATACTGCCGATAATAGTCCTATAACAATAGATAAAGGATAAAAAAATGGATGCCGCTGCTGAAGAAAAATTCCTCGACAAATTATTAGAGGATCTTGAGGATGACAAACTTGTCTTACCCACTCTTCCTGAAGTCGCTCTCAAAGTAAGAGATACACTTGAAGATGAAAATTCTTCTCTCATCGATGTGGCAAAAATAATTAACAGTGATGCGGCACTTGCAGCACGTATGATTCAAGTTTCAAATAGTCCCTTACTTCGGGCCAGTAATCCAATTGAAACTGTTGAATCTGCTGTTACCCGTATGGGCAGCAATATGATACGAAATCTGGTTACCAGTATGGTGATGGAACAAATGTTTCAGGCTACATCCGATGTTACGGATAAACGCTTACGTAGAATATGGGAACACTCAACAGAAGTGGCGGCCATTGCACATGCACTTGCCAGTCAATTTACAAAACTGCAACCCGATCAGGCACTGCTGGCAGGTCTGGTTCATGATATTGGTGCCCTTCCTATATTAAGTCGAGCAGAAGATTATCCAGACTTATTAGAAGATGAAGTATCACTTGATAGAATTATAAACAATGTGCACACCACCATTGGTGCAGAAATTTTACGCAAATGGAATTTCCCGGAAGAACTCATCACAGTTGCTGAAGAACACGAAAATCTCGATCGTGATTCAGCGAATGATCCTGACTATACCGATGTTGTTATTGTTGCCAACCTGCAAAGCCTGATTAATACAGATCATCCACTTACTAAAGTGGACTGGTCGACAGTTCCAGCATTTTCAAAATTAGGTCTTCAAGCTGATATCAGCGTGGTTGATATGGATGAAACAAATGCAAATATTGAAGCTGCTCGTGCAGCTTTAAGTTGATTATATAACCAGTAATTTGGATATTTTCAAAAAAGAGTCTTTTAAGGATAATGCCGATCAGTTAAGCGAATAAACGTTTAAAGATAATTCCCTCCCCTTCAAG
>CAZZIS010000104.1:0-7600 GCA_964654445.1 uncultured Thioalkalispiraceae bacterium
TATTTATGGGCTTCCTGGGGCTCGTGCAAAATGATATTAAACGTGTTATTGCTTATTCAACATTATCACAACTCGGTTATATGACAGTCGCATTAGGTGCTTCTGCTTATGCAGCGGGTGTTTTTCATCTAATGACCCATGCTTTCTTTAAAGCTTTACTTTTCCTCGGTGCAGGTTCCGTTATTATCGCCATGCATCATGAACAGGATATGCGCAAAATGGGTGGTTTACGCAAGTACATGCCATTTACATGGATTACCTCTTTAATAGGTTCTCTGGCCTTAATTGGTACACCGTTCTTCGCCGGTTTTTATTCAAAAGATTCTATTATTGAAGCAGTAGGGCATTCAACGATTGCGGGTTCTGGATTTGCATATTTCGCAGTACTTGCAGGTGTATTCATCACAGCATTATATAGCTTCCGTATGTATTTCCTGGTTTTCCATGGCAAAGAACGTATGGATGAACACATACGTGAACATCTACATGAAACAGATAAAGTTGTATGGGTACCTTTAGTTTTGCTCGCAATACCATCTGTTGTTATCGGTGCAATATTTGTTGGTGACATGGCGTTTGGTGATTTCTTCGGAAAAGCAATATTTGTTTTACCTGAGCATGATGTTCTTGGTGAGTTAGCAAAAGATTTTCACGGTTGGTTTAGTATGGTTTTACATGCCGTGACGACAGCACCATTCTGGTTAGCATCCTCAGGTGTTGCGGTTGCCTGGTTCTTGTATATGAAGCGTCCCGATATCCCCGAATGGTTTGAGCAAAAATTATCATTTGTACATAAGGTGCTGGTGAATAAATATTTTGCTGATAAATTTAATGAGGTTGTTTTTGCTGGTGGTAGTCTTGGAATAGGTAAAGTGCTCTGGAAATTTGGTGATGAAAAACTGATCGATGGTTTGATAATAAATGGTTCTGCAAAAACTGTCGGCTATGTCAGTAGTGTGATTCGCCACATTCAAACGGGTTATCTTTATCACTATGCGTTTGCAATGATCATTGGTTTAATTGTATTGATGGGTATTTTTGTTCTTTAAATAAATCATTAAGAAAGGGCTTTGCTCGAGTGCAAAGCTTTTAAACAGAAAGGTTGTGTAACATGTTTGTAGATTGGCCATTACTAAGTCTGGTTATTTGGACACCGATTATCGGTGGCCTGTTCTTGCTGGCATTTGCAAAAAAAGGCAATGCCGCAAAGACTCGGTTCGTTGCCTTATTGATATCGATCTTGACTTTTATACTCTCTATCCCTCTTTACTCTGATTTTGATACCACGACTGCGGTTATGCAGTTCGCGGAAATGACTCCCTGGATTGATTCTTTTAATATTAATTATCATCTTGGTATTGACGGAATATCAATGCCGTTAATCATCTTAACAACATTCATGACCGTTATTGTTGTGATTGCTGGTTGGGAAGTGATTAAAGATAAAGTTGAACAATACATGGCAGCCTTCCTGATTATGGAAGGTTTAATGGTCGGTGTGTTTGCTTCACTGGATGCCGCATTATTTTATGTTTTCTGGGAAGCGATGTTAATACCGATGTTCATTGTTATCGGTGTCTGGGGCGGTGAGAATCGCGTTTATGCAACGATTAAGTTTTTCCTTTATACCTTCTTTGGTTCAGTCTTTATGCTGATCGCTTTGTTGTATTTATATTCGCAAAGTAACAGTTTTGAAATTTTAGATTACCATCAGCTTAAAATTGGTTTAACAGCACAAATACTTATATTTATTGCCTTCTTATTAGCCTTTGCAGTGAAAGTGCCAATGTGGCCAGTACATACCTGGTTACCGGATGCACACGTTGAAGCACCAACAGGTGGTTCAGTGATACTTGCTGCAATTATGTTGAAATTAGGGGCTTATGGTTTCTTACGTTTTTCATTACCGATTACACCGGATGCAAGTCAGGAACTTGACTGGTTAATGATTACATTATCATTAATCGCTGTGGTCTATATTGGTTTTGTTGCACTGGTGCAACAAGATATGAAAAAACTCATTGCTTATTCATCTATTTCACACATGGGTTTTGTTACGCTTGGTTTCTTTATTTCCTACCAAATTCTCGAAAATAGCGGCAACCTGAAGGGTGCGGCGTTAGGTATGGAAGGTGGCATCGTGCAAATGATTTCACATGGTTTCATTTCTGGTGCTATGTTCCTTTGTGTCGGCGTGATGTATGACCGTTTGCATTCCAGACAAATTAAAGATTATGGTGGTGTAGTCAACCACATGCCAAAATTTGCAGCATTCATGGTTTTTTTTGCTATGGCAAACGCAGGTTTACCCGGCACGTCAGGCTTTGTTGGTGAGTTCATGGTTATCTTAAGTAGCTTTAAAGCAAATTTCTGGTATGCCTTCCTTGCTGCAACAACACTAATTATTGGTGCGGCGTATACCTTATGGATGATTAAACGCGTTATCTTTGGCGCAGTTGTGAATGATGCTGTAACGACAATGCAGGATATCAACAAACGTGAATTTTTCTTCCTTGCTGTATTAGCCTTTACCGTACTGTTATTTGGCGTATGGCCTGCGCCATTGGTTGAAGTAATGGATGTTACTGTTGTGAATTTATTGCAACATATTATGCAAAGCAAATTATAAGAGTGAATTGAGAGTAAAGTAATGACCGCTACATTATTAAACAATATACATTTGGCAATACCCGAAATTTTTATACTCTCTATGGCGTGTATTATTCTGGTGGTTGATTTATTTTTAACAGATAAAAACCGACATATTACCTATTTATTATCTCAACTTACCCTGGTTGTTGCTTTTTTCCTGACGCTGAATTTATTCAGTGGCGAAACCTTCCATATTTTTAGCAATACATTTGTTGCCGACCCAATGAGTTCAGTTTTAAAATTGGGTGTATACATTGCAACCTTTGTTACTTTTTTATATTCAAAAGATTATTTAAAAGAACGCAATATTTTCTCAGGTGAATACTTTGTGCTTGGCTTGTTTGGTGTGCTGGGTATGATGATTATGATTTCAGCGAGTAGCTTCCTGACTTTATATCTCGGTTTAGAACTCTTGTCGCTGTGTCTTTATGCCATGGTTGCGTTACAACGTGATTCAAGTGTCGCCTCTGAATCTGCAATGAAATATTTTGTGTTAGGTGCAATTGCATCAGGCATGTTGCTTTATGGTATGTCGATGCTTTATGGTGCAACAGGCAGCCTGGATTTACAGGTTATTAGTCAGCAACTCAGTTCAGTTACGGATAAAACAATATTAGCCTTTGGTTTGGTTTTCATTATTGTGGGTGTTGCCTTTAAGCTTGGTGCAGTACCTTTTCATATGTGGGTTCCAGATGTGTACCAGGGATCACCAACTGCAGTTACACTTTATATAGCCTCAGCACCAAAAATTGCAGCTTTTGCTATGTTAATGCGTTTACTGGTTGGTGGTTTACTTGAACTGCATGCACAGTGGCAGGGCATACTCATTATCCTTGCTGTCGCATCAATGGCAATTGGTAATATTGTTGCGATTGCACAAACTAACATCAAACGTATGTTGGCTTACTCTGCTATTTCACATGTTGGCTTTCTGCTCTTAGGTGTTCTTTCTGGTACAGAAGAAGGTTTCGCTGCTTCCATGTTCTATATTATTACTTACGTACTCATGTCGATGGCAAGTTTTGGTATGGTCATTATCATGAGTCGCAAAGGTTTTGAGGCAGATAAGCTAGATGACTATAAAGGTTTGAATCAGCGTAACCCATGGTTTGCTTTCATGATGATGTTTATTATGTTCTCGATGGCTGGTGTGCCCCCGTTTGTTGGCTTCTGGGCGAAACTGTCAGTACTTAAAGCAGTGGTCTCTGCTGACTTGCTCTGGCTAGCTGCTGTTGCTGTTGTCTTCTCTATTATTGGTGCCTTCTACTATTTACGTATTATTAAAGTGATGTATTTTGATAAAGCTGAAGAAACGCAGCCTATTGAATGTGCCACAGATTTGAGGTGGGTCTTTTCTCTAAATGCCTGTTTGATTCTTCTGATTGGTTTAATGCCGGATAGCTTATTGGCTTTATGTAAGCAGGTTGTTATGTCCTGAACCAGCAGTATCTAAACTAATTCACTAAATACGCTAGAATGATGCCCTCGCTGTATCCTAGCTAAGAACAGGGCATTTTCATGTTAAGTACCATCATCATAATTTTTCTTGTGGTTGCATTTATTGCAGCTAATCTACCCTGGATAAGCGAACGTCTGTTTGGTGTGATAGCCGTTAAATCAGCTAAAAAGTCCGTTTGGCTGAGTTTGTTGGAATGGTTTATTTTATATCTGCTGATTGGTTTAGTCGCTTTAGGTATCGAAAAGAAATTTACCTCAGATATATACCCACAGGACTGGGAGTTTTATGCCTCAACCTTTTGTTTATTCCTTGTTTTTGCCTTGCCTGGCTTTATTTATCGCTTTGATCTGAAGCACTTACTCCAAAGATCAAAATAATCTGATCTGTGTAAAAGACAATTGCAGGTCGGTCTCATAGTGCCCCACACCAAGAATAATAAAGAGGGTATCAGGCCGACGCAGCGGCAATCTATTAAGGTAAGCTATTTATTAACAGATTAAATATAAACTATTGTTTTAAGATATATCGTTAACCACTAAATTTAGTTCATTTACCGTAGCTCGGCTTTAGTGGTGCAAAATGAAATAAAAATATTTGTTTTTGCAAAATTTAGTATATTATCACATACTTAATAAGCCTATTTAATTGTCTTATTGGTTAAGCTAGCCTAGAATTGTTTGCATCTTGCAATTCTATGGGTTTTTGCTAAATGCAACTGAGACATAAGTTTTTCATCGCAATCTCATTATTGACGACAGTCCCATTACTGATTTTACAGTTTGGTGTTGTTGAGCGTATGGAACAGGAAGTTCAGTTGCGTACTGAGCATGAAATTAATGCCTCTCTCGACAAGATGGCAGGTGAACTTACTTTAATCCTGAATAACCAAAAATCAATTGCTAATGGCTTGTCTCGCGTACCGGCAGTACGAAATTTTGCTAACAGTGTCGTGCCTAAAAAAGCAACCACATATAGTAAACGTGCGATCGATCTGGAACTCTTCTTTTTAAACTACCAACATTCTGTCCCCAGCATTCAGGCCTTACGTTTTATTGATACCTCGGGTAAATCTCTGGTCAAAGTTAAAGAAGGCAAACCCATTGAAGCAAAAAATTACGATAAGAAGAATAATCGTTACTATATTGCAGATCAATCACCTAAACGTTTTTTTAAAGAAGCTATTAAATCTGCGCATCAGGGTAAAGTTGTTATTTCAGATTTTGAATTAGGACAAGTAACTTTCGGTGCAGATTTTTGTCCATCAATGGTGCGTTATTCTGTACCTGTCCGGGATGAAGTTGATCGGCTACAAGGTTTACTTGTTGTTAATATGTGGGGGACTCGTCTGGATTCAGCTGTGAAATCTACCATGAAAGGATATCCGGCCAATAGTTTTATAGTTGAAATTAATAAGAATAAACTTCGTGATGGTATCTATCTTTATCATCCGGATAGCAAAAAACGTTTTGCTAATCAATTAAATACAGATTTCCGTTTCACAAATCAAGTGACAGCAGAAGAATGGAAAGAAATGCAATTTATTGATTCATTCGGCTCAACCTTTCATGCTGATGGGCGCATGTTTTTTTATAAAGCTATTTCGCCCTTTAAAAATCGTGATACAAAATGGCTATTGTTAATTGAAGCCTCAAGTGAAAAAATATTCGAATCAGTTAATAACATGCGTCGATCAATCTGGTTGTTGCTAGGTAGCCTTGTTCTTGTAAGTTTATTGCTTGCGGTATGGGCATCGGGTCGTTTAACTCAACCAGTTCATAAACTTGCTGAAATTATACATAAATTTGCTGATGGGGAACGTGGAGTACGTTACAGCGGTCCTGTAAATGATGAAGTTGGATTAGCAGGTAAAGCGTTTAATTACCTAACAACGACACTGGAACAAACTGAAAAAGAACATGAAAAAGCAGTTCGGGCCATCTGTCAATCTGAACGTCTTGCTGCATTAGGTCAAATGGCGGCGGGTATTGGTCATGAAATTAATAATCCATTAATGAATATTATGTCACTGGCAACATTAATTGAAGAAGCTTTGGGTGAAGGTCATGATGATACCAGGAATGATATTCTCCTTTTAAGAAAAGAAGGACAACGTTGCGCACGTATTATTCAGGGGATATTAAATTTTGCTCGTGAAAATGAACCACGTTACGAAGTGTTTAATTTGTCCGAACTTATCGAAGAAACATTAGAATTATTACATCACCGTATTGAATCATCAGAGATTAACCTGGTTACTGCTATAGAAAAAGATTTAATTATGGAAGGTGATGCAGGTATGCTGCAACAGGTATTGGTTAATGTACTATTAAATGCAATACAAGCATCATCGGTTAAAGCAAAGATATTAATTAATGCCAAAAAACAAAATAAAAATTTAGTTGTAGAAATTATAGACCAGGGAAAAGGTATAGAAGGTAATGATTTTTCAAAGATATTTGATCCTTTTTTCACCACAAAATCAGAAGGCGAAGGAACGGGGCTGGGTCTGTCCGTGAGTTATGGCATTATTAAACATCACGGAGGAAGTATATCGATTGAAAATATGGAAGAGGCTGGTGTTAAGGTTAATATTATATTGCCAGTAAATGGCAAAATCGAAAACAAAGAACTGGATTACCTGGAGGCAAGGAATGTCGGATAAGCAGACAAAAATTATGTTTGTAGATGATGATATTGTTACCGGCAGGGTGATGAAACGAAATTGCGATAATGCTAATTATACTTGTTCTGTTTTTCAAAGTGGACAAGACTGCCTTAATGCATTTATAAAATCGAATGCAGATATTGTCATTACTGATTTGCGTATGCCCGGAATGAACGGTTTTGAACTTTTGTCCGAATTACGTGCAATTGATGAAAGTGTTCCAGTGTTAGTTATGACAGGTTACTCATCGGTTGAAAATGCAGTTGAAGCGATGAAGCGTGGTGCAACTGATTTCATTAAAAAGCCCTTTGATTTCACAGAATTAAAACTGATGTTAGATCGTACAATGAAAGGAGTACGACTGAAAAATGAAAATAAATTATTAAAACGACGTTTAGGTCAGAAACGTAATCGTTTTGGCATGATTGGTGATACACCTGTTATGCGCTCATTGTTTAATACAGTTGAAAAAGTTACTGATGTTAATTGCAATGTCATAATCACAGGTGAATCCGGAACGGGGAAGGAACTTGTTGCGCGAGCCCTGCATGATTATAGTTCGCGTAAAGATGCTCCTTTTGTAACGGTGGACTGTGGCGCACTAAATGAAAATATGCTGGAAAGTGAACTTTTTGGACATGAAAAAAATGCTTTTTCAGGTGCAGTACATCGTCAAAAAGGTTTAATGGAACAAGCGAGTGGCGGTACTTTATTTTTAGATGAAATTTGTAATATTTCTGATGCTATGCAAATTAAACTCATGCGAACAATAGAATCCAGTAAAATTACGCGGCTCGGAAGTTCTGATGAAATAAATATTGATG